>NZ_JBICVV010000021.1:0-149620 GCF_043199295.1 Streptomyces sp. NPDC048612
CGGCGCCCGTACGCGATCCGGACTGGATCGCCCACCGCACCTGGCCAGACAAGGGAGGCACCACGTGAGCACCGAGCAGCACGACGCCGACGCGTACGGCGAGGAGCTGGCCCGCATCAGCCACCACCAGCACGAGGCCACGGCGGCGCGGTTCACCGTCTTCCAGGCCCTGGCAGCCGCCGGGATCGGACACGAGCAGGCCGACGACATCGTGGCGAAGTTGGAGGCCGGAGCGGTGGCCGGCGCTCACACCTGGATCTCCGAGAGCAGCCCGCCGCACAAGTCCGAGCCGCGGTTCGAGGACGGCTGGTTCGCCGGGGTCCGCGACGTCGCCAGCTACCTGCTGCGCATTGCCGACACATCCGCCAAGGCGGGGCGCGGGCGCGCCGCCTCCAGCGCCATGCTGGTCACCCACCTCCAAGAGCCGGCCTCCCTTGCCCCGGAGGCGATGGCGGACGAACCGGCCCCGGGCCCGGCCTCGGTGCCGCCGCTGGAGGCGAAGGACGTCCTGGCGGCGGCGGAATGCTTCTCGTGGGCCGTGGCCGCGCCGGGGACGCGCCACTGGCCGGACGGGTCGGACTTCCTGGACGTCGCGCTGAGCGCGGTGGGCGACGAGGAACGCGCGGGGTACATCGAGCGCCTGGAGGCGTTCGTGGAGGAGCACCGCGACCGCCTGGAGGAGCTGCTGCGGGCGTACGGGCCGGGCAGCAGGCCCGCCTCGCACGGCCGGTACGCGCTGGTCGGTCAGCCCGAGACCCTGGTCATCCTGGAGCGGATGGAGACCGCGCCGTTCCTCCTGCGCGGCCGGTGGGAGAAGGAGCTGGAGACCGTCTTCCTGGACGACCTCGAGTTCGCGTGGGGGCCGCGCATCCGACTCAGCCGGTGAGCAGCCGGGAACGAGCAGCGGGGCCGGACAGGGTGATCCTGTCCGGCCCCGCTGTCGTCGGGTCAGCCGAAGTCGAGCGTGTCCTGGGCGAAGTCGGCCGGGGCCGGGGTGGGCGGGGGCGCCGGCGGTCCGTCCGGGCGGGCGGCCTCCCAGCGTTCGGCCAGCTCGTCCTTCCAGCCCTTCGGCGGGGGCCACGGCACGCCCCAGGCGGCGAGCTGGTCGCGCTTCCACCCGCCGGCGGGCGTGCGGGCGGCTTCGACCTCTTCGGGCGAGGGCAGGTCGGTCATGGTCAGCGGCCGCCCATGAGGAACAGTGACGACGCCGGGTTGGCGAGGCTCTTGCCCAGCTGCTCGCTGTCGGCCGCGACCGTCCGCAGTTCCGCGGCGGTCGTGGCCACCTCGGTCTTCGGGTCGCCCTGCTCGACCGTGACCTTGTCGCTCTTGGCCAGGAACTCCAGGACGTCGGCGGTCTGCTCGAATGCCTGCGGGAGGCGCTCGACCAACGACTTCAGCGCCTGGGTGGCCTCGGACAGCGCGGGCGCGGACAGGTCCTTCGCGTCGTCCAGCACCACGCGGTTGAACTCTTCGATCAGGTCTCGGGCCTGACGCGCCAACTTCGCTGGTTCGGTCTTCGCCGCCATGCGCTGCTCCTCGCCGCTGGAATGAAGCTCTCAGTGTCGCAGAGCGAGAACGACAGCACGCCCGCGTTGCCGGGCTTCATCGTGAACCTGGCGCGCCGCGGGTTCTCGCCCAGGGCTTCGGGATGGGTGGCTTCGCTCAGGTGCTCACCTCGGTGATGGTGTCCGCGATCAGGACGGGCAGGTGATTGATGGCGCGTTCCAGGAGCCGTTCGATCGGGACCGCGTGCTGGCTGTTGTCGACGCTGATGAGCGTGCCCCATTCTGCGGGTTGGTACCGGGCGAGCATGGACAGCGCGTACAGGACCGCCCACCAGGCCATCAGCGGGTGCAGCTCTCGCTTCATCGGCGGGTGGACAGGCAGGAAGTACCGGCCTCCGGCATAGCTGCGGGTCATGGCCCGCAGGTACTCCATCCGTTCGGCTCCGGTGGCCAGTCCGTCGAATCCTGTCCCCGCCCCCTGGGGCATCTGCCAGTTGATCGTCATTTCGCCCCAGCCGTGGATGTGGCGAGTGAATTCCGGGGGCGCCTTGGGCCCGGCGCCGGTGGTCACGTAGCTCTCGTGTCGAGCGACGGCCGGATACGAGGTCAGGAAGTCGGCCAGCGCCTCACGGGTGCCAGCGTCGATGACCCGGTCGGGGATGTTGCACACGTTGGCGGTCAGGAGGGAGTGCTCGTGCATGCCGACGCTGGCCTCATCGACGTACAGCGGGGTGAGCCGGTCCCTGGTGGTGAGCGGGTATCGGAGGTTCGGGGGCAGCAGGTCCCACACGTCTTCCAGGCGCAGCGGGTCCGTCTCCCATACCGGTGAGTCGAGTACCTCACTGACCTTAACGAAGCTGCCCTGGGTTCCGGGCGGATCGGTGCGTATCTCGATGTCAGGGAAGGACAGATGGAACCCCGTGGTCTTGATTCCGTGGGAGTCGAGGCGCCAGTCCTCGCCCTTGAGGGACCAGGCGGCGGCCGCGATGGCGCGGCCGGCCTGGCTGAGGCCGTAGAAGACCGGGACCGGGCGCGTGGCCGGGCCCACGACGGCGGCGGCCTGGAACAGCTGCTGAGCCTGCTCCAGGGCTGCCGAGTACGTCTTGCGGCGGGAGCCGGTGCTGGCTCTGGCCGGTGGAGCCGAGCGGCTGGCCCGCAGCCGCTCCCACGCCTGATCGGTGCCGAGATCGCTGTCCATGCCCAGGGACGCTACCCGGCTCCGAACAGCCCCCGCGGGGGATTTCTCCACTGCCGCATGGCCAGACGAAGTCGAGCTTGGTGCCTGTCTGGTGAAACATCCGCCTTCCTCAGACCCGTAACTCGCGCACATGCAAGGGGGCTCGGACCACACAGTCCGAGCCCTACGGCAAGTTCTCGCGAATCTGCGCGCGTGGTGCTGTCCGGTGTCTGCTGCGCAGCTCAAGGGGTGTGGTGGGGCATTTTCGCGAGGACGCGACACAAGCCCCTGCCTTGGCCGAGAGTCACGCCGTCCGAACGCGATCCACTGAATCGAGGAACTGCTGATGTGCCGTCACAACCGGACAGGGGCAATGCCGAAGCCATTTGCCGCTAGCGTGATAGAGCCACCCCGGCACGGGCTTACGGGCCCGAACGAGGGACGTGCTCCGGCCGAGCGCCGAGCCGATAGCCGACCGCGCGGCGACCACCCCCCGCGGACGACAGCTGCCGAGCTGTCCGCCACCGCAGAGTTCACGCACGCGCTGAAAGGCACTCGTATGTCCTCCACCACCGATCCCACGCCCCCGCCCGCACAGCCCCCCAGCCGCCGGCACCGGCTGATACGACGCCTCCGTACCTTCACGGCCTGGGCGCCGCGCGTCCTTCCGTTCCTCTTGATCGTTGCCGGCCTGACCATCGGCCTGTCAGGACCGACCGCCTTGGGCGCAGCCCTCATCGGAGCAGGGGCCATGAGCGGCAGTATCCAGATCACCGTCTACATCCGCCGGTGAGGGACTGAACAGCTCGGGGCCCGGTTCGCCGAACACAACCGGGCCCCGAGCCGCGACTGCGGCCGCTGGCCTGTCATCGCATCTGGTACGAGCGGCTGCGGTGCGGGGCGTGGGTGACGATCCCACGGTGTTCCAGGGCCTGCAGGTGGTAGGCGACCGTCGAGGTGGACAGGGCGACCGCGTCGGCGAGCTCCCGTATCGAGGGCGGGTAGCCGACGTCGTCGGTCAGCTCCCGCAGGGCCCGAGCGATCCGGCGCTGGCTCTCGGTGAGGTAGGCGGTCATCGCCGGGCCTCTGCGGGGTCCGGTTCCCAGGTCTGCTGCTTGAGCGCCATCCGGGCCGCCGGCGCCCGGCCTGGGACGGTCGCCCAGTACGGGTGCGTGGCGATCCGTACAGACAGGCGCTGCAGGGTGCGGCGCAGGACGGTGGTCTGGGAGGGGTTCTCCTCCTGGGCGAGCTGGCGGTAGGCGGTGTACCAGGCGCGCTGGGCCTGCAGGAGGTCGTCGGGGAAGTCGTAGGTGGACATCACCCACAGATTGCATCACATGTTCGAATTGCGGCGCAGCACACGCACGCGTGAACCTCGCCTGCCGTGGAAGCCGGGCAACGGTGCTCCCCATCACTTCCGACTTTGCCCACGTACAACATCGAGAAGGTCTGTCGGTGCAAGCCTGGACCCGTACAGCAGAACAACCGTAACCAGGCTGATGACACCAACGACTTGCGTGGCGGCCGCGTCCGATAGGCCGAGGACGGGCACCCCCACTGCCGCACCAATGACGACCGCACCGAGGACGACCAGACGCAGCCATTCTCGGTTGGCCGCCCGGGGCGCGTCGGTCAGGTCTTCAGGGTCCAACAGCGCAAGGACCCGGCCCTGCGCATAGCGCTCGGCGATCTTCGCCAGCATGCGGGCCATTTCGTCAAGCACCTGCCCTGTGTCCGGGGCCGTGTCCTGCCGTGCCTCTACCGCTCGGAGTGCGCCAACGACCTGTTCAGCATGCTCCTTGTACTGGGCTCGCTGCACGCCACGAATCGCCGCATGCCGGGTGCGCCACGCTGACCACACAATCTGTTCCACGTCGGCCAGATGCACCCGTGGAGCGTCCGTCAAATGGCCGCTGTTCACCGATCTCCGGTAGTGCTGACGAGCGGCTCCCACACGGGCCAGGCAGTTCACCAGAACCACGACTGGCCGGTTCCTCCGATTTGTCCCTACCTTCAGGCTCAACAGCGTCCGTATCAGGGTGAACCGTGGGGAGGGGGCAAGGTAGAGCGGCCCACCGGCATGTACCGGAGACACGGGGAGAAAGCGCAGGATTCCCGCAAAGGCCACCCGCAGTGCCAGCAGCGCCACCCCTGCCGCCGCAATCCACATTGCTGCGGTAACCGCTTCCACCGGCCGACTCCATGGATCAGCAAGCGCCGCTAGATAGGGAGCCGCCTTGTCCGCGACCGCCTCTCCAAGCTTCCGGAACGCCACGACCAAAGAAAGGAGGGGGTCCAGACCATCGTGCCGGTGGGCTCTGTCCTGGACCGACCCAAAGAGATGTCCGCCAGGGCCGCCCGGCCCGGCCGGTGCACCGCTCCTCTCCCACAGGCCCACCGTCGCCTTCATCAGTACGGCCATGATCGCGGCGAGGTTGATCGTCACAAGCAGAAAGACGAACGCCTTGACGATGTAGGTGGCGGCCTCAAACGGCATTGAGGAGTACCAGCCCTGTACTGAGGCCCGCACCGCACGCGAGTGGGGGAAGATCCGGTTGCCGTCCTGGCCAAACGGACGACGGGCCCACGCCAGGTGCCGTGAAGCCCGCCGCTTACTCCACTGCACGTAGCGGGCCACGATCTGGCGCACCACCCGGCCATAGACCCACCTTGCCGTAATTTCACACCGCTTTGCGAGCCATTTCAACAAGCCCAGCAGCAGGACTAGGGGGTACACCACCACGTTCAAGAGAAGGTCATAGAGGCGCAGCAGTGGGGATATGAGGACTGACCTCAGGCGTAATCGGTCACTGGGGTCGAGCTTTTCAACAATGCGCTGTCCTGTGGTGAGCAGCAAACGCCAGAGAAGCAGGGCAGCCATGACTCGGATCGGGACGGGCGTGTCCGACAGTGCTTCGAGCATTCAGCAAGTCTCACCGAAGTGTCCGACGCGCGAGGCGCGTTGATTCAAATTTCCGTTGCGCGCAACTCCGGACCTAGCTGGCCTCCCGCTCTGGCTACCTTCGGCAGGGGTAGCGCTCGTCGCCGTTCACCAGGCGGCGGAACACCCGGCCGAAACGGCCAGTGGGCTCGGCCATCTGGATACGGCACCCCGCGCAGTGCACTCCGTCAGCCGGCGGTGCTTCTTCTTCTCGCGGGTCGTACTCGAAGGGGCTGCTCTCCAGCGGCCCGTCGCACTCCTGGCACACCGGGTCGGGCTCCCTGGCGGCCTCGGCGGCGGCTTCCTGCGCCGCCCACCGATCCCTCTCCTCCTGGCGCTCGCGCTCGCGCCGCTGCTCCTCCTGCTCGCGCTGCTCCTTGCGGAGCTGGTCGCGCCGACGCTGGCGGCGCTTGAAGGCGCGCTCGTCGTCGGGGTTGTCCAGGGCGTCGGCGAGGGTCTGCCAGGTGGGGTGGCCGAAGCGGAACCAGACCGTGCCCAGCGGCCCGTGCTCGCGCAGCCGGTCCAGGGTGGTGACCAGGATCGGCACGGCACCGGTGTAGTCGGTGTAGCCGTCGCGTTCATCCGAGCCGTAGCTGGCGGCGAACGCGCAGTACCGACCGGCCCAGTACTCCTCGGACAGGCGCATGGCGTTGTTGATCCGGTTGTTCATCACGGCCGGACCGACCTGCTTGGTGAACACGATCGCCAGCGGCGGATATCCCTCCCGCCCCAGCGGGCCGTACAAGGTCTCCCACATCGGCACCAGCGCCCCCGCCTGCGCGCGGGAGTTCGGTGAGGGGCTGGGCGGCTTGACGGTGCGGCGGAAGAACTCGCGATAGCGGCTGGCCTTGTGGGCCAGGGCGACGGGGCTTTCGGTGCCGTTGTCGACCTCCACGAACATCACCGGCAGCCCGGCCTCGGGGGCGGTGAGGACCGCGTCGGCGCGGGGGCTGTTCTTGCCGGGGGTGGTGAGCGTGCCGGAGACCGGGAGCACCACCTCCGTCGCCCAGGAGCTGATCTGCCCGAGCCCCTGCGGGCGTTCCTGGGCGACCACGGGGATGGTGCCGGTGCCGTTGCCCGCTGGGGCGCTGGAGGGGGTGGTGGTGGCGGGCTGTGGCTGTTTGCGGGGTACGGGGCGGGTCGGCTCGGGCGGGGTCTGGAGGAACGCGGCGAGGGTGTCGGTGACCTTCACCGCGTGCTTCGCCCCCGAACGGGCGGCGCCGCGGGCGGTGCCGCCCATCTCCCGCACCGGCCGGTCCAGCACTGCAGCTGCGGCCTCCAGCCCGGGGCCGGTCAGGTTCCACAGCTTCTCGGAGACCAGGTTGCCGTTGGCGTTGGTGCGGCTGGCCGAGCCGAGCGACTCCACCAGGCCGTCTCGCCCGAGGTCGAGGCAGCCGTTGCGGACGGTCTGCGCGCTGGCTGTACCCGGGCACATCAGCTGCCTGATCTGCTCGGCGGTCGCCACCTTCACCACACCCAGCGCGGCAAGCACCATCTGCCGCGTCTTCGCCGTCGACCCGTACGGCCAGCGCTTCGTCCCGCCCACTGCCCCACCTCTCCCCCGCACCGGCCACATCCGGTACGTCCGCTCGGCCATGCGGCCACGAGCCCCGGCCCGAACCCGACGCCCACCCCCAACTCACTAACACCAACCACTGACAAGAAGGAGAGGAAGGAGGGTTGTCGAGGTGCCGCGCAGCCCTTGACCATGGGCTCTGACCTGCATTTTTATCCCCGCGCACCGGAGAGGACGGCGTAGGGGGGTTGATAGGGGAAACCGTAGGACGCACAGCAGGAGGCATGCCGAGCGCCCTTTCATCACCAGGGCTTACCGCCGGGCATGCCCGGCGGTAAGCAGTGCGGGTTCGCCAGCTGCCGCTTCCTCTGTCCACAGGCCGACGGCTGGAGTCTGCCGGGACGTCACCGTGATCGGCACGGCGACCTGAACATCGGAGTTGCCCCATGTCTCTTCTCGTCCCTTACCTGCCCCCACGGCTGGTGCAGCTGGGCTTCGACTATGTGCTGGCGGTAGAGGCCGGAGACGACGTGCAAGCGGCACAGCTCGGGTCGGAGGTCCAGCAGTTGCCGGGCCTGCTGCCGGCCATCGCGAAACTGATCGTCTTCCCTGTGACCGGCCTGTCCGATGACACCGATCCTTGTGCCGACTCCTTCGCCCTGGACGAGGTCGGCGTCCTCTACGTCATGGCGATACGCGGGTGGGCCACACATGCCCCCGCCGCCGCTGCACCGGGGATCGCCATGACGATCGCGCACTTCGTCGGCCAGATCCTCGCCGATGCACCGACAGACGTCCTCCAGGCTCTGCAGGCGCTACGCGATGAGGAAGTGGAGCGGGCCCGTGCGGTGGCGGCCTCCGTGGTGGCTCTGCACCGGTAGCCGCACCGGATGCATATCCGGGGTGCACCCGCCTTTTCCCCTTGACATGGGCCCTGGTCAAGGGGAAAAGCCGGGTGCGCACCGGGTGGATGCGCGGCATCGTCCCCGTCGATGCCGTCCACTCCCACACGATGTCGTGCAATTCCGGCCGGTGGACTCCACTCGGTGGGTGGATGCCAGCCATCGGGTGCATTCAGTGGCCAGCCTCCCGACCACGGTGCGCTCCGGGCTGCTGCGGGCGGTGCGCCTGCTGGTCGTCCTGGCGCACCGGGTGCGCTCCCTCGGCGTCGTCTGGTTCGGCGTGGCGGTCCGTGCGGGCGTGGGAGTCGACGGCTGCCTTGGTGATCGCGTCCTGGAGGAGGCGCAGGCGCTCGGCTGTGAGGTCGAGGGCCTCCACGTCGGTACGGGATTTCCTCAAGGCCCGCAGTGCCGTCAGGTCGACCGCCTCCTGGGGGTCGGCCTGCGGCTCCTGGTCGCCGTGCTCGGGTTCGGCGGCCGCGGGCGCGAGCAGTTGCTCGGGCATCGCCGCCTGCTGGTGCGCGACGACGTCGTAGGCCCGGCCCCGGGCGGCGACGGTGGGGCGTAGCTTCTCGCGGACCGCCGCGCCGGCGAGGACGGCCCGCTCGTAGCGCGGCGGGACGCGGGGTATCTCCCACTCCCCCGGCTCCAGGGCTGGATCGGCGGCGGGCGGGCGGCGGCCGGGTAGGTCGGCCAGGGACCAGCGGGCGGTGTAGAGGCGGTAGGCGGGCATCCGGCCGCGCAGCGTCTTCGGCTCGCTGATGTCGACGCAGTACGTGGCGAGCGCGGTGTCCACGATCTGCTCGTCCAGGTCCGGCTCGCGGCGGCGGCCGCGCAGGACGAGAGCGAGGTGACGGCGGGCTTCGGCGAGCAGGTGCCGGCGGTGGAAGCGGCCGCCGCCGTTCATCACGAACACCGTCGCGGCGACGTCGACGGCCGCCAGGCCGACGTCGACCACGGCGGCGACCCGGGCCCGGATCGCCGCCGCTGCGGCGCGGGCGTGCTCGAGGAGGGAGTTGATGACGTCGGCGGCGACCCCGGAGGTGAGGATCGCGCTCGCCTTCCACCACGCGCGCAGCTGCGCGAGGGGCCGGGCCTTGTGCTTCGGCGGGCGCGTCTTCTTCGCGGCGATCCGGTTCAGCTTGGCGCGGGCCCGCTCGGAGACCGCGGGCAGGAACCGCGGCTCACCGTCGTCGTCGGTGGCGGTGACGTACTCGCGCTCCAGCTCCGTCAGGCAGGCGGCGATCTGCTCGCTGCGCCGGGCGGTCCAGCCGATCAGCTCGTGCGGGACCCCGGCGACCTCCATCACCGGCCGGCGCCCGGCCGTGACGGTGCGCGGTTCGGAGGCCAGGCCCAGCGCCTCACATGCCTCCGCCATCACGAGTTCGTTGTAGAGCGTCGATGCAGCGACTGCGTTCTCGTACAGGGCCTCTGTGTGTACCGAGCCCCACGTGCCGTCCGGGCGGTGGGCTTTGACCGACAGCAGGAGGTGGTCGTGCAGCAGCGGCATCCCGGAGCGGGCCTCGTAGTGGCGGAAACGGGCGGCGACCAGGCCGTGCAAGGGGCGGGTGCGGTAGACGCCGCCGGCGCCGAAGCGGATGACGGCGGCGTCGTCTTCGATCCAGGCGAGCACGGTGGTGATGGCGCGCTCGTGGGCGCCCTCGATCGCCTTCCGTGTCTCCTCGTCCCCGAGGGCCCAGAGCAGGTTGAGGGTGGGCTGTGGGCGGAAGACCAGATCGACCCCGGTGACCTTCACCTGCCGCCCAAGGGCCCCGGCCCGGCGCGCGGCCGCGGGCATCTCGTCGGCCGCCAGCCGTTCGGCCTCGATCCGGTCGGCGTGCGGGTGCCGGCCCTCGCCGAAGAGGCTGCGCAGCTGTGCCTCGGTGACTTCGCCGTCGGCCGTCAGGCCGACGGCGGACAGGCCCCGGCCCATCCAGCGTCCTGCCGGGACACCGGCTTCTTCCTGGGCCTTGCGCAGCGGCTTGCGGGCCGGACGGCGGCTGTCGCCGACGACGACCTGGCGCAGGTAGTACCGGTACATCTGCCCCCGAGTGATCAACGCGATATCCATCACGCAGCCCACACCACACCGGTCTGAGCTGCACGAAAAGGGCGATCAGCGGCGCCTCCCGACAGGCGGGAGCAGGGGCCGAACCTTCTTACCGGGCGCCCGTCAGACGGGAAACGACCTCGGTCGGCCGGCCAGTGTCATCGCTCTCCAGCATCCACAACCACCACCACAGACACCCACCACCACACCACCACCGCCCACCGAAGAGCACCACCGCCTCCCCGAACTCCTTCAGCCCCCGGCAACCGCCGGGGGCTCCGTCGTGCTGCCGAAGGAGACCACCGTGCCCACCTTCGAGACACTCCCCCGCTTCACCACCGACCTCCAGCGCCTCACCCCCGAACAACGCCACGCCTTCCGCGTGGCCGTCACCGCTTTCGTCGACGACCTCCGCACGGGCGGCCCGTTCCGCGCCGGCCTCCGTATCAAGGGCGTTCGGCGCGCGTCCGGCATCTTCGAGCTCACCTGGGAGGGGAACGGGCGAGCCACGTGGCAGTACGGCCCGGAGATAGTTCGCGGCGAGCAGCACATCGTCTGGCGTCGCATCGGCACGCATTCGATCCTCACCGGCCCCTGACACACGGGTTCTTTGGCCCCCCGTTGCCCGCGGGCGCCCCGCACCGTACGGGGTGCCCGCGGGCCCGGCGAACAAGCGCCCCGAGGGGCGTTGGAGCTCAGCGTGTCGCCGTTTCGCCCATCTGCCAGTTGCATCCTTCCGTGCTCAGGTCACAAGCGGCGTCACGTCGCTCGGGGGGTGCTGGTTTCGCCCGAGCAGGGAGTCGGCTGGGGACGTCGGGCCGGTTGGCGGCCGCGTTGAGCAGGGTGCGGATTCTGCGGGCGAAGTTGGGTCCGGGCATGGGCAGTTCCATGTCGGGTTCGCGGAGGTACCCGACGGCGACGGCGGTGGGCATGTAGTCCATGAGTTCGGTGACCGCGGCGGTGCGGGGGCGTTGGGTGTGCTTGGAGAGGTGGCGCAGGACGCGCAGGATCGTGGTGGTGGAGGCGCTCGTGATGGGGGCGCTGGTGAAGTGGTCGGGGGTATCGGTTTGGGGTGGGGGCTGGACGTCGTCGGTCTGGTGGTGCCACCACTGGGCGGTGTCGTCTTCGCCGAGGGAGAGGTGGTGGAGGTAGAGGCAGTAGGCCGCGGCGGCTTGGCCGGCGCCGGCGGCGTACTGCCACCAGAAGCGGGCGCCGCCGTCGGTGTTGGTCAGCTGCAGGACGCAGGCGAGGATCAGCGCGCTGCGGGGTTCGGGCACCTGGTCGGTGACGAAGCCGGTGATGGCGGTGGCAGGGGTGTGCGTGACGAGGGTCTCGCACAGTGCGCGAAGGTCTTCGGCTGCGGCGTTGGGCATGGCGTCTGGCGTGGCCGATGCGGCGTCGAGGACGGTGTCCGGGTCGTCGTCGGGGTCGCAGTGCGCGACGACGTCGCGTGGTACGACGCGGTCAGGTACCAGCAGCGCCCGGGAAAGGATCTCTTGCAGAGGTGTCATGGGGTGGGTCCTCCGGTCTCGGGCGGTAGGCAGATGGCGCGCTCCAGGTAGCGGACGGCGTGGCGTTCGTCGGACAGTACGGCGGCGAGGGGGACGCCGAGGAGGGCGGAGGCGTGAGCGGGCGCGATGCCGCACAGGTGAAGCAGCACCATGACGTCGAGCTGGGCGTCGGGCAGTTTGCTGATGGCCTTGAACAGCTCCAGGCTCTCTGCCACTTGGCTCATGCGTTCGGTCTCGGAGGTTCGGCTCCGCAGGGCGACGGTGTCGAACACCGCGGGGCCGAGCTCGGGTCGGCCGTCCATGTGCGGTGTCTTGGACATGACGGTGGCGCGCAGGATGTTCCAGGCGTAGCGGCGGATGTCGGGGCTGGCGAGTGCGGCGTTCCAGTACAGCCAGAGGATGTCGAAGGTGCTGGCCACGGCGGCGTCGCGCGGGTCGTCGAAGAGGAAGACCTGGGCGTAGCGGCGGTAGTCCGTCTCCACCATCTGGCGAAGGGCGCCGTGCTCCAGGGGCGGCTTGCGGTTCGCGGTGGCCAGGGTGGTTTTCTCGGTGGAGCGGTCGATCCACTCGCGGGTCTTTTGGGCGTCGAGGGCTGCCTGTCGCCAGAGGCGGTACAGGGGCCAAGTGGGCATGCTCAGCTCGGTGGAGAGTCGGTAGATGACTTCCCACCGCGGGTACAGTCCCACGCCGCGCAGCAACTCGGAGAGTTTGGACTTGGCCAGCAGGACCCGGTCGCTGAGATGGCTGAGGGTTCGTCCGCTGGCGAAATAGCTTTCACGCATCGGACCCAGCCAGGCCCGGTGCGAGCTGCCCGCGCAGTCCGCGATCGGGCCGAGCTTGCGGCCGGGGCGTGCCTGCGCCGGCCCGGGGGCCGGCGCAGGTGACTCGAAGGGCATCGTCACGGGGCGGCGTCCTCCTTGTCGGATACCCCCACCGTGCCCTGCCCTGAAGTCGGCGCGTTCCGCGAGCGGGTCGTGCGAACGATCTGCTGCACGGTCAGCGCCAGAGCCGGGGCGAGCCAGGCGACGAAGGACACGTGGCCCATCGCCGCCATCACCACGCTCCACGCGAACACCACCGCGGTGACCAGCACCACCGTGGTCACTATCTTCCTGAGGTCCATCACATTCCTTGAGGTCGGCCGCGGCCATCCGGAGAACCGCGCGTCAGTGCGTCCTCAACAGGCGGGTGCCGAGCCGCCGTTGAAAGGGACCTCAGCATTCACGACACCCGCCAGTAACACCACGTGATCAAGAAATCACGGAACATTGCGGGTCGTGGAGTGTTCAGCGAACGCCATGAGATGACCGTTCCGGCGCACGAAAACGGCAGCCTGGCAGCGCTCCGGGTGGAAGTTCCCGATTTTCCTTGCAATCCCCCCGGCTACCCCCGTCAATGGATGCAGGACACCTTGGTGTCGGCCTTCCATCCGGAAGAGGCCCGCCCCGTGCCGAGTACGAAGGGGCAAGCCTGGCCGTTCCCGCCTGGCCGCTGTAGGAGGCCAGGCGGGAGCGGACGCGTCCCGAAGGACGCGATGAACGTAACTCAGGGCACTGACAACGCACCGGCGACGCCCAACCGCCGCGGCCCGCCCCTCCCGTACGGCTACGGTGCCAGCGTGAACGTCACCGTCACGTCCGCGCAGCCTGCGGCGACCGAGCGCAGGGCTTTGACCTCGGCGCGGTCGGCGCTCAGTTTCCAGCGGAGTTTCGCGGCGATCCAGTCGGTGGCGTAGGTGCAGGTGGCGTCTCTCGCCGGCGGCATCCACTCAGCCAGGTCTTTGTCGCCCTTGGTCCGATTGGGCCCCAGGCTGACCGCGACGAGACTGCGCTCCGCGCCCAGGTCGTTGGCGTACTGCTCACGGCGCTCCTGCGTCCACTTCGAGGCGCCGGAGTCCCACGCTTCGGCGAAGGGAACGATGTGGTCGATGTCGAGTGCCGGACCGTGACCGGTGACCGCATGGAAGGGCAACGTGTGCAGGAAGCCGTGCGCCGGCACGTCCGCAACAGCGCGTTCACGGAGGCAGAGAAGGTCATCTCGTTCGTGCTGTCCAATCCGCAGGTGCAGCAGGTGAGGGCACGGATCGAGGCGACAGAGACGCAGATTGGCAGGGAGTTGTGCGCCCGCCTCCAGCCGTTCCATGACCGCTACGAGCAGGCCGTACGCGACGGCGACGCGGCCCGGCTCACCCGGATCTGCCCGGGCAAACACGGTCGCTGGGGACTCATCTGCGTCCTGGACGAGGGTCACGAGACCTCGATGGAGGAACTGCACTGGGGCAACGACAGCGAGGGCCGGCCGATCGCGTGGGTGGGCAGCGCGCCCGACGACTGAGGACACCCTGCTGGACGACTTCGGGCTCGCGGGGGGAACCGCGCATCTGCCTCAGCCGGTGGGCAGCCGGGAACGAACAGCGGGGCCGAGCAGGGTGATCCTGTCAGGGCCCCGCTGTCATGGGCCAGCCGAAGTCGAGCGTCTCCTGTGCGAAGTCGGCCGGGGCCGAGCTGGGCGGGGGGCGACGGTGTGCCGTCCTGGCGTGCGCCCTGGAAGCGCTCGGTCAGCTCGTCCTTCCACCCCTTGGGCGGGGCCACGGGACACCCCAGACGGCGGGCTGGTCACGCTTCCAGCCGCCGGCGGGCGTCCGGGCGGCTTCGACCTCTTCGGGCGAGGGCAAGTCGGGCATGTCTAGCGACCGCCCACGAGGAACAGGGCCGAGGCGGGTTGGCGAGGCTCTTGGCCAGCTGCTCGCTGTCAGCCGCAGCGTTCCGCTGCTCTTCCTCGGCGGCAATGGTCTCGCGACGATCAGCTTCCAGAGCTGTTCTTGCAGCCTTCGCAAGATCAAGTTAGCTGCGACGGAAGGTTCCGTCGTCGTCGACGCCTTCGGCGTACCCGGAGAAGTCGGAGTGGGCGATGAAGAGGGTGGATGCCATTGTGGGGATCTGCTTGGGGATGATGCGGAAGGCGCGCCCTTCGTCGTCCTCGTCCAGGGAAACGGCGAGGAGCGGATGTTCCGGGTGGGTCAGGGTCATGCTGTCGGCGACAAAGAAGCAGTCCGGGCGTTTGTCCGGGGCGCTCGGCATAGCGGCGATCAGCTCGTCGACGCCGGCGCTGTCGCAGGCGGCATCTTCGTAGACCTCGATGGGGGTCGTGTCGTCCTTGGTGAGCACGGCCACGAGCGCGCGCCAGGCATCGGGGTGCTGAAAGTCGGTGAGGATGACGGGAATCTGCTGATCAACGTCGAGTTCGATCACGGGCATCCTTCGCCAGAGGTCTGCCGAGTGGCCGCCCCCTCCTGTAGGAAGGGGCGGCCGTCAGCTCAGATGCCTGAAACGCTACTTGATGATCGAGTAGAACGGGTCACCTGGAAGGATGCGGTTGGAGTCGTAGTACTTCTGGAGCTGCTTGCCGCCGTCCTGGTTGTGGGAGCGGGGGATCATCTTGCGGCTCTGGTTCGTGCCGATGATGCCGCCACCCTCCTTGGTGGAGGCGTAGGGGTACTCGTCGCACTCGTAGCCCTTGGGCCGCGGAAGGTGGGACGGGCAGGTCTTCTTGCGGTTTTTCTTGCCCTGCGCGGACGTGGTGCGGTGCAGCGGCTTTGCGTAGCCGGGCTTGCCCTGGAGGGTGCGCTCGGCGGTGTAGACGTGCTTGGCCATCGCGCCCCATTTGGGGTTAGCGCGGCTGATGGAGAAGTTCGTGACGATGCTTGAGTAGACGCAGCCGCGCTTGAGGCGGATGGACCGGTCGTTGTCGCAGCGCACGGTGCGCATGGCCGGGGCCGTGTCGATAGCCGGGGTGAAGCCGGGCGCGGTAGAGGTGACGATCAGGACCGGCTTGTGGTTGTCGGTGTGCTTACCGAAGCTGGAGATGGTGAACCTGAAGCGGGTGGTGTGTCCGCCAGAGACCCGCTTGGTCTGTGAGGCGGAGGGCTTGCAGGAGCGTGCACCCTTGCCGCAGGCGACCTTGACGTTCGTGGTGATGCCGCCCTTGGCGGCGCCGGTCGCCTTCTTGATGGTCACGCTGAAGGAGCGCTTCCACTGGTTGGACCGCGCGTTCAGCTTCTCCGACATGCTGTAGTTGCCGGTCATGAGTCCTACGAGCTTCTTGTTTCGGTAGAAGCCGATCTGCAGCGGGCCCTTCACCTGGCCGTAGGTGCGGGTGTACTTGGTGCTGCCCATGGCAGCGGGCCCGGCGGCGACCTTCACCTCCGCGGCGGCGACGGAATCGGCGGCCGGGGCCGCGGCAGTGAGACCGGAGACTATGAGAGCCGTGCTGGTGACCGCGAGGATGCCGGTTCGTAAGCGGGCTTTGAAGCGCACAGATTTTCCCCGTTCTTCTTGGTGTAGCGAGGAAGGCTCGTGAACGAAAGCGAGACGAAGCTACGCCTGGCCTCACTCCACACCGCGGCCTTCACACCCGAACGGCGAAATAGCATGTGTGAGTGCCCAATTCCCGTCACCCGCAGCAGAACCCACTATCCACACTCGAACAGAAATACACCCGGAATACCTGCGGGAAGGAACATCGCCTCATCCAGTCGAACACGTTGAAGACCGCGCGCCGGTTCACTGTTCCCAGGCTGGTGTCGGACCGACTGTACGCAGCGCTGCCCGGTCCCTGCGACACTACGGCCCACCATCACTGAACACCGACAACGAGGCTGGGCCCGGCGCCCGTTGAGGGCCCGGGGCCCGGTCGTGGTGAGCCAGCAGGCGGTCGCGTCGGTGTTTGCCGTGGGTGGAGTAGCGGAGGCAGGCGGACAGCGATGCAATCGGTCGGACCGAGAGCCACCCGCACGTCGCTTCCGGGCTTTTGGCGGCCGCCAGCCTTGGCCTCCTCGGCACGCTGGGCATAACAGGCACGCAGGTTCACGACTGGCTGAACCGAGATCAGGGCCTGCGCGGTGCAGCCGTGCCGGTAACCCTTCTCCTCCTCGGTGGCGTCGTCGCATGGTCGTTCTTCCTGCCCCACCGGACAGAGCGGCAACTGATGTCCGATGTCCCCGCCCTCTCCGCCGCCGGAATCGTCTGCTACGGCATCCACTGGGGCATGATCCCCACCGTCCACCCACAGACCACGGCATGGTGGATCTGGCACACGGCACTCGTGACGCTGCTGTGCTTGTCCCTGATCGCACTTCCCGCAGCGCTCGCTGGCCTGTTCAACCGTGGCGCGGAGATGCCTACGTGAGCCCCTCAGATGAGCCTGGGCTTCCTGGACGCCGACGCCCCAGGCGAGGCCCCCGGCGTTGCTGCGGGGCCCGGGCCGTTCATAGCCGGGTATGTGCGGCGGTCCCGTGGGGGAAGCCGGCTCAACTTGAGGCCGGGCCGGTCAGTTGAGGTCGGTAGCGCCGGTGGCGCCGCGCGGTCGGTTACGCGCCCACTTCTTGAGGTCGCCGACGCGGTAGAGGAATTCGGCACCGTCCGGTCCAGGAGCACAAGCTGAAGCACTTGCGGGAGCAGATCGGCCAGCTCAAGCAGCGCACCGGAGCCGGCCGCGGATCGACGAAGCCCCGTGTGCTGCACCACAGCGACAGGCACCACCGTCCCGGGCTCGCGATCGAGCCGCTGCTGATAACCGAGCATTGGCTTGGTCACGGCCCGGTTCGCTGCCCTGCCACTCGATCACCTTCCGGTCATTCAGTGCGATGACGCTGTCTTCGATGCCCATCCGTCGCAACGTGGTTCGGGATCGTCTGGCAGATGGCCGTCGTGTCGTGCCCAGTATGGCGAGAGAGGCCCCGCCGAGCGGGGCCTCTCGATGGAGCCGGTTGGGCTCCGGGTCACTCCCAGCTACTTGCACTCCGCCAGGTAGTGGTCGAAGGCATGATCCTTCGCCTTCCGTGCGATGCCGTCGGCGTACGCGTCCTTGTGCAGGACACCAGCCGCAAGCCGGGTGTCGTTCTTGACGTACTTCGTATTCGCACACGCCGCCACGACGATCCAGTCGGCATGCGTCCCTTGGTCGTGCCCGGTGCCATATCTGGCCTTGGCACCGGTGACCGGCTTCGACAAGTCGTAGGACACCATCGTGGAGGCCGGTGGCAGATTGCGCTCCACCTGATCGACGGTCTGGCCGACGAGCGACTCAACCGGCACCTGCTCGGGCTTCGCCGGCTCATCGTGCGTGCCGCATCCGCTCAACATCATCGCGGCCACAGCAGCGACTGCGATCACGGCACGCCCGGACGGTGCACTGTTCATACCTCGGCTACCGAAGCGGATCATTTGACCTTGCAACTAACCTTTGCAGGCGCGGGGTTGAAGGCGTGCTTCCACCCACTCGTGCCGGCTTTGTAGTCAATGGGAGTGGTGATGTGCTTCTCGATCTTGTACGTGTACCGGGTACCGATCGGGTAGGCAACGAGCGAGTGCCCCTTCTTCACCGGGGAACTGCAGATCACCGATACCGACTGCGTTTTGGCATCACTGATGTTCAAGCTGGCGGCGACACCGCCGCGGTCCAGACCGAAGCCGGCATCGATGGTGCGCGTCGCCGCTGCCGTCTTGTTGATCATGCAGGTCATGCCCTTTGTTTGCGCCGTGCAGCGCGCAATTTCGTTGTTCCGGTTCGTGTAGTTCCCCTTGTGCGACTTCTTGATGACCTTGCTGTATTTGCCCACTGCGGACTTGGTCGATGCGTCTGCCCCTGATGCCGACGAGGCGGACCGCGCGCCACCGACACTCGCGTGAGCGGCGGTTGCCCCCACGGTGACGGACAGAGCGAGTACGACTCCGGCTATATGCGTGGCGGAGCTCAAGCGCATGCGTTTCCCCCATAGATGATCATTAGTCACCAAGATCGTACTCTCTTGACCGGCGTGCTTTCCCTCGTGGTACGCAGTCTGGGACGACAAGAACAAGCAGCTCAGGGCCCGGTTAAGGAGCTGGAGACCAAGCAGGCGCACACCTGGAAGCGGACGACGCAGTGCCGAGCAACAGACACTGCTGACACTCTGACGTGACCTTCACGCTGATCGCTGCGTGCTGCTGGCGCACAGGCTCGGCCTGATGCGGGATCAGCACAGTTGGCGGCGTTGCCCTGAGTTGACAAGGGCGGCAGGCTGGGCGGACGTCTCGGTGCGCGGATGGCCG
The DNA here is from genome assembly GCF_043199295.1 of Streptomyces sp. NPDC048612. NCBI lineage: Bacteria > Bacillati > Actinomycetota > Actinomycetes > Kitasatosporales > Streptomycetaceae > Streptomyces > Streptomyces sp. NPDC048612. The sequence continues at coordinate 18,691 of NZ_JBICVV010000021.1, forward strand.
ATCGAGCAGGGAGCCGTGCAACCTGGGTGAGGCGTCGCTCTGTTCCCGATCCGTCGGAGTGAACGCTGCAGAGAGGCACCGGCGCGGCTCCGCAGCCGGTCGCCGCACACCATGCCAGGGCATCGTGCGCGGGGCCAGGACGCGGCAGAGCCAGTCAGAGCGTGGGCTCCAGGTCGGCTGAGGGACCCGTCCGGCACGGGCCTACGGGCCCGAACGAGGGACGTGCTCCGGCCGAGCGCCGAGTAAACAGCCGACCGCGCGGCCCCCCGGACGACAGCCACCGAGCTGTCCGAATCCGCAGAACATACCTCCGCGCCGGAAGGCACATATATGTCCCTCAGCGCCCGTACCACTCCCCCGCCCGCGCAGCCCCCCAGCCGCCGGGGCCAACTGATACGACGCCTCCGCGTGTTCAAAGCCCGCATCCGAGCTGCCACATGGCGCAACGTGTGTCGGCTGGGGGTCCAGCTCAGCAACGGCGCCGTGTACACCACCGGCGCGTTCCTCGTTGTCGGCCTTGCCACGTACGTTGCTGGGCTGCCCCTCCGCGACATTATCGACATCCTCAAGCCGTGAGCGGTGGCAACATCCGCAGCACAGAGATGTCCTCGCCTTGGGGTACCTGGAGTCGCAGCGTTCTACGGTGCCGGCGTGAACGTCACCGTCGCGTCCCTGCACCCCGTGGCGACCGTGCGCAACGCCTTGACCTCGGCACGGTCAGCAGTCAGCTGCCACCGCAGCTTCGCTGCCACCCAGTCGGTGGCGTAGGTGCAGGTGGCGTCTTTCGCCGGCGGCATCCACTCGGCCGGGTCCTTGTCGCCCTTGGTCCGGTTGGGCCCCAGGCTGACCGCGACGAGACTGCGCTCCGCGCCCAGGTCGTTGGCGTACTGCTCGCGGCGCTCCGGCGTCCACTTCGAGGCGCCGGAGTCCCACGCTTCGGCGAGGGGCACGACGTGGTCGATGTCGAGTTTGCGGGCGTCGGTGACGGTCTTGTCGTCGTAGTACGAGCGCCAGCTGCCGCCGGTCAGCTTGCAGTTCTTGCCCTGCCGTGGCTTCTTCACCGCTTCGGCCAGGAGGACTTCCTTACGGGTGTCGCAGCCGTCGTGGTCCGCGTCGGTCCACAGCCGGAACTTGTCGCGCTCGTAACCGGCCCGGGCCTCGCGGGACACGTTCAGTCGCCCTATCGCGTCCGTGAGACGAAGGCTGCCGTTCTTGCCGCCGGAGGGCGAGGAGCTCGGGTCCGCCGACGCCGGCTTCGCGTCCTCGTGGGAAACACCGGGAGTGCACGCGACCGCGGACAGGACCAACAACGGGCACACCAGAGCAGTCAAGCGACGCACGGAAAACATAGGGCTCCCAGGTGAGATGAGTACGTCAGCTTCATGGGTCTACCCAAAGGCGCCTTCGCGTCACGGCCGCACTCCGGTGGTGCTTCTCTCTGAGCCACATCCGGGTGACTTCCGCAGTCGAGGCGAACTCTCGGAGCGGCGAGGACCGTCTGTGTAGTCATGAAGATCTCTGAAGAGCACCTGAGCGAGCCGGGCCTGGTCGTCATCGACATCACCGCGGTAGACGAAGCAACCGCCACCGAGGCTGCGACCTCGCTCGGCGGGATCTGGCTCTCCAGCGGACCCTCCTCACCCTGGCGCACGCCGGGCCGGGCCGGCGTCACCGTCCGCGCCTACGCTGACCTGCGCCGAACTCCCCTGACCACCGGCGGTCTCGACCCCACCAGCGGCTGAAACTACTCGCTGCGCCTACCGAGCCGTCACACGAAACCGGCGCCGGCATGTTTCATCTCGCGGTGCGGCTTCCCACTATCCGAGTGCAGATCTACCGGCGCAGGAATGATCGATGGCGCCCGTGGCCTCGGGGTTTCGCAGGTGTGAGCTCAGCTGGTTCTGTCGAGTTTGTAGTCGTAGTAGTCGGTCGGTCCGGTGAGGACGGCCTGGAAGTAGAGCGGTTCGCCGTCTGTGTCGAGCGGTACCTCGTGTCCGGCTGTGCGGGTGAAGCCGAGCGAGAGGCGGGGCACCACCCAGTAGCTGGGCTCGTCGTGCAGGAAGGTGAAACCCATGTCTTCGATCTGCCGGATCAGCTGGAGGGCCGGGGTGCGGAAGACGTCGATGCCACGGAAGCGGACCGTGATCTCCTCAGGGCCGGGGCGAGGGATCCACAGTTCGGCGTACTCGAGGGTTTTGGCGTCTTCCATGACGAAGTTGATCTCGAACTGGGGGTGCAGAGTGAGGATCCGCATGGGGTGGAAGAAGTCCGGGGCGTCCTCGTCCCGGACTTTGATCTCGCCCAGTTCCGCGGCTGCCGCTTTGACGGCTTCGGCAGGCATGCCCAGGGGAAAGCCTGTGATGCCGTTCGGCGGGTCCAGTTCGATTTCCATGGTCGTCATTGTAGGAGGCAGGTCCTGATCTTCCAGCCGTTGTCTGCCAGGTACTTTTGGAACTTGCGGTTGTGCGGCAGGGAGTCGACCATCTCTTTGATGGCTGCGTCGTACTTGGTGCCGTGCTTCCTTCGGATCTCGTCGATGTCCTTCTTCATTGCCTCATCGAACTTGCCCTGCCTGATAAGGGCCTCTTGGTCCCTTCGCCACTTGTCGTTGATCTTGCCGGATCCGGTGCTGATGAAGTCGCGGTGATCGTCGTACTCCATGCGGATGGCGGGCCCGGTGGACTCCTTGAGGTCGGTGGGGAGTCCGAGGTTGAGGTAGCAGTCCTTGGCCGGGAGATGGTTGATCTCGTAGCGGGTGTTGTCGCTTCCGTCGGTCCAGTTGGCGGGCTGAAGCTTGCCGTACCAGCCCCCCATCCCCGAGGGCTGCTTTGCCAGACCGAGGGGGTCGATCCAGTACAGGGGGTTGGGAACGTAGGCATGCGGGTTGGGGCCGGCCTGCACGCCGAGAGGGTCGGTGCTCAGGTAGCGCCCGGTGGCCGGGTCGTAGTAGCGGTAGAGGTTGTACTCGAGGCCCGTCTCGTCATCGTGGTACTGCCCGGGCCTGCCCAGGGGGCACGCCCGGGGGGCACCGCGCCCCGCTCCCCATAGGTCTTCCTCAGCGGTCCATACGATGCGCCCGTCCGTGGTGACCAGTTCGCTGGGAGTGTCGGCGAGGTCGGTGACGATGGCGAAGAAGCGCTCATCGACGTCGCTGTGGGCGTTGTCCGCGTCCGTGGCCCATGTGCGCTCGGTTTGCGAAAGGGGCTTCCACGAGCCAGGTTCCCAATCCCAGGTGACCGTGCGGCGATTTCCGTCGTCGTCTGTGCTGAACTGTTCGATCAGCTTTGCGCCTTCCCAGGTGAAGGCGACGGTCTCGACGGCGATGGTCTGGCCGTCGCGCTGTGCGAGACGGCGCTTGGCTATTCGACGGCCCAGCGGGTCGTAGTCGTAGACCCATGAGCCGCGGCTGGGGGTGTCGACCCTGACCAGCCGGTCCTCTGGGCCCCACCAGTAGCGCCATTCCCGGCGTTTCCCGGACAGGGTGCGCACCAGCATGCGCACCAGGCGGCCCTGGTCGTCGTAGTCGTAGGAGGTGCGTCCCGCAGTGCGCAGCAGCGATCCGGTGTAGGCGCGTTCGCCGGCGGTCGTGGCGTCGGGCTCGCGGGTGTCGTGTGCCTGTGTGATGTTGCCGAGGGCGTCGTAGGCGTAGGTCTCGGTCCAGTTGTCGGCCGTGACGCGGGTGATGCGGCCTGCGGGGGTCAGCTCGAATTGGCGGCGGCCGCGGCGGCGGTCGGTGACCGTACTGGGCAGGCCGTCGGTGCGGTAGGCGTAGGTGCGTTCCTGGATGCTGGTGTAGGCCTGATCGGCGGATTGCGTGGTGTGGTCGAAGGCCCAGAGGGACTGGGCACTCAGACGGTGGCAGGCGTCCCAGGTCTGGGTGAGGGCTGCGCCGTTGCCGAGGAAGCGGGTGGTTTCCTGTCCGGCGGGGTCGTAGGCGAAGGCCAGGGAGCCGAGGGTGCCAGCGAGGTGGGTGGGCTGGTTGTTGGCGTCGTAGGACCAGTTTGAGGTGATGCCGGTGGGGGTGGTGCGGCTGGTGCGGCGGCCGAGCTGGTCGTAGGTGTAGGTGGTGGAGCGTCCGTTGACGGTCTCGGTCAGGACGCGGCCGAGTTTGTCGTAGTCGTAGTGCAGGGCTATGCCGTGGCTTGCGATCTGCTTGAGCAGGCCGCGTGTGTCGTAGCTGAGGGTGGTTGTCGAGCCGTCGGGGTTGCGGCGCTCGACGAGCTGGCCGAGGACGTCGTAGGCGAAGGTGGTGGTGCGGTCGGCTGTGTCGGTGGTTTCCAGGAGTTGGTCGGCGCCGTCGAGGCGGTAGGTGAGGCCGTTGCCGTTGAAGTCTGATTCGCCGACGAGGTGTCCGGCTTTGTCGTAACGGTAGTTCCAGGTGGCGCCGTTGGTGCTGACCGAGAGGAGCCGTTGCTCAGTGTCGTAGGTGAAGTGCTGTTCTTCGCCGTCGGGAAGGGTGCGCCCCGTTAGCCGGCTGAAGGGGCCGATGGTGAAGCGGGTGAGCGCTCCGGCTTGGTCGCGCTGCTCGGTGACGTTGCCTTCGGGGTCGTAGGTCCAGATCTCGGTGGTGCCGTCGGGGTGGTGGCGTTCGGTGATCTCGCCTTCGGTGCGCCGTGTGAGGCGGGTGGTGGCTCCGAGTGGGTCGGTGAAGGCAATGGTGCGGCCGAAGGCGTCGTAGGTGAGGCGGGCGGTGTTGCCCAAGGCATCGGTGACGGCGGTGATCAGACCTGCGGTGTTGGTTTCGAGGTGCCGCCTCTGGCCGAGGGCGTCGGTGACCGTTGTCAGGCGGCCCTGGGGGTCGTACTGGCGGTGCGTGCGGGCGCCGGTGGCGTCGGTGGTGGTGAGCAGGTTGCCGTTGCGGTCGTAGGTGAAAGTGGCGACCTGCTCGCCGTCCTGTCGGATGGCTGAGACCTGGCGGAGTTCGGTGTAGTCGAGTTCGACAGTGCCGCCGGCGGGGTCGGTGATGCGGACCGGATCGCCGTGCTTGTTGAGGTCGAAACCGGTGGTCCGGTTGATCTCGTCGGTACGGGAGACGATGCGGCCCAGGGCGTCGTAGCCGGTGTAGGTGGTGTGGCCGAGCGGGTCGACGGTTGTGGTGACGCGGTGCTGGTCGTCGTAGTGGTATTCGGTGGGGTGGCCGAGGCTGTCGGTGACGGTGGTTATTCGGTGGGTGGGGTCGTAGTGGAACTGGGCGGAGAGTTCCCCGTTCTCCCCTATGCCGCGGATGACCCGGCCGCTCTCGTCGTAGACGTAGGTGTAGGTCTGGCCGTTGCGGTCGGTCCAGGCGGTGATGCGGTCGGCGTCGTCGTATTCGTACTCGTAGGGCAGGCCGGAGGAGTTCACGATTCCGGCCAGGCGGCCGTCTGGGTAGTACTCGTAGCCGACGATTGTGATGCCAGGGTTGGTTCCTGTGCTGTTGAGGAGCCGCAGACCCTCGATGCGCAGGCCGTCCGAGGTGGGGATGGTGTCGACGGCGATCCGGTAGCCGCCGCTGTGACGCACCTCTGTCGGCGCCCCCGTCTCGTTGCGGACGAAGGTGATGCAGTGGCCGTTGCGGTCGGTGATCTCGGTGATCGCGCGGGTGGTGCGCTCCAGGCCGGCCACTGTTCCCGAGGCGGCGAAGTGGCGGGTCCAGCCGCGGTCGGGGTCCTCGATACGGACGGTGTCGGTGTGCCGGTCCCAGGTGAGCGGCCAGCGTGCACCTGTCTCGGGGTGGACTTGTTCGCCGGTGTGGGTGGGCAGCGGGTAGTGCAGGATCTGTGCGTCGTCGCCGGCGTAGTGGATGCCTTTGGTGTCGATCTCGATGCGCTGGTCGATGGTGGAGGACCAGCCCGGACCGTGCAGGCGGCCTGCCGTGTAGGCGGATGCGTAGGCGCGGCGTAGGACCAGGGGCAGCAGTCCGGGGAGCTCCAGGTCTCGGGCGTTGGTGATCATCTGGCCGGAGACCACATCGACCGGGTCGCCGGCGGTGTGGCAGCCGATGTTGCCGTTCGAGGGCTGGCCGCTCTTGCTCGGTTCCGCGAGGGACGGATTCCCCTTGCCCGGTCGGCCAGGGCCCTTGCCCGCAGAGTTGAGGGAGGTGTGGGGGGCCTTCGGGTCGGACTTGCCGCCCTTGCCGAGACCGGCGAAGTGATCAGATAGCGCGCGGTCATTGTCGTGATGGTTCTTGGCCATCTGTTTGACGCCGCGGGTCATGTTGTCGTCGAGGTGTTTGGCGGTCTTCTTCACGCCGTCCTCGATGCCGTCGATGACCTTGTCGAGCATCGCGTTCGCCGCATCCGCAATGGCGTCCTTGCCACGGGTGCGGCCGTGGTGGCTCCTGGCCCGGCCGATCTTCCCGCCAGCCTTGTTGCGGAACGTGCCGCCGGCGCTCTGCAATCCGGTTACTGCACGATCGTGCTCGTCCGGGTCGAAGTTGAACCCGCCTGCGGCGCCGGCTCCTCCCTCGCCACCACTACGACCGCCGGCGCTGAGGAGTTCCATCGGGTTCCCGGCAGCCGATTTCGCAGCGTCCTTGGCGCTCTGCACGCCCTGGTTGAAGCCTTCCTTGCCTGCGTTGGCCGTCCGGTTCAGGTCCACGCCGTCCTGGACACCCAGTGCATTAGCGCCAAGTTGGACTACGAGGTCACCGACCATCGCCCCCAGGGCTTCCTCGACAGGCGTCAGCGCGATACTGATGACCTGTTCGGCGACCTGCTGACAGACCTCTTTGAACAGCCGCTTCACGATCACGCGAGTGGCCTGGGTCGCAGCCAGCGCGCCGACCTCGGACAGCCCAAGGGTGAAGGGCGCTGCCGCCTGAGCGGCAATCACCTCGGCAGCGAGAATGCCCAGTTGGACCAGCGCCCCGGCCTTGGCACCCTCGATGAGCACCGCGACGCCGTCCAACGCCGTGGCCGCCATACGGCCGCACTCACCCAGATTCTTAAGATGCGTGCCGTTGATCTTGCTCCAGTGAGCGTTGAGCGCCTCCACGGCCAGCGAACCGCCCGCCGAGCCCACCAGGCCCTGGACAGCCTGATGCGCCTCGTTCGCGCCTTCGTCAATGTCATCGGCGAACTCCCGCATGGCCGTCGCCATCTCGCGGTAGTCGTCCTCGTCGACGTTGGGCCAGGAGACCCCGATGAGGTCGAGAACCTCGTCTGCCCACCCAGGCAGCACAACACCCATGAAAACATCCCCCGTACCGATGATCAGGTGATCACACGCTCTCACCTGGGCAGATGGTTCCTCAAGGCGGAATCAAGTCGGCCGTTCCTCTCTTCACGGTGCCGTGAGCCTTCGTCCCTCGCCCGGCCGCTCTGGCCAGTGCGTCGTTCCGCCGTCACAGGTACGCGAGCGAGCAGTGGTGCGGCCTTGGCAAGGTCGCCCAGGTCTACGTCTGCTCCTGGATTTCGCAGATGTGTCAGGAGCGCACACGACCGCGGACGCCGTCAGCGCAGCTGGCGCCAGGTCGCCTCGACCACGGTTTCCGTACTCATGTCGTCGATCATGGGGAGCAGTCCGTACCTGAGCAACCCTCGGTGGTCAGCGCGAGTGTCTTCATGAATGCGCCTGCGCGTCACCGTCAATCTCCGGTGGTGATTCTCTCTGAGCCACGTCCGGGTGACTTCCGCCGTCGCGGCGAACCCTCCGGTCGGCGAGGGCCGTCTGTGTGGTCATGAAGATCTCTGAAGAGCACCTGAGCGAGCCGGGCCTGGTCGTCATCGACATCACCGCGGTCGACGAAGCAACCGCCGCCGAAGCCGCAGCGGCACTCGGCGGGCTATGGCTCTCCAGCGGCCCCTCCTCCCCCTGGCACACCCCCGGCCAGGCCGGCGTCACCGTCCGCGCCTACGCCGACCTGCGCCGCGCGCCCCTGTCCGGCGGCAGTGTTGCCCCGGCACTTGCTGATCCCCGCTGTCAGCAGTCCCTCAGGGGCGGGTAGCTACCGCGTCGGCTCCGGCTGCACGCAGCTTTCGGGCGAGGTACTCCACCTCGGGCAGCGTTCCTGAGTACGCGCCTGTCAGCACCTGGTCCGCGACAGCCTTGGCCTCCGTCAGACCGACTCCGAGCTCGGCGCGCAGCACCCGCATGACGATGACACGCGCCGCCGAGGGCGCCGTCACGTGCAATGTGGTCGGCCCGTTGTCGGCGAGCAGCCGGTCCCGCAACCGGGCGGGTAGGTCCTGGCCGCAGGCGGCCGTCGCCTGCCCGCAGGCCGGGCACACGGACTCCACGTCCCACCGCAACGAGCCGCCGACGAGGCCGTGGACACCCCAGCACTCCAGCTGTGCCCCGCAGTCCGCGCACGGAGCGCTGTACCTGACGCTTTCGACGACCAGTTCTTCCATGCCCACCTCTCAACCGCATGAGGCTATGTGCTGAGCGGCCTGGGTGGTGCGGAGATGTGGGTGCTGCGGGGTGACCTGCCACTCCCCCGAGCTGGCCATCACCGCGTTCGCGGCGCGCTGAGGGTGACGGTTAGTCATTGGCCAAAGCACGCGTAATCCATACGATTGGGCGCATCTTCAGACATGACGAGGAGTGGCATGACCGACAGCACACCGCTGGGCTGGATCGGCGACACATATGAGGTGCACTGTCTGGTGCTCGCGCAGCAGGTAACTGGCCGCGAACTCTTGATGCGGCTGGGCGGCGTTCCTGCTGAGATGTTCCTTCCGCAGGATGAGGATGAGGCGAACGAGTTCCTGTGGGCGGGCATGGAGGACTACTGGTCCTGGGGCGTCGCGCGGGTCGGGGAGGCGGGTTCCTGGGCCTTCTCGCTGGAGCCGGCCAGTATCTGGGCAAGCAACTCGGCGCGGCTGGCGCAGGCATCGCGGGGTACCGAGGCGATGTGCTGCTTCACGGTGGATGGCGTGGAGTTCGTCGAGTACTGGCGAGACGGTGTCCTCGTCACAGGGGTCGACACCGCGGCGCCATATGAGCGGGCCCGCAAGGGCGGTGCTGATCCGGATTTCCTGGTGGGGCAGATGGAGCGTGTTGGCCTCCTTGGCGCGGGCGGCCCCGCTCACCATCCCGGCCTGGCTCTGCTCCATGAAGTAACGGGCGTGGTCTTGGACCTGGAACGGACGACGCTCACGTTGACGGGCAAGCTGCCGGCTGAGGGACTCGGCCCAGAGAAGACCGCGGCAGAACACAACGCGTCCGAAGCCGCTCCGTCGACTGGTGCAGGTGGCGTGGGTGGCGCTGTGGGCGGGCCGGTGGGTGAGCCTTGTGTACCGCGGGCGGCCGGAACGGCAAAGACCTCTGGAGGGCGCGGGCTGGGCGGCTCGTAGCCTCCGGGCCGGCCGTCGGCCCGGGTGGCCGGGCCGACGGCTTCGTGCGTGGTTACACGCCGACGGCGAGCCAGAACTTCTCGTCGTTCAGGACGCGTTGGTTTTGGTAGAAGAGGGACAGCGATCCCCCGACGGAGCCGTTCTCCTTGTTGGGGACGTGGCCGATGGTGCAGCGCCGTCCAGTCGCGTCGTTCACGTAGGTGACTGTCCATCGCCCGCCGGCGGGTGTGTCGGGGCGGATCTGTGCGCAGTCCTTGCCGCTGAGGTTGAGCTGTGCCCCACTCTGGTTGGTCGCGGCGAAGGGGAACTCATCGCAGCTGTCTTCGGGGACGGTCGGGTCCGCCGTCCACGCCGAGTCGCACACCTTGCCGCGGTTGGCCTTGATGACCGCCTCGTCCATCTCGCGCGTGAGCGGGCTGCCCTTGCCCTCCCAGCCCCAGTGGTCGGTGAGGGTCTGCATCGACCAGGCGACGTTGACCTGTCCGCGGTTTTGCAGGGGAAGCATCAGCGTGGGGGTGAAGGAAGGGAAGACACAGCCGGTGCTTGAGCCACTGGCGATCTTGTCGCAGCGGATCGTCATCTTGCCCGGCGGCTGGAACGTAGCCGGGGACAACAGGATCTGACCGGCGCCGGTAATGGTCACCGTGGTCTTGGCCTGGAACCCCTGAGTGTTCTGCCCGGCCTTCCACTTGTGGGTGGTACCCCCGTAGAGGGTCTTGCCGACTGCGATGGCCTGCGCGCCGCTCCAGCCGCTGCTTGCACCGCAGGCGGAGCCGCTGCTGCACTCGGTCTTCCACGCCGCGCGCAGCCCCTTGGCCGCGCCCCAGGCTGAATCCAGCTTGAGGGAGTCGTCCGTCTTCCAGGACCCGCTCTTGGCCTGGAGTGTGATCTCCTGCTTGGCGGTGAAAGTGGCTCCGCCGATCTTCTTCTTTGTGCGGGTGTCGACCACGTCATAGGTGAGGCGAGCTGATCCGCAGGCATCAAGGCGGGTGAAGTACCACTGGCCCATGGCGACGCTGCATTTCGGCGCAGCGCTGAGGGGGGCTTCTTCCGGCGCGTCGTCCGAGGCAGCCGCACCGTTCGGCAGGCTGGGCTCTGACGTGGCTTCGGAGGGCGCCAGCTGGTCGAGGCAGGTGACGGTTTCGATGCCTTGTGCAGCGTAGCCCTCCAGCATCGGCTGCAGGCTGTCGCAGGTGTGCTCAGCGTCGAGCTGCACGGGCCCGGCGGATTGCGGCTGAGGCTTCTCTCCTGCAGGGCCGACCGTCTGCGTCACCTCCTCACCGGCCCGGGGAGCCGACGCTGTTGCGGAGACCGGGGTCAGCACGGCACCGGCTAACGCCAGTGTCACGCTCGCCGCGGCCAGGGTTATACGTCTTCGAGTGTGCACAGATATCCTCTCAAATAAGGCATACGAATCTATTCGTTACCTACAACTCCATAACGGCGTATGCCGGTTGGGCAGGACACTGTGCCCCGGAACATGAAATTCCGTCAAAAGAGATTTAAAGCCCCATAGAGATCAAGCCACGCCAGCATCCCCGCCTCACGCCCCCGCTTCCTGGTGACGGCCAACGCGCAGTTGCCAGGCGTGGGCGCAGCCCTCGTTCCAGCAGCCGTCCAGGTGGCCAAAACCTGGGACTGACGCCTCGAGTGGAGTGCTGCCCGTCGTCAGACATACGCCAACGACCTCGGCGCCGAATACTCCCCGTCCGCCGTCACCGCAAGAGCAACCGCTCCAAGGCCGACCAGGACCCCGCCCAGTGGATGCCGCGGACCGCCGACGCTGGTAGTCGGTAACGCCCTTCATCAGCGATCACCTCTTCAAAGCGGTCGGTCACTTCTGTTCATTTGTGATCTCTGAGGGAGAACTGGGGCTTGGGGAGCGTCAAGGGGGCGAGGACGCACGCGCGTCCTGTTCAAGCAGATGGAGATCGACTCAAGATGACGGCCTTCGAGTGGACCGGGCTCGCCTCGGTCGTGGTGAACGGAGCGGTTCCCGTAGTGGCCGCGCTGCTCCCTGTCGGCCTGGAGCGTCGCCGGGCGAAGCGGATCGAAGCGCGGCGCAGGGCTCTCGGTCCGTCCTGCGTGTACTCGCCTGGTGGTCGGACGGTAGTGGTGGAAGTCGCCGGTGCGAACCGTGTGGAAGTCACCGTTCATGCAGGTTCCGCCGTCGGCGGTCCGTCCTCCAGGGAGCGGGCTCAGTGGTAGGACGTGAAGCTCGTACCGACCAGGTCGGGGCCGCGGTCAGCGGCGTAGGTAAGGAGTTGCTGGACCACTACGTCACGTACATGACGAGGATGCCTCTGGTCCTGCATCGGCGCTCGGACAAGAAGCTGTCGCTGGAGGCATGCAAGGACATCGCCCAGGAGGCGTTCCTCAACGTCGCACGGCGGCTCCAGTCCGGTGAGCTGGACGAGGGGGTCAACATCGCGGCGTACCTCACAACAGCCGCGAAGAACCTCGCCAGTTCCCGGATGCGCGCGAAGCGTCGTCTGGAGCTGGCCGACGAGGTTCTGGAGCCCCTGCCGGAGCTGGCCGACGAGAAGTCTGGCGACGACGCGCTCGAGGAACTGGTCTGGCCAGCGATCGAGGCGATGTCGGTGAGCGCACGGAAGCAGGTCGTGCGCTTGCAGAGCCAGGGGCTCAGCGACATCGAGATCGCAGCAGCGCTCGGCATACCCGCGGGCCGGGTCCACCGGGAGCGGCACAAGGCGGTGGTCGAACTGCGCCGGGCGCTAGGAGAGTTCATCCGAGACCGGCACCGGAACAAGACATGGAAGAAGGACAGGTGACGGGTGTGGGCCGCTTCGACGAGGGCAGTGGCAGCCGCCAGGAGCGGGTGCTGCCGGCGGAGCTGGTGCAGCTCATGGGGATGCTGGTCGGGCCGCCTGACTTCTGGTACCGCCCCGACGGGGACTTCGGCCAGCTGGCCAACACCGTGCAGCGGGATGCTGCGGCACGGACGAGAGCGAACTCGCTGTACCGGCTCGGGTCGCGCGCACTGGATCGTCATGAGCTTCAGGACGCCGCGGACTGGCTGGGAGAGGCGGCCTCCTGCGGGCATCCCGGAGCGCTGTTCCGGCTCGCTGTGGTGGCCATGCGCGCCGGCGAGGACTGGAAGGGCGAGGCCACGTTCCTGATCGCCGAAGCCGCGCGCCTCGGGCACGGCGACGCGGCGCGGTTGCTGAAGGCGCTCGCGCATCGCCGTCCCGAGCCGCAGTCGACCGAGCCCACGGTCGAGGATGTCGAGTTCTTCGACGAGGCCCGCGAGCTGCTCGGCATCCGCGAGGAGATGTTGCTGCCTGCCGATGCTTCGCCGGCGGCGCAGCGGGAAGCCGGCCGCGGCTCGCGTATCGCCAGGTCCGGGGCGCGGGCTGAGCAGCCGCCGCTGTTTCTGGTCCCTGCTCCCCCGCTGCCGAAGCGCTTCCTACCTGACCAGGGCGGGGCTGCCGTGGCTGCATCGGACGGGGGTGCCTGCTCCGCGCCGCCTCCCCCACGGGCCGACGTGCCTGCCCTTCAGGTACCTGACCTTGACGTAGGCGGACATCCTGCTGCGATCTCCGCGGCGTTCCGTGGAGGGATCACCGGTGGGGAGCCGTGGTGGTCTGCGAACGCGCTGCGGCCGGCGGTCCTCAACGACATGGCGCGCAGCCGCCCGGCCCCCGCCCCCTCGCCGGACCGGTGGCAGACGGCGCAGCGAGCCCGGGATCTGATCCACCTCATCAGCAGCTCTGGGGGGATCGACACCCGGACGTTGGCCCAGCGCGGGAAGTTGTCGATGAACATGACGGTCAGGCTGCTGGACTGGCTGCGTGAACAGCGTCTGGTCGACAGCGTCGGGGGGGCTCATCGTCCCGGCCCGATCATGCAGCTGACCATGGGCACCGATCCCGGGCTGCTGCAGAGGACGCTCGCTGAACTGCGTGACGAGCTGGATGCGGCCGTCTATCTCAGCAGCTACAGCGACGGTGAGATCCGCATCCATGAGGCCGCCCACAGCTGCACCGCTCCCCCGGTCAAGGAATGGGCGCCGTTCAGCGACACCGGACACGCGAGCGCCGTGGGGAAGAGCCTCCTGGCGCAACTCGACTTCGATTCGCGCATGGATCATCTGACCCGTTATCCATCGGTGCAGCTCACGGATCGGACGATCACCAATCCGCGTCGCCTTGTGAAGGTGCTCGACGGACACGGCCCGCATGCCGCGCAGTTCGACCTTCTCGAGTACTCCAGGACCGAGGTCTGCGTCGCCTATTCGCTGGGACTGCCCGGGCGGGCATCGAGCATCGCCTTGTCCCTGCCGGCACATCAGCACGGGCGGTTGATCACTGCCGCGCGGTCTCTCAGCATGCGCGCGACGGGGATCTTGCTGGCGCACCTCATCGCCGATGATCAAAGCTGCCATCTGCCGCTGTCAGACGGGGTTCCGCGGCGTGCGCTGCCCTAAATTCGGAGTCTCACCGGGACGCCGCCCTGCACCAGTGGCACACGGACGTCCTGCGGGGCTGTCAGCCTGCCGCCGCCGGTTCGCCTGGTCGTGTGGGGCGGCGCGGCGGGCGCACTGCCAGTCAGAGGACAGCCGTGGGGCCGCGGTGATAACGCCGTTATCACTCTGCACCGGTACACCGGCAAGACCGAAGGTGATAACGGCGTTATCACCGGCCATCCCAGGGCCTTCGCTGCGTGGCAGCTACCAGCCCTCCTGCCTGTTCTCATCCAATCGAGGCGCTCACTCACCGACCCCAGTGGCCTTTGTGTCAGTGGTGGGTCTTGCGTGGTTGTACGTAACCCGCTCACGCCCTCATAGCCGCGCGAGGAGGCCGTCGAGCGGGGCCGGTGTCCGAGCCGGTGCGAGGGCGTCGACAAGGAGACGGCCGTAGCGGATCTTGCGCCCCTTCTTAGTCCCGAGGAAGCGGCGCACCTGCTGATGCTGGGGCCGGCCGTGTTGTGCGGGCTGGCGTTGGAAGGTCTGCCAGGCGCGGAAGTCGCCCTCGGCGCGGAGGATCTCCTCGACTCTTTCCGTACCCAGCGCGCGGATGAGTTCGTCCTCCAGATCCGCAGCGCATACGTAGATGTCGTGGAGAGGTGCCTTTGCCCGCGTCAGGCCGCGCTCGTAGAAGCGCTGTTCGCCCTCGTCGCACAGTCCTGTCAGGCGCAGTCCAAGGCCGGGCGGCCCGAGGGTGGCGGCATAGCGGCCGACATTCATCGCCCCGCCCATGGGCACGAGCCACACTCCCTCGGCGGCCAAGTCCCGACCATGCTGAGTGGCCAGCGCCTCGACGGCTGCGAGATCACTCAGTCCTTCCAGGAGCACCGCGGTCCGCACCCCCAGGCTGTCCGCCAGAGCACGCGCCGGCCCTCCGGGGCCGCCCGCGGCCCAGCTCGTGACTGCCTCCTGAAACGCTCTCGCGTCCGTCATGGGGCGAGTCTGCCCGTCCGTCGGTGGCACGGCACGGGATTATTCGACGGCCTGGGGTGACAACGGTTGTCAGGCCCCGCCACGACGTGGGCCTCAGCAGCTCGTTGCTGCTGAGGCCCACACCTTCATCCGTCATGGCGGGCTGGCCGCCTGGCGGTCTATCGCGCTACGGGGTACTGCTCCCCCAGCAGTTCAAGAAGGCGGCGAATCTCTTCCTCCGGCATCAGGCGTGCCGCGGCGGCAGCAACGGACTGTGCGTCTCGCCAGTTGATTGCCTCGCTTTCAGAGGGCTCGTCCGCGACCCCGCCCTCTGCTGCCGCACGGCGTGCTGCCGGCACGGGGACGGCGTCGCTCTCCCCCAGTGATTCGGTGATAACGGCGTTATCACCTGTCGTCCCTGCAGCACCCACGTGATCGTCGGTGGCTGGGGTGATAACGCCGTTATCACCCTGTGCCGGTACGGCCGCCGGGGCAGAGTCCTTGCCGACTGCATCACCAGCCCGTCCAGGAGCCGAAGCCGTACGGCGGCCGGCTGCCTTGCTCGCCGCGGTTTCACGGCGCTCGTTGGCCTTTTCCCTCTGAGCGGCGGGGTCCAGGCCGGCCAGGCCCCGGACGTGCTCCACCTTCCGGGCACCAGATTCGAGATCAGCTTGCAGAGCAGGGTCCAGCTTCAGGAGTGACAGGCGCTGTGAGATGAATGCCTGTGTCACACCCAGCCGCTGGGATGCCTTTCGCTGTGACCCGTAGTGCTTGACCAGCTTCTCCAGCGCCGCGGCCTCCTCGAGATCGGAGAGGTTCTCCCGCTGGAGGTTGGCGACGAAGGCGGCTTCCAGGAGCTTGTCGTCGGTGGCGACGAAGTCGTCGTTGACGGTGTACTTGATGCTCTCGAAGCCGGCTTCGTGGGCCGCCGCGTGTCGGCGGTGCCCGTCGACGACCACATATTCCGCGCCCGGCTCCAGATCCTTCGCACGGTCGGGGCGTGTCCGGAGGTAGGCGTCCACCGTTGCGACGGTGATGGCCTGCACCAGGCCGATTTCCCTGAGGGTCGCAACCAGGTCAGAGACATTGCCGACCTTCTCACGGGGGTTGTCAGGGTTCTCGCTGATGAGCTTCAGCGGAAGCTCCGGGCGCGTGGCTTCTCCGGTCCCTTCGGTGGGTGCCTCGGTGGCGGCGGCGATCGCCTGGCGGCGTGCGCTGACCTGAGAGGCGTGGGAGAACGATGAAGAGACCGCGAGCCGGTCACGTGCGCGGGTCATGCGATCTCCCTCGCCAGGGCCCGCATGTTGGCGGCCTGCTCGCTGGTGGGGGAGTAGGACAGCAGCGGCTGCTTCATGCGTACTGCTTCGCGCTGCTCTCGGCGGTCAGGGATCACGCCGACGACGCGTGGGTCCTTTATGGCCTTCCATTGCTCGAGGGAGGAGGTGGCGATGTATCCGCGGCGGCCGTCATAAAGGTTGACGATGATGCCGAGGTAGTCGAGTTCGAGCTTCATGTCGGCGCGCAGGTCCTCGATTTGGGTGACGAGGAGGTCGTAGGCGTCGGCGGAGCTGTCTTCTGCCTGGACGACGATGCCGACGCCGGACTTTCCGACGGCTTCGTCGTCGCGGCGGCGGCCGTAGTAGACGGCGGCGTCCATGCTCATGCCGAGGCTGGGCGGGCAGTCAACGATGACGACGTCGTAGTCGCTCTCGACGGATTCGAGGGCGCGCTCCAGGGCGGCTTCGCGCATGCGGACGCGGGAGAGCCGCACGTCGAGCAGGAAGGCGTCGGCGCAGGCGGGCAGGAGGTGCAGGCGGCCGCCGAAGCGGTCGTCGTCGACGGTGACGATCAGTTCGCTGAGTTCGCCCTTGGCCTCGCCGGCCATGTGGTTGGCCAGGCTGTCGCCCTCGATCGGCAGGGGAGCGTGGCCGAGTTGCTTGGTGAGGTGCCCTTGGGGGTCGAAGTCGACCAGGAGGACGCGCAGTCCCATGCCGGTGAGGTCTTCCCGTTCAGCGTCGACGCCGGTGTCGGTCATCTGGCGTGCGACGCGGACCGGGCAGAGCTGGTTGGAATCTTCAGCGAAGGCCTCACCGATACCGGCGGCGATGGCTGTCTTTCCCACACCGCCCTTCTGGTTGCAGATGATCTTGCGTTGGACGACCGCGGGGCGGGCGATGGTGGGGGAGGGGTTGGTGTCCAGCCACAGGTACACCGCCTGCGCCAGACCCTGGGTGATGGAGACCCCACGGCTTTTCACGTCAACGCGGAACTGGTCCCACTGGCCTTCCGGAAGCCACGTTGAGAAGGACTCGGCACCGCTGGTGTCCACGGCCGGAGGGTTGGCCCCGAGCCCACGCCAGGTGGCAATGCCCTCGGCGACCGCGTCTTGGATGTCGATGCCGAGCTGCGCCGTGCGGACCTTCAGGTCTTGCCGGAGCGCGGCAGTCAGTTTGGATACGACCTTTTCACGGCCGCCTTGAGGTGACGTCATAGAGAGAACCTTACTAACGCCGTAGATCAATATCTGCACCCAGGCGTTAGTGTCTCCAAATTATGCCCGGACGGACCGCAACAACAGCCACCAAAAACATCTGAAGCGCCCAATCTCCACGCCCTACCCACGGCATCAAGCCCTACCGCAACTCCCCACATGCCGGGGGTCGCCCTGCCTGACAGCTGTGGGAAGCAACGCAAGCTGACCGGTGATAACGCCGTTATCACCGCAGACATCGAGGAAACCTGATCTGCCCAACGTCCGTGGAGCTCCGGTGCGGTGTCTCAGTGAAGCTAGCCCAGCAGTTGCCACCATGCGGCTGCATCGAGCACGGGAGCGGAAGGGAGTCGCTTGGGCAGCGAACCCCACCCCTGCATCGCCCGCGCCAGGTGAACCCCTTTGGGGTGCGGCTTCGGCCATGAGTCACCGCGCCCATCGCACCTTGCTGCGGAAGCTGGCCGAGCAGGAGCAACCGACTTCGAAGTCGGCTTCAGTACAGGGAGCTTGGCTGAGGCCGACGACAAGCATCGCGGACGCATCCGGACCAAAGCTGCTGTCCTGGCCACGTCCACCGCCGTCCGTGCCACTGGGGGATACGACGGTGCTGCCGATACGGTGCCTTTACCGAGGTAGTCCACCGACCCGCCCCTGGACATGGATGCAGCCCTCGCAGGGCACTGCCGCTCAGGGCGCCGAAGCACCAGCCGCGCTCTGACAGCACGTCCACGGCAGGACGACCGCTCCTGCGCGTCAAGCGCCAACGCCGTCAGCAGCTTCGCGCCGTTCGACGCGCTGATCTGCGGGTTTTCAGCCGAAGTCGCCGATCTGCGCAACCAGCTCACGCGACTCGATGTCATGATCACGCAAATATCTATCCGCTCAGCAGGGGGAATGCAGGACTATGTCCAACGGCAGCATCTCGGTGACACCCGCGGAACTGCGGAGGGCGGGAGCCGCCGCCGACGCCGTAAGCCAGGATCTCCAGGACCCCATCGCCACCGCCAAACGCGACATCGAAGAGGCCGGCACCGCGTTGAAGACCTGGCACATCGGCCCGGACATGCAACGGGTCGCCCACGACTGGGGCATGGCACTTGATGAGTTACGCCAACGGATCGGCGGCGGCCACCCCGACAGCGCGGCATCCCGCCTGCGGCGCACCGCGGACGGCCACCAGTTCAACGAAGATGCCACCGCTCAGTCGTTCCAGGTGCGGTGACCCGTGCCCGAACACTTCAAGGAACTGCTCAAGCAGGACTTCTCCGATCTCGAAGCCGCCATCAAGTCCTGGCAGAAGCTGGCCAGGGCCTTGGAAGACGCCCAGGGCCAGCACCGGCACAAGGTCACCGGCCCGCTGCACGCCAGCGAGTGGCAGGGCGTCGACTCCCGCTACGCCTTCATGAAGATGGAGGCGAGCGAAACCCAGCTGGGCACCGCGCAGTCCGACGTCACCTCCATCGCCACAGTCCTGGACACCGTCCACGGCGAAATGAAGGACGCCCAGGATTTCCTGCGTCAGAGTGTGCGAACAGCCGAGGCCGACGGATTCAACGTCGACGACCGCGGCAACGTGAAGGACGGCAGGCCAGCAGCGTGCCCCACCGACAACGCCGACGAAGAAGCGCAGGAAGAGCATGCCGTGCGCGTCGCCGTGATGGCCGGCTACAAGAACGACATCCAGGCCGCCCTGGACCAAGCCAGCACCGCCGACTGGAAGGGCATGCAACTCCTCCAGAAGATCGACGCCTTCACCCTCGACAAGGACTACGGCGCCCAGGCGGCAAAGGATGGCGCCCGCCAAGTCGCAGACTTCGCCCACCTCGACGAGGACTCCATACCTTCCAAGAAGAGCCCGAAAGAGAACGCCAAATGGTGGTCGGGACTCTCAGAGCAGGAGCGGCAGGAGTACATCGACGCCTACCCCGACAAGATCGGCTGGCTCGACGGCATCCCCAGTACCGACCGTGACGAAGCCAACCGCAAGGCAGTCGACCTCTCCATGGCGAACTACGACATGAAGAAGCAAAACGGCGAGTTAGGCACCCACGACCAACGACAGTACGAGGGCTTACAGAAGCTGCAAACCGCGCTCGACAAGGCCGACGGCAGCCCCGACAGCAGCAAGCAGCTCTACGTACTGGGGATTGACACCAAAGGCGACGGACGGGCTCTCGTCTCACAGGGAAACCCCGACACCGCCCGCAACGTGGCCGTACAGGTACCGGGAACCGACAACGACCTCGTGAACCTGGACGAGCAAATAGACCGAGTGGGCCGTCTGCAGGAGGCAGCGCAAGCCAAGGGCGGCGCGAATACAGCAGTGGTGTCCTGGCTCGGATACGACGCCCCGGAAGTCGACGGCAGTATGGCCACCACCGGACGCGCCGAACCCGCAGGGGACGACCTGAGGAACTTCACACACGGCCTGCGCGAGTCACACCAGGGCGAGCGCACCCACATGACCGTGCTCGGACACAGCTACGGATCAACCGTGGTGGGCGTCGGCGCCTCTCACGGCGGGGGCCTCGACGCCGACGACGTGGTCGTGGTCGGCAGCCCGGGAATGGCAGTCGACCACGCCAAGGACCTGAACATGGACCCCGACCACGTCTGGGCCGGCTGGGCGCCGGACGACATCGTCTCCACCGCCGCCTCGGACCAGACCCTGGGTGAGAACCCCGCAGACAAGGAATTCGGAGGCAAGGTCTTCGACGTGGACACCTCAGGGCACGGCGGCTACTGGGACAACGGCAGCGACAGCCTCCGCAATCAGGGACGTATCATCGCAGGCAGGCGCCCAAGCGAAGGGGACTACCACATGCACCCCGCACCCACTCCACCCGAGACGGGGCCGAAGTGGTGACCGGCCGCATCCGGCGCCCCGGCCGAATCACCGCGCTCACTATCGCCGCCCTGCTCGCATCTGGAG
The DNA here is from genome assembly GCF_043199295.1 of Streptomyces sp. NPDC048612. Taxonomy (NCBI): domain Bacteria; kingdom Bacillati; phylum Actinomycetota; class Actinomycetes; order Kitasatosporales; family Streptomycetaceae; genus Streptomyces; species Streptomyces sp. NPDC048612. The sequence continues at coordinate 38,790 of NZ_JBICVV010000021.1, forward strand.
GATGCATGACCGACTCCGGGAAGAACGATCCCCTGCCCGTCAAGAGCAAGGACGGCGCCGAACACTCAGTCCGCGCACTGATCGACCAACTGGCCAGCCAGTACGGCCTACGGGTAGACGACAAGACGGTGCGAAAAGAGTTCCGCGACTGCTTCGGCAAAAACCACGAGCACGCCAACGACGGTCGCTTCGACCTGACCTACTCCGTACGGTCCCGCCTGCCAGGAGACCAACACGGCAAAGCCCTTCGCGCCATGCGCAAGAAGCTCGAAGCTGAGGGCTACAAGATCAGCGGCTACCGCCAGGACTCCTCGGATGCCCTCATGGACGCAAAGGGCGGCAAAGACAACTTCTTCGTGTCCGTGGAAAGCTACGTACCCGCCACCGACCTCGTCTTCTCGGTGAACACCCCCTGCTTCCTGCCCCCCGGCGTGAAGCAGGAACAGGTATCGGCTCCCGCCCCCACCACCACCCCGGTGGCCCCCTTGCCCGTGGGCGAGCCGGCAGTCTCGGCCAACCGCTTCCCCGACAACCCCTTCGGCTAACCGCACCCGGGAGCCGACTCCACTGACGTCAGCAGCCAAAGGATCGATCCCGGCGAACGCCAACGCCCAGGCGTACCGGAGACACCGGAAGAGGTGATAACGGCGTTATCACCGCAGTCCGACAGCCGCTCCTCGCCAGTGGGAACGCCCCAGAAACGTAAGAAGGCCTGGCCTCACCACATGATCACGGTGAGGCCAGGCCTTTGTGCGTTCAGGTCAGGGTGGTGGCAATGAGCCGCAGTGCAGGTGCGCCAGGTTGGCCCAGCAGCAGCGCCGACAGCAGCACTCGCAGTTCGGTGACAACCAGGAACATCGGCTCGATCGGCGTACGAGGCAGGTGTAGGTAGCCGGTGACGCGAAGCTGGTCGCCCAGGGCAAGGTCAAACAGGATGGCGGCCGCCATCACCAGGTCGGCGACGCTGCACGGCAGCACCATTCGTCCGTGTCGTCGTGGGTGGGGGAGACGGCGAGGCGGAACCGGGCGGTCGCTCGGGTGCCGGGGATGGTTGGCTCATCCCGTCGAGCACCAGAGGCTCGGTGAGCGTCATGCTGTCGCCTTCAGGGCTGCTGCGAGGGACGGGTGCTGCGTGCCATGGTTCCTCCGTGTCGGTCAGGACGTCCAGGTGCCGATGGGGCGGCGGTACTTGTAGCGACGCGGATCGCGACGTGCGCGAGGCCCTGGGCGAAGGTGGAGAGCGGGTGGGCGTCGTCGGCGACGGGCTGGGACCAAACGAGGCCGGCAGCGAAGTGGAAGATGCTCGCGGCCAGCTCCTTGGCGTCGGCACGACCGGACGGCCAGGACGCTGGCAGTGGTTGCCCTCAGTCAGCGGTTATTGGGGCTCAGCAGCGTGGCGGCCGCGGCGATGAAGGCGACGGATGCTTGCTTGGCCGCATGCCGTCGTGCGTCCAGCTCGGCCCGGTCGGTGGCCTTGCGCAGCGCGTACGTGGCATCTGCGACCTGCTGGGCGTGGCCGGCCAGCTCAGGGATCAAGACCTGAAGGCGGATGTGGGGCGCGGTGATTGCCGCCCGGGTGTCGTGGGACCTCGTCTGGGCCTCCAGCTGATGCTCGGTGCCTGCCTCGGCTAGGGCCAGACGCTCCCGATGGAACATCGCCGAGCGGTGCGCGTCCAGGGCGGCCGCGAAGTCAGTGACGGCACCGAGCTGGTCCTGGCGGTGACTGTCGGCGCGCTCCTCGGCGCGGGCGGTGCGTGCCGAACGGTGCTGGAGGAGTCCGGCGGTCAGGGCACCGGCGAGGGTACCGAGTACAGCAACGATCGAAGGCCATATGGACATTAGGTGTTGGGTCCTCTCAGGTAGTCGGTTTCGGTGGTGAAATCGGTGGACAGCGAGGTACGCGGCGATGGCGCCGTCGGTGGGTGGGTTACGCCTGCGGCGCTCCGGACCTACCTTGGCGGTCTGCGACAGTCCTGGGGCCTGAGGGGCTCACCCGCTCACAAGCCAGCTGCCAGTCCCTGCTGGGCGGCCTGGCCGACCTCAACGAACGCAACACCTGGCTGACCTGGCGCATCACCCAGCTCGAACGACGGCTGTCCGAAACCCGCGGCCAGGACGCCTGGCGTGCCTCCGGGCTCGGTGCGCCCGGCGACATCGACGTCCTGTAACAGCAGGTGGCTCAACTTGAACTGCAAGTCGCCGACCTCAACCCTCAGTTCGCCGAACGCGACGAAGACCTGGAAGCTGCCGGGCCACCAACCGCGGGTGTATGACCAGCTCAACAGCGCCTCTCGCCGCCCCCGTTGCCCTGGAACCCAGTTATAACCGCCTAGGGCTGCTCGGTCGATCGCGGCTTTCGCTTTGGGGTGCGGGCGAGGCTCGTCTCAGCGAAGCCTGACCACCACCTTGCAGTCAGGCCGCACCGGTGTCGGATGGCTTGGCTACGGTTGCCGGATGCACGGATCGAAAGCGTCAGCCGGCATGCCCGCCTACCCCGGCGCATTGTTGCCTCTCTTGGCTACCGACGAGCGAGTCGTCGGCTTCTTTGCCGGGATCGCGGACCTCGACGCGACGAATCCCGCCGATCACGTGCTGGAGGACGGGGTCCGGCTCGCCTCCGGGGCCCGGCTGGAGCAGTTCGCACGGGCGGGCTCAGGGGACGCGTTCTGCTTCGTTGGTGAGGGCGGTGAGGAACGCCCCGTCGTCTACGTCAGCCTTGACGGTGAGGCTGGACCGCTTGCGGTCGGACTGCCGGAGTTGGTGCGGCTGTGTCTGGTGGCACCGTGGTGGCGGGATGCTCCCGGACGGACAGCCAGAGAACTTCAGGCGGTCGCCGGCGAGTACCGGCAGGACGTGCCCGACCTCGACCGGCGACGCGACCTTGCGGCCCGGGCGCTCGGTCTCGATCCGGCTGGACTGCCGTCCGAAGCGGCTGCTCTGGCCCGGCTCGCAGAGCTCTCCCGAGGACCAGTCGCCGCGGCCTGCCTCGTAGTCGGGTACGAGGGCGATCCGCTCGACCCCCTGTTCGGCGCCGCCCCCGACCAACCCTGACTGGCCAGGCCGGTTCAGTCGTCCACTGCCCGGACCGCAACCAGCGGGCCGGCGGCGAGCAGTCAAAGTTCAGTCACAGCAACGTGATCAACAGGGCGGAAACCAGCAGCGCGGTCTGGCCGGACCAGGACATCTGCAGCGGCAGGACGACCCAGACCAGCGCCAGCATCACCGCCATCACCAGGTGCAGTCGGTACTGGGCGACGTGCCGCAGGCACGCATCCCAGCACCGCCGCGGGCTCGCGCCATCGGCGATCTTTGCCGCCGACGGCGCCGCCTTTCCCTCGCCCTGGCGGTCCGATGACGTGGTCCGCGAGGTTGTGGCCGACAGCAAACACGGCCCACACCACGCCGAACGTCGCCAGGATGGCGATCTGATCGATGGAGGGCATCAGCGACCACCCACAGCAAAAAGCGGCCCCCGCCGCCCGGATGTCCGGGCGGCGGGGGCCGCTTCATATCTCAGGTGCGGTTGGTGACGAGTCGGAGTGCAGGCAGGGCGGCCTCATCCAGCAACAGCGCGGATTCCAGCACGTGCAGCTCCCTGACAACCAGGAACATCCGATCAGTCGGGGTCCGCGGCAAGTGCAGGTAGCCGGTGACGCGGAGCTGGTCGCCCGGGGCCAGGTCGTGAAGCACGGCGCGTGCCATCTCTGGGTCCGTGACGCTGCACGGTAAGACCACGTCGTCCATGGCTTCGTGTGTGGGGGAGAGGGTGAGGCGGAACCGTGCGGTCGATCCGATGGCGTCGCCGGGAATGGTCGGCTCATCCAGGAACCCGTCGAGCACCAGAAGGTCAGCGAACATCATGAGGAGACCTCCGGTGCGAGGTGGGGAAGTTGGAGAAGGACTTGTCCATGTACCACCTCTGCCCGGGCTGGGGTGGCCGACGGTCTCGCCGATGTGGTCGGCGAGGTTGACGGTCGGGATGGTCTCGCGCCCGGCTGGCGGGCGTACTCGGCGAGCGCCCTGCTGGTGGGCGGGACCGTGCCGTCCGGCCGGATCGCGATGTAGTGAACGCGGGGCCGGGTGTTGCGTGCCATGGTTCCTCCGTGTCGGACTGACGGGGCACCGTGCCGCACCGTCCCGGCCGGCCGGGACGGTGCGGCACGGTGCCTGGTCAGGCAGCGCCAGTGGTGAGGTCCGAGGCCAGGTACACCTCCTTGAAACCCTCCACCCGCAGCTGGTCAGTGGAGGGCAGCAGCTGGTGGTGCTCACGCACGATGTGCACGGACACCATGCGGTCGCGGCCGGCGTTCTGCGCCTCCACCGTGGCAAGCGGCACGTCGAAGAGCACCGCGACGGTGGGGCGCTGCCAGTAGCGGGCGCGGGCGATGAGCCCGGCCCTGACGTGGGCGTGGATGTTGGTGGAGTCCACCAGGACGGGCAGGCCGCGGGCCAGCCGGGCGTCCAGGAGCAGGTTCTGGATCTCGACGGCGACCGGTGTGGCCGACTGGTCGATTTCGGAGTCGGTGGCCAGGCGCCTGTAGGAGTCGAGGGACACGCGCCAGCTGTCGGGGTAGCGGGCGGCGAAGGTCGACTTTCCGCAGCCCGGCGGCCCGATCAGGGCGCACAACGCGTCGGCGGGGAGGTTCAGCTGGTTCATCAGGCTCCGTTCGGTGGTGAAGCGGAGGGCCTTGGCCGGGTGGCCGAGGCCGGTGGTGTGTCGAGGCCGAGAGGACTTGGCCACCGCACTGCCCCGACCTTCCCGGCCGCGGCGGAACGGGCAGCCCGCCAGGCGCCAGGGCCTGGAGCTGGATCTGCGTGAGGAGGCTGGCTTCCTCGTCGCGATCACCGGCGGTGGCCTACGCGGCGAGGAGGCCGGCGACGATGCAGGCGGCCCAGAGCTGGCGCATGGATTCAGGTACCCGGGGCAGCGGTGGTGCGGTCGCTTATGCGCCAGGCCCCGGCCTGCTGGCGCCCGACCGTCCGGCGCGGCAGCGAAGGGCCTGCCATGTCGTTGCGCCAGTTGTGGCGATGAAGGCAGCTGCGTTCTCCCATGCGTGGTGCCAGGACGCGTCGAGGTGGAAGGCGCCGTTCATGCCGTGGTCGGCGAGCTTGAAGAACCGGTGCTTGTGGCTCTTGCGCGCCAAGGTCTCCAGTATCGGCAGGTTCGGATATTCGACTGCGTGGAATAGCGTGCGGGAGATCACCGCGGGACAGCCAGACGACGCAGGGGCGGTGCCTGGTTCTGGCATCAATAGACTCCTCTCGTCAGCGCTCACGTTCGGGTGCTGCAGCCGAAAGCAGGGGGATGTGGTGTCGACGGTCGACGTGCAGAGGGTCTGGACGCCGTCCATAGCGGAACTCTGGGCGGGACGACGCCCTCTGTGGTGGACCGTTGGCCCGACGGGGGAGCTGGCTGTTCTGCTCGTCCATCGGCAGTGCCTACGCCGAAGCCGTTACGTGAAGGGTTGGGTGGGCTGGGGCCCGCAGGTCCCATTCGATGCGCTGCTCGTGATTCGCCAGGCTGACGGTTCGCTTCAACGGCGACCGATCAAGGACGTCCCGGTCAGGCCGAGCCACATCGCTCTTCTCCCGGAGGCCCGACTTCTCATCGCAGGCGGTCGAGCGAGTAAGGAGGAGTCGGGAGCATGGAGCCCGAACGCCGTGGTGTTCTCGTTGGAAAGTGGTGGCCAAGAGGCCACCTTCTGCATCGGCGACGACATCCCTGCTCTGGTGACCGATCGCGGGGGATCGATCTGGACGGCTTACGGAGACGAAGGCATCTACGGAGGGCATCCGGAGTCTGCAGCCGGTCTTGCCGGCTGGAGTGCCGATGGTCGGGCAACCTGGGCTCCGGAAGGTCGCCTTCCTGACGTGCCTTTGGAGGGATGCACCGCTGCCACCGAGGGGGACCGGGTCTGGCTGGTCTGGTATTCCGGCAGTCGGCGGGGAGGCACGTTCTTGACGCGGATCACCCCGTCGACCGGTGAGGTGACCAGTTGGCCCAGCCCCGTACGTGACCCGGACGGGTTCGCCGTGCGCGGCCATCGAGCGGTCCTGACCAAGCGCTTTCACAACCAGCGGTCAACCGAAGTGGTGCGAGCCGAGCTGGATGGTGATACCTGGGGTGTGACCGAGCGGCGCAAGATTCGAGTGCCCGGACGGGTGGTCATGCGCTGCGGTCAGGGTCGCGACGGTCTTCTATGGCTTCGCGCTGGCGACACGTGGCTTCGCATCGAAGCCTGATAGCGGCCGCGGCCGCGACCGCTGCCCTCCTCGCGCACGATGTGCGGGGCCCACGCGGTCGCGTCCGGTGTGGTCCCCATCCCTGGAGATGGGCTTCGCGGCGATCGTGTGGATCTGTTCCGCGGTCAGGTCCCCGACGTCCTGGTCGTACTTTCCTCACCAGGTCGTCGGGGCCCGGTCGTTCGTCACGGGCTGGCGGATCAGGCGGCGCAGAAGCTGGCTTCCCGCTGCGCGCCAGCCTTCGTCAATGGATTCCGCTTACCGGTCCGACTGTCGTTGGGGCGCGGTTGGATTCCCTCGGGTTAGGTGTGGTGCTGGGTCACCCGAGGAAGCGCATGGCCCAGGACAGGAGGGCCAGGACCACGAGACCGATCAGCACCTGGCGGCCAGTGATCTCTCGTACGCCTTTGCCGGGGGAGTCGCCCCCGTGTCGTGCGGCGTTGTGCGCTTCGAGCGCGGCGCCTGGCCCTTCCGGGCCGTGCGGGTACGCGCACTGGCACACCTCACACCAGAACATCGGGGACAAGGGGGTCCGCTCCCTTCTTCGGTCGGCCGCCGGTCGGCCGGCGCACGCCCCGGACCGGGGTCCGGGGCGTCTGCTGGTGGACCGGTAGGCCGCCTACCGGGGCGGTAGGCGGCGGGTAGGTCAACGGTAGTTATGCCTGGTCAGAAGCTTGGTAGGTCGGTAGTAGGCGGATTAGGTTGGACCCTTGGGTGGGCAGGGGAGTGAAGGACTGGGGAAGGTCCTCGCAGTGCACACCGGGGCGGTTACGGGTGGCCCCGTCCTTATCGGATGCGGGGGCCTTGACCCCATCCCGGATGGTGATCTGGTGGCCCTCCAGGAGGGCCCGCACATCGGCCATGCTGGGGCCTGCTGCCCCCTCCTTCTGGAGGCTCACCCAGAGCTCTCGGAGGTGTACTGCGGTGCCGCTTCCGGTGGGCTTCTTGATGCTTTCGCGCACCCAGTCGTAGACCCGGATTCGCTCCCGTTCGGCTTGCTCCTCAGGGGAGAGAACCGCCACTTCCCCACCGTCCGGCTCGACTTCCACTTTCCCGCTCCCCTGATCCTCTTCGTGATCTTCGGGGGATTCCGCTTCTGCGGCTTCCCCGTCCGCTCCACCGTGATGATCTTCGCCGTGGTGATCTTCTTCGTGATCGTCCGAGGCGCCGACGATTCCCCCGACGATCCAGGCGAGCACCACGAAGACGATCACCACGACGCCGGTCCCCCGTGCCGTGTCCAGGGGGTGGTCAGCCACCCACGACGCCGTGTCTGACACCAGGTCGACCACCGCGGGGATCATTGTCTTCGTCACGAACATGACGCCCATGCCGGCGATCAGGACACTGGCCACGATCACGTTGCCGGTCTCGGCCTTCTTCGCTGCCCCCTTCTTCTTCGCCGTCGGCTTCCGGCCGCGCTCCTTCGCCGGGGCCTTCGTCTTCGCGTCGTCGCCAGTGTCCCCCGCGGCGGCCGGGGCCGGGACAGCTTTTGCGCCCTTCGTCTTCCGAGCCGCGCCCATGGCGAACACCCAGCCGCGCCGGGTCAGGGTCCAGATGCCGCGGAAGATGACCACGGTTCCTGTCTTCACGTTGGCCAGGCCGGCGCGGTTGAAGACGGAGTACGCGCCCAGCTCGGGCCCGGTCATGAACCGCGGGCGCGGACCGGCGTTGGGCTCGGCGTCCTCGAGGACTTGGCCCCACCACGCCCGAAGGCGTGACGGCTGAGCCGCCACGCCTTCGTCGTCCACCAGGTCGTCGACCGCCACCAGCTCGACGACGCCCGCCAGGCCCTCGTCGTCCTCGCCCGGGTCCGGCTTGATCAAGTTCACGGCCATGTCAGCCCACCACCGTTCCGGAGATGTTGCTGATCATGTGCGTAAGCGTCGCGAACAGTCCCCCGGCCGCCGTGTACAGGGAAGGGAGCATGAGCGACACGACCCCGTTGCGGAGCTTGGACGGTTTGAGCCCGTACACGAGCAGGGACACCACGAGGGCGACGGCGCCCGCGCCGAAGTTGGCGCCGTTGCCGAAGCTGTTCTGGATCGCCTCGGACAGGCCGCCGCTCATGTCGTCAAGGAACGCGAAGGTCTCGCCGGCCTGGGCGTACAACTGGCCCGTCGCGAAGCCGGTGAGGATCACGCCTTCGTGACTCAGCTTGACCTTCCAGGCGCCCCGGGCGCCCAGGATCAGGAGGGCCGTCATCACGACCGCGCCGCCAGTGAAGCCGATGACCCCGAATACCTGATTCACGTCTCTTCTCTGCCTTCTCAGTTGGTGCCGTACAGGAGGAACGCCACGGTGGCCGTGGCGGCGGGAACGTGGGCGGCCCAAACAACGCCCTTCCAGGGCCACGTGCCGCCGTAGTGGCCGACCCAGCCGCGGACGAAGCGGTAAGCGATCTGGCACCCCAGCGCCACGCCGCCACCGACGACCCGCGAGGGGTCGGCCATGGTCAGGGCGGTGATCAGGGCAAGAGAGCTGACGAAGACGACGCCGCCGCCCTTGGTCCCGGTGGCCAGGCCCAGGACGCCGGCGCCCAGGGCGCACCCGGTCACAGGGATGGCGTACTGGGCGGAGTGAGCCATGAGGTCGGTAAGCCGGTCGTCCCAGCCCAGGCCCCAGCCCATGGCGTACGCGGTGCCGGCAAAGAGGACCTGACGGCCGCGGGGGTTGTTGACCAGGCCGCCGTCCTTCAGCCTGCTGCCGACCGGGCCGGCGTTCTTGACCGCGGCCGTGAACTGGCCGCCGGTCTTCCCGGTCGGCGCTGCGGCCTCGTCGCCGTCGCCGTCCTCGTCGCTGTCGCCGTCTGCCTCGTCGTCCTGGACGTCGGCGGCGAACTTCTTCTTCAACGACCACCACTTCTTCGCGGGGGCCTGGTCGTCGTCCTCGTCGGCCTGGTCGTCGGCCTGGTCGACGTCGTCCTTGTCTCTGGGGGCGTCCGGCGCGTGGCTGGGCTTCGGCGGCGTGGCCACCGGAGCGGGCGTTGCGGCTGCGGCCGGGATGTTCCCGGTGAAGGTGTCGACGTCCGCGGCGTCATCCCGGTAGACGTCGTTCCACCAGTCCTTCGCCGGCGCGGCCGGGACCGGGGCGGGCGCGGCGGCCGGTGCGATGTCGGTGTCCGGGTCGGCCACGTCCAGGGCCCGGTCGACGTCGGGCATGGTCGCCGCGGCCTCGGGCTCAGGGGCCGGCTCGGCGGCCGGGGCCGGGGCCGGGATCGTCGGCGCGGTCGACGTCGCCAGGACCTCGTCCAGATCCGCCAGGAAGTCGTCGACACCACGGGCCGGGGCCGCAGGCTCGGGCGCCGGTGCCTCGTCGATTGTGAGGGATTCGGCTTCGGCCTGATCGGTGCTCATGCCGCCCGCACCCCCCACCGCGCGTTCGCGTGGGGCATGGCGGTGCGCGTCATGCTCTCGTCCGAGCCCGGCTCCGTGAGGGTGCTGCCCTGAGTCGCCGTCAGGGCGGGGCGCCGGGGCGCACAGCCGAAGGCGGTGGGGAGCTGGTCCCCGACGATCTGGCGGACGTCAATGGGCGCGTGGTCCGGGTTGTTGGGGCGGGAGGAGGCAAGGGGGTGCCGCAGCATGGGGTATCGCTCCATGGTCTGGGGGCGTTCTGAACGTATGGGCGGTGACAGGGCGTGGCCAGCGGCGGAACTCTGTCCCTCGCTCCCCCGGGGCACCTGGGGGAGGGGATGACCTGCCTACCGCCACCGACTACCAGCTACCGGCGGCCTACTGGCTGCGCGGAGCGAGCCGATCAAGGCGGGACCTCAGTCATGACGCGCCTTTTGAGCGGCGCTGTGGGCGCGGCCGTCGATCGCGACCTGCAGGCGGGCCTGCGTGTGGCGCTCGTCGTCGTCGGGCCGGGCAGGGGACGGGAGGATCGGCTCGGCCGGCTCGAAGGCGAACGGCAGCCGCGTGGGCTGCGCGGGGACAGCCGGCCGGAGCGAGGCGGGGTGGCCGGGCAGCAGGGTCCGGGTGGCCGGTGCGGTGGCGGCGGCGAGACGGCGCAGGTGCCGCAGGCGGCGGGGACGGCGGATCAGCAGGCAGGCAAACAAGGCGTTCTCCAATGCAGATAGAGGCGGGCCCGCACCCAGAGAGAGGTGCGGGCCCGCAGCAACGTCGGCGGGTAGTCAGGTGGCGCGTTTGCGGTACGGCATGGCGACGCGGAACCCGCAGGTGGCGGCGAGGGCGCAGCCCTGACAGACCTCCGCGGCCTCGAGGCGGACCTTGAGCGGTGCGCGGGCGCTGGAGGCCCGGTCGAACAGGGCTGCCTTGGGCTTGCAGGCGGCGGTGCCGGCGCTGGTTGGCTGCACGGTAGCCACAGCCTTGAGGGTGCGGCGGTCGCGCCGTGCGGCCTCGGTCTTGAGGTCCTTGTTCACCGTCGCCACCAGCTTCCGTGGTCCTGGCGGGCACGCTCAGCGTCCTCCCACGCCTGGCCCTGGCGGTCAGCAGCGGCCGCGCTGCGGTGGTGGCCCTGGCGGCGCTTGCGGGCGGCCCGCTCGGAGGCCGACTCGTGCTCGCTGTAGGTCGTGGAGGCCATCTGCTTGTCGTTGCCGACGATGCCGAAGAACGCCATCAGCTGCCCCCGTTCTTCGTCGGCTTCGGGGTGGCGGGGACCGGCTTGGGCTCGGTCTTGAAGTGGCCGCCGCGGGACGCCTGGTAGGTCGTCTCAAAGCGGGGGTCGGGGCGGCTTCCGGGCGTGATGGGGATGGGGCGCAGTGCCATGCTGGGTCAGCTCCTTGAATGGGAGAGACCGTGCGGCGGCCGGGCCCTGGAAAGCGGGCCGCCGCACGGTGGGTGAAGAGCCGTGCGCCCGGTCAGGCCCTGGAAAGCGGACCGGGCGCACGGTGGCCGTCTGGCGGCCGTGGCCGGCCCCACACCCGCACACGGGATGCGGTTGGGGCCGACACCGGTCGGCAGGAGTGGTGTCTGCGAATTTCGACGAGGAGTTTCTCGTCCGGCCTGACGCCACCGGATGGTGATCAGGTCAGGTACTTGTCCGCGTCCTCGGGCCGCAGCAGGCCGGTCTGGGAGAGCAGCCGGATCGCGCGGGGCTGGTTGACGGAGAGCTCCGTCCGGACGCGGCTGATGTTGACGAAGCCGTCCCTCTCGCGCGGCAGAGCCTGTACGAGCGGGAGCAGTTCAGCGTCCGTACGGGCGGGCGTGGTCGTACCGGTACGGGTGGCGGTGGCCATCGCGGTGGTACGCGAGCGGGCCTGGGCCGTACTGGTACGCCCGCTCGGTACACCGTCCAGAGGAGCCGTACGGGCGGTGGCCGTACTGGTACGTGCCCCGCCCTCGTACGCGGCAGCGCTGGTACGGCCAGAGTGCCCTGTACTAGTACGCGCGGCCCCGTTCAGGGTGGCCTGTACGCCGCTTGTACGGTCGCTGTACGTGCCGGTCAGGCCCGCATTCGCCTCCGCCGGGGCGGTGTCGTGCGCGGTGCCTGGTACAGGCTCTGTACGAGCAGTGGCGGTGACTGTCCGAGCGGGCGGCGTACTAGCTGACGGACCGTACGAGTCCGTACCGGACGGGGTGGTACGGGCGTGCTGCGTACCGGCCGGGCCATCCTGTCGGGCAGCTGTACTGGTACGTCCGTCCGTCCCGGTCGTGGTGTCCGTACCACCACCGTGTCCACCGTGTCCGTCCGTACCGGCGTCGTGCATGAGCGTGTGGACGCGCCAGACGACGACCACGAAGATCAGCACGACGAACGTTGTCAGAGGCCACGGTGCCGGTTGTCCCTCGGGCACGAGGTGCGCCTGCTCCGACAGGTGGAAGACCACGTTGGCCGACGCCATCAGCGCGAGCGCGTACGGGATGTCCTGCTTGGCCCGGAACGCGGTGACGCAGTAGACGTCGATGGAGACCGGCAGGAGCGGGGCGACGTACTTGTTGATGCCGACCATGTGGGCCAGCCCGTGCTCGCCGGAGGCGGCGAGGCCGATGCCGGCGGCCAGCGCGATCCACGGGGCCATCGCCCACGCCTTGCTGCTGAGCTTGTGGTGCCAGCCGCGCCAGCGGGAGTTGGCCCGCTTGGCCTCCCGGGCCTCCTCCAGCATCCGGCGGGCCCTGGCCTCGTCGGCCAGGGCCCGTTCGGTGATGCCGCGCGCCTTCTTCTCCGCGTCCGAGGTGATGCGGTCGGCCTCCTTCTGAGCGGCCTCCCGCAGTTCCTGGGCGACGGTCTTGGCCTCGTCCCGCAGCCGCTCACGCTGCGTCTCGCAGGCCGCCTTGAGCGTGCTGAGTTCGTCGGCGAGGGCCTTGCGCTTGCCAGCCGCCTCCGCGTCGAACTCGTCGGTGAGCTTGCGCAGCCGCTCGCTCAGAGCTGCCCTGGCCTGGTCCACCTCGGTGTGCGCGGCCGCGGTGTGGCTGTCGGCCTCGCGGCGCCGGTCGTCGGCGGCCGCGACCGCATCCGCGTACAGCTTCTCGGCCTCCGCACGCCGGGCGTCGTACTGACCGGCCGAGGTCTGGGCGAGCTCGGCGAACCGCTTACGGGCCTGCTCCAGTTCGCGGCGGGCGGCGGTGACCAGCTCGTCGGCCTGCTCCTGCGCCCGGCCAAGGAGGGCACCGGCCTGCTGGCGCCGCTCCTCGACCAACTCGCTGACCTCGGCAAGGTCGGCCTCCGCCAAGCGGCGCAGCTCGGCGACGGCCTTGCCCGCCGCGTCGCGGTCGGTGGCAGCCAGCTCGGTGAGGTCAGCGGCCTGCACGCGGGCCTCGGCCACCAGGTCTTCGGCACGGTCGCGAGCCGTGTCCAGCACCCGACGGGCCTCGACCGTGGCCTGCTCCGTCAGCTCCGCCGCCCGCGTCCGCGCCTCGGCCACCAATGCCTCGGCCTGGCGGGTGGCATTGCCCTCGATCGCCTCGCCAGCCCGGTCGGCGCGGTTGCGGTAGCGGGCCGCGGCCGCGCGGGCCGCGGTGACGGCGGACTTCGCCTCCCGGCGCGCCTCCTCGCGGATCAGCTGCCCATCGCGGTCGGCGGCTTCAGCGGCCTGGCGCAGACGGCAGCCGGCTTCCTCCGCCACCTCCACCAGGACCTGCCGGGCCTGCGCCCTGGCGTCCCGGCGCAGGTGCCGGGCCTGGGTGCGGGCCCGGCAGGTCAGCTCCTGCGCCTGGGCCCGGGCGTCGGCGAGGAGTTGCTCGCCGTGATCCGTGGCGCGCTGCGTGGCCGCTGCAGCGGCGCGGTCGGCACGGTTACGGTGCCAGGCCGCGGCCGCGCGGGCCGAGGTGGTGGTGTCCTTCGCCTGCCGGCGTGCCTCATCGTGGATCGCCTGGGCGTCGCGGACGGCTTCGGCTCGCGTGGCAGCAGCGTCGATGGTGGCGTCGCGCCGGGCGGCCTCGCGGGCGAGGTCACAGTCGTCGGCGGCCCGGTCCCGGACATCGGCAGCGTTCTCGAACGCGGCGTCGTGCAGGGTGGCGGCGGTCTCGTGTGCCAGGTCCACGAGGTCGGCGGCCCGGTCGTGGGCATCCGCGTCACGCTCAACAGCCGTACCGATGAGGGAGGCCGCGGTCTGCCGGGCGCTGTCGATGAGGTCGGCGGTGCGGTCGCGGGTGTCCGCGGCCTGCGCGTCGGCCTCCGGCCACGCAACGGGCACCACCGGCTTCTGTGGGGCAGCCGGAGCGGACGGGCGCCGCGCCGGCGCCGTTGCCGTCCTCTTTGCGGCGGCGGTCGTCTTCTTCGCCGCGTTCTTGTTCTTGGTGGGCGGCTTGTTCTTGGTGCGGGTCGCGGTGCGCGCGGGCATGCCTTTCCTCTTTTCGTGCAGCGGATGGACGGCTGTCCGGCTCCCCATGACTCGGCCCCTCCCGCCGGGTGGTGGGAGGGGCCGAGCAGGCAACCGTCAGACGCGGTGCGGGTTGGGTGGTCGGTCAGTCGCGCTGGGCGGGCAGCTTGCTGCGGTCCTGCGCGAGGTGCCGGCGCAGCCAGGCGACGGCGGCCGGGCTCATCGCCCCGGCGTCCGGCTCGGCGAGCGGCGCGGTGTCGATGTCGGCCATCGCGTCGGCCGACGGGAGCAGCCGCATGTAGTCGGGGTCGACCCCGCCGACGTGACGGTTGGCGCTCAGCTCGACCAGGTCACAGAAGACCTTTCCGGTACCGGCGTGCCGCCAGACCCGTTCCACCCGGCCGACGAACGTGTGGCCGGGCTGCCCCAGCCAGAACCGGCGGGCGTCGCGGTAGAGGACGAAGTCATCCTGCGTGTAGGTGGTCTGCGGCCGGGTGGCCCTTCCCTGGAGCTGCTGGCTCATGTGATCTCCTCGTGTCGGTGGACCGGCCTCAGGCCGGTGGAGTCCGGGCTGTCCGGCTCCCCGCCGCCCTGCCCGTCAGTGACGGGCAGGGGAGGCAGCCGCCAGGCCGGCTACTCGTCAGCCGCCGGGTCGTAGTGGTCGGCGATGGTCAGCGGGGTGATGACGTAGCCGGTGGGCTCCGGAGCACCGCCCCGCCCGAACAGATGCGCCTCGACCGGGCTGAGCGGGTCGTCCAGGTCATCCGCGAGCCAGACCGGCAACGCGCCGGGCTCGTCACGAACGAGCAGGTCGGTGACGTGCGCGCGGGCCGCCTCGGGGGTGCTGTAGTGGCCCAGCGGCAGGGCCCCGTGGGAGGGGCGGTAGACGGTGACCTCCGGGAGCGCGACGGTCGTGTCGTCCCTCTCCCAGGCGGTGCAGTGGGTCTGCACGCCCTGGGCGTCCTGGATGGTGATCGCCCAGCCCGCGTCCCAGCCGATCGCCGCGAGGGCGTCCGGGCCGTAGTGGATGCCGGCGACGCGGTAGACCGTGTCCCAGTACGCGGTGTGGTAGATCCCGCCGATGACGCGCGGGCCGACCTCGGCGGCGAAGACCTGGCGGGCCTCATCAGCAGACAGGCGGGCCTGCACGGCCCCCTTCGGCTTCGGCGGGGTGTTGGGGTGTTCCATGGCGATGTCCCTGTGACGGTGAGGTTCTGGGGTGAAGGTCACGGACCCAGTGGCCGGCCTCCCACGCGCCCGCCGCCGCCGAACTTGCGGCGGCGAGCAGCGTGAGAGCCAGCGGGTGAGCAAGTCCGTGACGCGTAAGGGCCCGCGCCGCCAACTGCTGGCCGGCGCGGGCACGACGTATCGGGTGGTCGGGCACGGGCTCCTGCCGGGTGGTGAAGTGCGGCCGGCAGCGCGGTGGCCTCAGCCGCTCAAGACGGCTGGCCTTCCGCGCCGCCCGCAGCTGGTACCGGCTACAGCGAGCCGCCGGGCTCTCGACGAGGCAGCAGCGGCAGCTGGTCGGTGGCGTCCGGTGCCCGTTCGTGCTGAGGCTCGGGCTCGCTCACCGGCTACCGCCCTGGAGCTGTGCCGCACGAGCCTTCGCAGCCTCGGCGGCCGCGGCGGCCTGCCGGGCCTGCTCGACGCGCTGCTGGGCGAGGGCGTCCGCTGCCTGCTGGTCGGCAATCTCGCTCATCAGGCCACACCCCGCATCCCGGGACGGCCGGCCGCACGGGCGTCGCCCTCGGCCACCAGGCGCAGCAACAGAGCATTCAGGCGCTGCTCCGCGCCGGCCATCTGGGCGCGGCGGGCCTTCCAGGCGTCGAGACGCCGGACGGCGTCCTCGGCCTCGTAGCCGCGGCTGTCGTCGTCGCGCTCGATGTCGTCGATGACACCCCCGGTCGGGGCGGTGATCACGCATGCGATGCTGGTCATTCAGGGCCTCCCACTTAGGTCCTGGTACTGACAGCCCCCGGTCGCACCCGGGGGCTGTCGCCGTTGACTGCCGTACGAGCAGCCACGGCCGCCACCACCGTGTGGTGGCGACTGTGGTGGCTCGTCTCAGGCAGACCGCATCAACGGGCCGCTGCGCAGGTGGTTCTGGGCGATGCCGGTCATACGCGCGGTGAGCCGGCGGCCGACCTTGCAGGGCTCGCCGTTCGTGCACGGGGTGCAGGTGGCGCGGTGGTCCCGGAGAGCGGTGCGCAGCTGGCCGTAGATCGGGGCCGCGGGGGCGGCGGCGATCTGGGTAGTGCGACGGATCTGCTGCCGCAGCTCGACCACGCGGGCGCAGCGGCCGACCTTGCAACGGGTGCAGTCACTCTGCTGGTGCTCGGCGAGCTGCTCGCGCAAGGGCCGCGTGGCGGCGGGCATCTGGGCGGCTGCGGGCGCGACCTGCGGGCGGGGCTTGCGGATCGGACGGGCGGTGCGGCGTCCGGCCGCCGTGGTCTCGGCGGCGAGCAGCTGCTCGCCCCACTCCTCGGGGGTGATGTCGATGTCGATGCGCTGCGCGCTGCCGGAGCAGCGGCGGCCGGTCGACGGCTTGTGCGGTGCGGTGTCGTCGCGGTAGCGACGGAGGCCGTCCTTCGGCACTGCGACGCCGTCGCGGTGCGGCATGATCATCGACCTTGTGAGGCGGTGCCAGGTCCGGCAGTCGGGGCAGACCGCCATGCGGGGTTCGTTCTCACGGAGATTGAGGTGCTCGGGCCGCATCTGGCTGGCCAGGATCGGGGCACGTCCGTTGTGACGCATCTTCTGTCTCCCTTGCTGTTGCGTTCTCCGCCGGCCACGAGCTGGACGAGGTCCTGCTCCTGGTCGACGGGCAGCGCAACGGCTGCGGGTGGCTCACCTGGCTGTGCTCCGGGGGACCGCGTCGAACTCGTCACCCCGGCCGCGCGTGGAAGCGGCGGTCAGCCAGACATATGGAGTTGAGGGGAGTGGACCTTGGGTCCGGCTCCCTCATCCGGCACCGCCGCGGGGCAGTTCCGGGTGGGGGAGCCGGGTCCGTGAGGACCCAGCAGAGCTAGGCCACAAGCGGCAGGGCCTCAGTTGCCTGCGGCGCGATGCGCAACTGCGCGGCGTAGGGGAGGAGCACATCGACCAGACGCTCGCGCACGCGGGCGGTGATGGTCGGGTCCGCCGCGACGATGTCCAGCGCCGCATCCCGGCGTGCCCCGAACGCCGCGACGACCTCGGCGCGAGCCTTGGTCTTGCCCGTCGTCACCGCGGCTGCGGCATCCCATCTGGCCAGCTCGTCCGTAGTCACCAGCCCGTACATCTCCAGCGGCGTGCCGAACGCGATGTCCAGGTCGACGTCGAAATCGGGGAGCGGCACCTCGATCGTCTCCAGGAGCGCGAGCGTCTCGGCGTCGAACACTTCGGTGGCGAGGCCAGCGGCCGGGCGGCGGGTGAGGTTCATGGGTGGTGCTCCTTTCGGAGTGGATCTCTGAGGAGGTCCCGATGACGGCAGACAGAGCTGCCACAAGCGGCGCTCACGCAAAGCCACCGAGATGGCAACTGCTGCAGTGGTGCGATTACGCGGCACTCCCGGAGGATTGCCGCCATCCACATACTTCAGGTTGCCTCAGGTACCCTGAGGTGTCAAGCGGTATAGTGAGGCAACCAGACGAAGAAAAGGAGGCGAGGCCGACATGCCCGGGCCACCCCGCGCCGACAACCGGCCGCCATACGCGCGCATCGCGGGTCACTACCGCGACCTCATCAGCTCCGGAGTTCTCTCGCCGGGCGACCTACTACCGAGCATCAAGAACCTCGCCACCGAGTGGCAGGTCTCCACCGCCACAGCTGACCGGGCCATGAAACTGCTGCGGGAAGAGAAGCTGGTCAAGGGCATTCCGGGCGTCGGCACCGAGGTAATGGCGGGCCTAGTCTCGCTCTCTACTGGATCAGAGCGTCACGAGCGCAGCAAAAAGACCCAGTCATCGTGGGGCGACGGTGAAAAGTCCTCCGGCCACACCGCTGGAATCGTCGCCGCTCCCGAAGACATCGCGACCGTGCTTGGCATCGCCCCTGGTGACGACGCAATCCGCCGGAGCCGTATCTACCGGGACACTCACGGCATTGTCTGCCACTCGACGTCCTGGATTCCTGCCGAATTCGACCGTGTACTACCGGGGTTGGCAAGAAGCGAGCGCCTCAAGGGCGGGCTGTCGCTGGACCTGATTGCCCAGGCCACAGGGCGACAGGTCGTACAACGCGTGGACGAAGAGACTGCCCGCATCGCCACCGCACACGATCTTGAGCTCCTGGAACTGGGGGCCGATACAGTCGCGGCGATCCTGGTCCTGACCGCGCGGTTTCTGGACGCCGATGGCCAACTGCTGGAGTACGGCGTGGACCTGGGGGCTCCTGGCCGCACACGGCGCACGACGTCGGAGGTGATGCGGTGACAGGGCTCGACGCTGTTCACCTGGATGACAGTCTCGTCAGCTGCCTCGAAGCCCGCCTCGGCGAGCTCCTTCGAGCTGAGCGCACCGACACTCTGCCCCTGAAGGGAAGATTCGAGATCAGCCGCATCTCCGCAGCTCTGGCTGGCCGACCGGGCCCCGCGCCCCGCGCGGTCCTCATGACTGGAATGCCGGGCGCGGGCAAGACGACCCTCGCCCGCACGCTTGAGCAGGCCGGCTTCCGCCGTCTCTGCCCGGATGAGGAAATGTTCCGCCGCTACGGCCACTACGGGCGCGACTTCCCCCGCGGCCAGTTCCGCGTCCGGGAGGCGCCCGTCCTCAAGGACATCGCCCTCGAGCTCCAGGAGCTCCTGCTGACCGGTCACGACACCGTGGTAGACCACGGTTTCTGGACACCGGAGGAACGTACCCAGTGGGCAGCTTCCGTTACAGAAGCTGGCGGCAGGCCCGTGCTGATCTACCTGCCCGTGCCGCATGAGGTGCGCTGGGACCGAATCAGGGAGCGCAACGCCCAGGCACTGATAGACCCAAACTCAATCGAATTCAGCGAAGAGGATCTGCTGCGCTTCGCAGGCCGCTTTCACCCGCCGACCGCTGCCGAGCCGCACATCGTGTACAACGGCCACCCGGATAGCGTGCTGGCCGAACTTCAGCGCGCGCTTCCTTCCAGCGGCGATTCGCGTTGACAGCCCCGCAAGGGGTTTGTGTGCGGCCCGACCTGATGTATCGGTGGCGGCCTGCGAAGCCTCTTCCGACACATCGTGCGCTCGTGGTCTTGTGTGGCGCCGAGACGAGTAGGGTGGCCCCTGACTTGATCCATAACAGTAGAAGCCCCCAAGGACCTGGCAGGGTCCACGGGGGCTCTCGGACGGGTAACCCGTCCCGGCGACGCACCTGGTTAGGAGGTGATCGCGGAATGCAGAGTACCCGGAATTCCGGAACTCCACCGCGCGCTACGCCGTTTGCACATCATGATCGATTCGTTCTGGCGCTATTTGCGCATGCTGACGCCAGCCTCCGCAGTTGGGGGGTTGGGATGACCTAGGTCATCGGCCGGGCGCCTGGAGTGGACTAGCCACCCTCTGCGGCGCCGTCGGCCCGTCTCGCTCAGTCCGGTTGCACCCGGGCCCTGAGCTCCGGCTCTTCGAGCCGTTTGTTCTCTCACAGTTCCACCACCCTCCCCACCGCCAAGTGGGGACACGGCGGCCCCTAGCCAGGGCCGCCAGGGCCTCTAGCCAAGGCCCACCAACCGGCTGCGGGCCCCCGCCAAGGGGCTCTCAGCAAGACCGCGCACACCAGAGGAAGTGATCCCCAGCCCGAGGCATAAGCCCGGTTCGTTCCCGCAGGGCGGGAGCGGCATGGTCCATTTTTTGATTGGTAGGTCCCGTCATAGTGCACGATGCAGGGCTGGGTTGTCAGCCCGAGTGTGTCCGGTTGGCCGGTATTAGCCCCTTTCGTTCGATCGAAAACACTCCCGGTCGGTATGTTTTTGCGCCACGCGTGGCCGGATCCGCGCGTGGGTTCCTTCCTGCTGAGTCCCACCAGACGGGACCGACCGCCGGTGAGGGGCTCTCTCAGGTCCCTTCTCAGCGCCTGGACTCTTGGTACTTCTCGTCAGCCGTTCTCCAGCTGGGCGCCCTGGCCGCGCCCGCCTCTGTGGGGGTGGGCCGATGACGGGCACGGAGGTGCCGGTGCGCCGGCAGCGGGTTCGGGTGCCGATGCGGCTGGTGTCGTCGTCGGCGCCCGACGTCGCGCTGGCGGTCTACGTGAAGGTGAAGGCGTTGGCGGCGCGGCCGGAGGGGTGTCAGGCGCGGGCGGAGACGATCGCGTCGTACCTGGGCCTGTCGACGGCATCGGTGGAGCGGGGCCTGCAGGCCCTGTCGCATCCAGCGGAGGACGGCGTGGTCGAGCTGCGCTCGCAGCGGCGGACGCTTCCGGGTGGGCGGGGTACGTCGGCGGTGCGCACGGTGCGGCCGATGCCCCGGGGGGAGACGTTCGTGTGGCTGCCAGTGGCAGCCGCGGAAGACCTCACCCCCCGGCAGCTGACGGCGTACGCGGTCATCGCGTACGCGGAGCAGATGGGCATCGCGCTGACCGAGGCCGAGCTGGCCGGTCACCTGCTGCACCACTCGGGCCAGAAGGCCGGCCAGCCCCTCACCGCAGCGGCGGCCGGTGAGGTCGTCGACGGCCTGGAGGCCGCCCGGTGGGTGACAGTGCAGCGGCGTGCGGGCGCCCGGGGCCGCCACCGGTTCGTCGCCCATGACATCGCCCCGACGCATGCTGACGAGGTCGACGAGCAGCCGGCCGCGGACGCATCGCCGAGCGCCCAGGAGTGCTCGCAGGAGCCTGTGGACGGCGCTGCGCAGGGCTCGGGCAGTCCGTTGGTTGGTGAGGGATCGGGTGCGCTGGTTGGTGAGGGGTCCCTCGCGAATAGGGAATCACCTAGGACTGACTCACCTGATGACGAGCGTCCGTTGTTCTCATCCGCCGTAGGCGAAGTACCTGTAGTAGATGCTGGAGAGGACCCAGCTGATGCGGATGCGCGTACGAACGCCGCGGGTGGTCTCGCGCTGCGCGCGGATGAGAACGACCAGCCCGCCCCCTCTAAGCCCAACGACGAAAAGCGCCGCAGCCGCGGGGCACGGTCGGCGTACACCGGTCCGCAGTTGTCTATGAGCCCGCAGATCTTCGCGGTGCTGGAGCCGGTCCACTGGCTGCTGGCCCGGGTGAACAGTCCGTTCGTGGAGCGGAAGATCGCCCGTGAGGTCGGTCGTCAGTTGGAGGGCGGGATGGACGCTGAGCGCCTGCAGCACCGGCTGACCACTCGGTTTGCCGGAACCTCACCGTCGGAGATCCGTGACCCGGGCCGGTGGCTGCTTGGGGTGGCGCTGCCGCGCTGGGGCTGCGGGCACCTGGACTGCGAGACCAGCGTGCTGTGGTCCAGCGGCCGCCCCTGCCCGGTCTGCGAGGACATCGTCGCCGACCGTCGCGCCGAGCGGGAGCGTGTACGGCGTGAGCAGGGGCTGGCCGCCGGCCTGTGCCCGGTCCACGGCAGCAGGCCAGGTTCGTCCGGCGCGTGCGGCGAGTGCGGGCCCGACCGAGCGGTGGCCGGTGTTCCAGCGCAGCGCAAGGTGGAGGGTCTGCCGCGCGGCTCCTGCAGCGAGTGCGGCTGCCGGATCTTCCAGATCGGCCCCGCCCTCACGGACGGCCTGTGCAAGCCCTGCCGAACCGAGGCAGTGGCGACAGCGGAGCAGCCCGCACCCGTCGAAGCGGTGGAAGGGCCGACCTGCTCCGCTGTTGGTGGCGTGCCCTGCGGTCGTGACGCATTGCCGAACCGCAGAGTTTGTGCCCGGCACCTGGCGCAGGAGTTTGCCTTGGCCGGGGCGAAGGCGTCCTGATGCACGAGATCGCCACGAGCATTCTCCGATGTGGCGGTCAGGCGCCAGCCGTGGTTCCGGGCAGGTGCCGGGGCATCAGGCACGCCGCACCGGCCTGAATCTACCGGGGCCGCACCTCGGTGAAACAGGCCGCGCGCATCGTGCGCGGTTCACCTCCGCCTGCGCGGAGACCACAGCGCGGTACGCCAAGGGATTCCGAGAAGCTGCGGCTCACCTCCGCCTGCGCGGAGAAGCCGCCACGTACAGGTTCCGGCGGTCCATCAGGACCGGCTCATCTCCGCCTGCGCGGAGAAGCCTTCGCGACCTGCGGCGTTAGGAACGCTTTGCCAATTCGTGATTCAAGGAACGCCGGTCATGCACCCGCCTGAACCTACCGGGCCGCACGGCCTCTCCCAGGCACTGACCGGCCCACGACCACTCACTCCGCCTGTGCGGAGAGGACGCAATCGCCCGGTGCAGCAGCTCGCCAGTGTGCGACTCACCTCCGCTCCCGCGGAGAGGACCGAAGGCCGCCCTTCGGGACATGATCAGGGGCCGGTTCACCTCCGCTCGCGCGGAGAGGACACCCGGTGTCACGCCGGGTCAGAACGGTGGGGCGGTTCACCTCCGCTCGCGCGGAGAGAACAGCGTGTGGGACGGATCGAACGTGATGGGGTTCGGTTCACCTCCGCTCGCGCGGAGAGGACGTACGCCCCGGCACAGGTCGCGCTCACCGGCAGGGTTCACCTCCGCTCGCGCGGAGAGGACGGCTCGGCGATGAACCCGGCTCCCCAACACACCGGTTCACCTCCGCTCGCGCGGAGAGGACTTAGTTGTCGCTGCAGCCCTGGTTCGGGTTGCCGGTTCACCTCCGCTCGCGCGGAGAGGACGAAAGCCCCACGGCGTAGAGGTCCATGCGCTCCGGTTCACCTCCGCTCGCGCGGAGAGGACCGGTAGGTGATCTCCTCCACCCACTCCGACGCCGGTTCACCTCCGCTCGCGCGGAGAGGACGACCAGCAGCGACGTGAGCTGCTCACCACCCTCGGTTCACCTCCGCTCGCGCGGAGAGGACTTGTACACGGTGTTCACGATGAACGAAATGGGCGGTTCACCTCCGCTCGCGCGGAGAGGACGGGTTCACCATGTGGCAGAGCATCGTTGCCGTCGGTTCACCTCCGCTCGCGCGGAGAGGACCCTTCGCGACCTGCGGCGTTAGGGGCGCTTTGCCACTTCGTGATTCAAGGATCGCCGGTCATGCACCCGCCTGAACCTACCCTCCTCGGGGCCCCGGCCGCGGTCCTCAGCGGCGCGCCGTGGACGCCCACAGCGTCCCGTCCCGTGTCACCGTGCCGGACATAGCGGTGCCGGCTGCCGCAGCCGAGCGGTGTGGGACACGCACCAGCCCCTGACCGCCCGCCACCCGGTACTGGCCAGACAAGACCGACTGGGTGGAGGGCCACGCCCCGTCGTGGACGTCCCGGGCCATCCGGTGATCTCGCACCGGCGACGGTGCATTCCCCGTGATGGACGGGCCGGGCGGCTGCTCCGCGCCCACGTCGTGCCGCGGGGTGTCCGTCATGCCTGTATTTCTGTGGTCTCGATCGTGGCGGGAAGGGTCCGGCGCCGAGAGACGAGCCAGATGAGCTTGAGGAACCCATGTGTCCCCCGTGGTTGCTGACGTCGCTTCGGGCATCCGTCACCTGGTACGGCGGGCGGCCGGGCTGGTCGATCCGCGCTGAGGCAGTTGGCCAGGGAGTCCCGGGCTGTTCGGGGTCGATGTAGCCGCTGAACTCCTCGTAGTCCGCTCCGCTGCTCCAGGGCAGCGCGGGACTGTGCAGCTCTGCGCCGTACACGGTGATCGCCGGGCCGTCCGTGAAGGTCACTGTGGCCGGCGGACACGTCGCCGGGGCACGCGCGGGGAGTTCGCCGAAGTCGCGCAGCCACTGCTCGGCGGCCGCGCGGGGGAACCTGGGGCTCGCGTCTGTGCCGCCTGTGGCATCGAGTCCGCCGTGGCGGCGGCGCCAGATGACGACTGCCACGGGATCGGCTCCGGCGATGTGAGCGATCTGGTCGAGATTCACCTCGTCCTCGTCGGGGTGTGGCAGGGGAAGCATCCTTTCTGTTCGTCAGGGAGTTGGATGGCGCTCAGGCCCTGGTATGGGCCGGGGCCTGCGGGCTATCCGGTACGTGAAAGAGCTACCCGGCCGAAGGGTGCTGCACGTGGTCTCCGGCGTTCCGGGGCCGAGGGGCATGGGTGCGGCGGTGAGGACACAGCGTCCGGTCTTCGTTTCGGCGAAAGGCGCGAGTGGTGCGGGGATGCAGCGCGAGCCAGCTGCCGAGTTCACCCAGTCATCCCTGCATCTGATCAGTGCAGGCGCTGGGCCTCAGCCCCGGTGTTCTGCCTCGTTCCACGGAAGTGCCTAGCCGAGCAGGCTGGTCGTTGCGTTCTCAGGTGCGTGAGAGGCGGAGATGGATGGCGAAGACGCCGAGGGCTTCCTTTTCGGGCGGGTAGATGTCGCGGCAGGTGGCCAGCAACTGGTCGCGGGTCATGCCGGGTTCGCCGATGGCAGTGTTGTCCTCTGAGGTGAGCATCGCCTCGAAGGACGTGTACTCGCTGAGGTCGGTGATGCGGGTGAGGAGGGAGTGATCGCCGGAGTTGAACCGGAGGCTGTCTCCTGCGGCCATTTTGCGGATCTTGGCGTAGCCGACGCGGATCTCGATGGTCTTGGACCCGGTGGCGATCAGATCGAAGTAGGGCTGGCGGATGTTGAGCGAGTGCTCGGCCGACGGTGGCGGAGTGGTCATCGCGTTCTCCTATTTCCGGGGCGGGGGCGAGTGCAGGGCCGGGCGGGCGACGGTCGCCGCGGTGAGCCGTTCGCGCAGGCCCTCGACGGCGGCCTGCCGGGGGTAGCGGCGGGTGAGGAATGAGGTGAGGTCGCCGGCCCGGCCCAGGACGGAGCCGACGACGCGCGCCGAGTCCAGGGCCTGGTGGCCCAGCGCGACGGCGTCGTCGGGGGCGCCGAGCTGG
Source organism: Streptomyces sp. NPDC048612 (assembly GCF_043199295.1). Classification (NCBI taxonomy): domain Bacteria; kingdom Bacillati; phylum Actinomycetota; class Actinomycetes; order Kitasatosporales; family Streptomycetaceae; genus Streptomyces; species Streptomyces sp. NPDC048612. The sequence continues at coordinate 63,589 of NZ_JBICVV010000021.1, forward strand.
GCATGGGCGAGGGCCAGGTCGATGCGGGCGATGGCTTCCCGGCTCGGGGAACGGGACGCCTCGGGGGCCGATTCGTAGGTGCTCAGCGCGTGCTCGGCGTGCTGACGGGCCTGTTCGGCCTGGCCTAGCCAGATGAAGGAGGTCGCCGGGTACGAGGTGAGGGCGTAGTCGGCCAGCGGCAGTACGTCCATGCCGAAGCGGCGAGGGGAGCGGGGCGGCAGGAGCCGGTGTGCGTCCTGGGCGGTCTGGAAGGCGGTGGTGAAGCCGTTCGCGTCGCCGTCGGCTGCGGCAGCGCGCGCGGCCTGGGCGTGCAGCCGTACGGTCAGCGGATGTCCGGTTGGTGCTTCGGCGAGGCCCTTGAGGGCTGCGTTGCGGGCCTTTTCGGGCCGTTGTTCGTACAGGTTGATGGAGGCGGCGGCGTCCATCGCCCATGCGCAGAGCTGGCCGTGTCCGGCTTGCTGGCCGTGGACGAACGCGTCGGTGGCGAAGGCCAGACCGGTGCGGGCGTCGCCGAGGTCGTGGGCGAGCCAGGCTAAGAGCTCGGACAGCCAGCCGGCGAACGCCATCAGCTCGCGCTCCTGGCGGTGGGTGCGCTTGGCCTGCAGCAGGGCGTCGACCTTGCGCCGGTAGCCCATCACCGCGTCGAAGACGGCCTTGGGCGGCTTGAGCGAGTAGGCATGGTTGAACTCGGTGACCGCGAGGTCGAGGTGGTCGAGGGTTCCTGAGCCGAGCGAGGTCGCCTCCGCCTGCCGGGTGAACTCCATGGCCTCGGCGGCGGCCTGTTCCAGGATCTGTGCGGCGGCAGCCGGGGCGGCCATGGCCAGTCCGGCGAGCTTCACCGCGTCGCGACGCTTCGTTGCCTCCACCTCCGTGAAGGTCTGCGGGCCCGCACCCGCTCGGGTCGTTTCCCCTTCGGGAAGTGTTCCATCCGAGCTGTGTCCGTTCCAAAGCGGACCGGTCCCGTCCGCAGGAGGAGCGGGGGAGTAGTCGCGGGCAAAGCCCAACTCGACGGGATGGGTGGTGAACAGACGGCACAGCAGGTCTTGGTACTCGGGGCTGGGCAGGACGCCGGCCTCCCAGTCCTTCCACGAACGCTCCGTCATCCCGATCTTGTTCAGGCCTTCGTCCTCGACGAGGTGGTGGGCGGCGGCGACGGCCTGGGCAACGGTCCATCCCATTGCCAGGCGGCGGCACTTGAGTCGGCGGTGACCACAGTGGGCCTCGATCTCGGTGGTGATCACCGCGACGAGGGCCGCCGGGGCCGGGTCGGGTGCGCCGGCTTTGCCCAGGGCCCTCTCTCGCAGGGACCGTCCGCAGGCGACGTCGTGCACTGTTCTTGACCGGTTGGTCGACTGGCTGCTCACGGGTGCCTCCCCCAGTGCACGGCCTCAGCGCCGGATGCGCCACCCATGCTGCCGAACTCTGCCTGCGCCCGCAGGCAGTCAAACCCCCGAGCCAGGGCGAGATGGCCGCCCGCGGAGGGCGGTGCGGCCGCCCGCGGAGGGCGGCCACTTCTCACTACCTGCGACAACGCTGGCGGATCACCCTGGTGATGGCGCCGTTTCCGGACGACGAACCCTGGCCTCCACGGCTCTGTATCGGTGAGCTCACGGGCATCCAGCCGGACGCGTCGCGTCGTCCACCCCCGTCCATATGTCCTGGGCCCGGCCCGGGACGAGAGACCGAGAGGGACACCATGGAAGAAGCACAGCCGGCCCCGGCCTTGTCCGGGCAGATCGCCCAGCTTGAGCGGCTGGACGGCTCGCTGATCGAGCGGATGCGGCACGAGGCCCTGACGGCCCCGGCGCCGTGGAAGGCCGAGTACGGCCAGTTCCAGTCCGGCGGCTGGTGGACCACCTCGCTCATGAACGCCTCCGGCGACGCCGCGGACGTGAGGATCGGCGACTGCACCGCCGGCCCCACCGCTCTGCTCCAGCACATGCCTGCCACCGCCGGTCTGCTGGACGAACTGGGCTTGTCCTACATGTGGGTGCGGTTGGCCCGCCTGGAGGCGAATGCCTTCCTGTGGGAGCACCGCGACTACGACGAACTGGACCAGGTCGAGCGCCACCGGCTGCACATCCCTCTGCACACCAACTCCTCTGCGTTCCTGGTCACCGGCGGCACCAAGGTCCATATGGCCGGCGGCCGGATCTGGCGTCTGACACCGACCTACGCGCACGGGGTCTGCAACCTGCTCGGCCCCGACCGGATCCACCTGATCGCCGACGTCTACGCCGACGACGCCTTCACCCGCCTGGCCAGGCACGCAGATGCCCCCGCGGCCGCCGAGGCGCTACCGCAGGCGAGCGAAGCGGAACTCGCCGAACGTCTCGCCGCGGCCCACCGCCTGGCCGATCTCGGCTACATCGACGCGGCCGAAGGACTGCTGCTGCGCCTGTTCTACTCCTTCGCCCTGCCCGAGGGCACCGTCTACGACCTGATCTCCCAGATGCACACAGCGCTCGGCGACACAGAGACAAGCAACCGCTGGGCGGCTGCGAAGTCCCAGCTCCTCGCCCTCGTCTCGTGAGGCCACTCGCCCTGTCCGCACCGCCTTCACCCTGGAAGGAACGCACATGACCACCGCCATGTCCCTGGCCCCGGCCGAACTGCACCTGAGCGAACTCACCGAAGCCAACCGGCCTGCCCAGCTGCCGCTGCTCACCCGCATCGCCGAACTGCTCACCGCCTCCACGGCGGTCACCCACCTGCTGGTGCGCGGCTCGCTCGCCTCCGGCACCGCCGACCGCCTCTCGGACGTCGACTTCGTCGCCGGCGTCCACGACAGTCACCTGCCCGCCTTCGCCGCGGCGCTCGATGACCTGATGACGGTCGGGGGAGGCGCTCTGTTGCCCGGCTGGCGCGACACCATCGTCGCGGACCTGGGCGGCATCGGCTTCGTCTTCCTCGTCCAACACGAGGGCAGGCTCCACCAGGTCGACCTCTACCTCGCGCCCGCTTCCCAGATCACCACCCTCCGGCGGAAGGTCGCCGGCAAGGTGCTGCTGGACCGGCCGCCGGCCGAGATCACCACCGCGCAGATCGAACGCGCCCGCGCGCATGTCGCCGACCTGCTGCGCCGGCCGAGGTCGTGCACCGAGCTGCTGATCGAGCACCTGGTGCTCGCGGTGCTGCTGCACAAGCGCATCCGGCGCAGCCAGCGGTTCGTCGCCTACAGCGAATGGCACATGCTGCACACGGCAACCAAGGACCTCATCAAGGTTGCCCTCGCGCCGGCCTCGCGGTTTTGGGGCTGGTACCAGCTGTGCGAAGAGATCGCGCTGACCCCGATCGGCCGGGCCTGCCTGGCCGACCTGCAGGCCGCGATCACCTCCCCGGCCGTCCCCGACGCCGCCGACGTCGAGGCCGCCTTGGACCGGGTGCTCGCACTGACCGAGCGGGCCTGCCCGAACGCCCTGGACGGTCTCACGGACGCGATCACCGCCTACCGCACCTACCTGGAGCTGGCGTGAAGCCCCACAGCCGCCATCGTGCAGCCGGTGGCCGGGGCAGGACGGCGGTGTTCTTCGGCGGGGTCATCCCCGCTTGTGCAGACGAGGAACGCCTCGCCGAGGAAGTCGGGATGGCTCTGGCCAGCGCGGGTTGGACGCTTGTACACGGCGGCTACAACGGGCTGATGGAGGCAGTGGCTCGCGGGGCAGCATCCAAGGGCAGCAGCGTCACGGCGGTCACCCTCGCCGACAAGCACCAGGAGTGGGGCAACTTCAACCCGCACGTCACCGACGAGGTGCATCTGCCCGACCTGGGCGCCCGCCTCAACCACTACCTTCAGACCGCGGACCTGGTGGTCGCGATGGGCGGAGGGGTCGGCACGCTGCACGAACTGACCGCTGCCCTCTACTACGCGGGCACCATCCGACCCGTCCCGGTCTGGATCACCGGCCCCACCGCGCTCGAGCTGCTGGCCTTCCTGCGCCGTGAAAAGTGGCTGTTCGAGACGCCGACCCGGTCGCTGGGATTCCTCAGCCTCATCGCGTCCGCGGCTGCGTTCGCCGCTCACCTGCAAGACCTGACCAGCAACAGCGACCGGACGGAGGCCGGCGCATGACCGAGACCACCCCAGGTGACCTGACGGCCCGGCTCGCTGCCACCGCCTGCGTGACTGACGCCTTCACCCTGACCGACGGGCAGGTGCTCGGCTCGTACTTCGACGAGTACAAACTGGCCGCCGACCCCCGCCTGCTGCACGACGTCGCCGCCGCCATGGCCGCCCTGGTCCCGCAGGACGCCGAAGTGCTGGCCGGGCTCGAACTGGGCGGGGTACCGCTGGCCATCGCCTTGTCGGCGGCCACCGGTCTGCCGGCCGCGTTCCTGCGCCGCCGGCCCAAGCGCTACGGCTCCCGGCGGCAGATCGAGGGCGCCCGCACCCGGGGCCAACGGGTCGTCCTGATCGACGACGTGGTCCGCTCCGGCGAGCAGCTGCTGGCGATGACCCGGGCCCTGCGGGGCGCCGGGGCACAGGTCGCCGGTGCGCTGTGCGTGCTGGAACGTCCGCTCGGAGGGCGGCTGCTGCTGGGCGAGCACGGCATCCGGCTGCATCCGCTGCTGGGCGAGGCCGACCTGCCCAGCACCGGGGCGGCGTCATGACGGGGGCGGTGCTGTTCGATCTGGACGGCGTGCTGCTGGACAGCAGTGCCGCGATGCTGGCCACGCTGGCCGGGGTAGCTACCGCCGCCCTGGGGCGCCGGGTAACCGTCGACGAACTGCCGGCCGGCGCTCTGACGGCTCCCCGGGTCGAGGTGCTGGCCGGCCTCGGAGTCGGCGAGCCGGATGCGCTCTGCGGGACCTGGTGGGACCCGGCGCTGGCCACCGCCGCCGGAACCACCCTGTTCCCCGGAGCCCTGCAGGGGCTGAAGGCGATCAAGGAAGCGGGGATGGCGACCGGCCTGGTCACACTGCAGAGCCGGAATCGGCTGCCCTGGCTGCTGGAGCCGGCCGTCCTGGCGCTGCTGGACGTCACCGTCTGCCGCGAGGACGCGGAGCCCAAGCCGGCCCCGGACGGGCTCCTGCTCGCCCTGGGCAAGCTCGGCATCGACCCCGCCGGGGCGGTGTTCCTCGGCGATACCACCGGCGACATCGCGGCCGCCCGCACGGCCGGGGTCACCCCGCTGGGGGCAGCCTGGGGCTACGCCGCACCCGCTGCCCTGTCCGCTGCCGGAGCCACAGCAGTCCTGGACGATGCGGCTCTGATCGGGCCCGGCCTGCTGGACTTCGCCACCTGTCCGGCAGCAGCACTGTCAGCGACAGCGCACAAACAGTAAGCGATCTTGACATCCCACCCGCTACAGTCGGTGGTGCAGCGGCCTCGGGTTCGGTCTCGGGGACTGCTGCACCACCTGTGAGCAACGGATCAGGAGTCAAGGTGTACCCCCTGGGGGCGCGAGCTATCTGCGTCGAGCTGGAGAACTGAGAACCCTCTCAGTCCCTGTTCTCGGCCCGGCTCGGCGTGTGATCTCCCACCACCTTCCACGACTCCTTTCGTGAGGCCATGCCGCCATGCGTTCGACGCAGATCCGCAGGACGTTCACCGACTTCTTCACCTCCCGCGGCCACCACCAGGTGCCCTCCAGCCCGCTGGTCCCCGACGACCCCACCCTGCTGCTGGCCAACGCCGGGATGAACCAGTTCAAGCCCTACTTCCTGGGCGAGACCACCCCGCCCTTCCCCCGCGCCACCAGCATCCAAAAGTGCGCCCGGACCTCGGACATCGACAACGTCGGCCGTACCAACCGGCACGCGACGTTCTTCGAGATGATGGGCAACTTCTCTTTCGGCGACTACTTCAAGGAAGACGCCATCGCCTTCGCCTGGGAGCTGCTCACCGAGGGCTACGGGCTGGAGAAGGAGAAGCTCTGGATCACCGTCTTCGAGGGCGACGACGAAGCTGAGCACCTCTGGCGCCGCATCGGTGTCCCCGCTTCCCGCATTCAGCGGTTGGGGATGGAGGACAACTACTGGTCCATGGGCGTCCCCGGCCCCTGCGGCCCGTGCTCAGAGGTCAACTACGACCGCGGGGCCGCCTTCGGCAAGGAAGGCGGCCCCGCCATCGACGGCGAGCGCTACGTCGAGGTCTGGAACCTGGTCTTCATGCAGTTCCAGCGCGGCGAGGGCGACAAGAAGGGCAACTTCCCCGTCCTCGGTGAGCTCGCCCGCAAGGGCGTCGACACCGGCCTCGGCCTGGACCGGCTCGCCGCGATCCTCCAGGATGCGCAGAACGTGTGCACCACCGACCTGCTGCTGCCCACCTTCCACACCGTCCAGGACCTCGCCGGCCGTGAGGCCCCCAGCGACGGCGAGGAGAAGGTGTCCTTCCAGGTCGTCACCGAACATGCCCGCTCCATCGCCTTCCTCGTCGCCGACGGTGTCCTGCCCGCCAAGGACGGCCGTGGCTACATCCTGCGCCGCCTGATGCGCCGCGCCGTCCGCCACGCGCGTCTGCTCGGCATCGACAGCCCCGTCCTGCCGGCCGCGACGGCCAGCGTGATCAGCAACCTCGGCAGCGTCTGGCCGGAGCTGACCGCCCAGGCCACGCTGATCGAGCAGGTCGTCACCGCGGAGGAGGAGTCCTTCACCCGCACCCTCACCCAGGGCACCCGGCTCCTTGACGCCGCGATCCACCGCACTCAGGGAATCGGCTCGGCCGCTCTGCCGGGCGAGACGGCTTTCGAGCTCGCCGACACCTACGGTTTCCCCCTGGAGCTCACCGTCGAGGCCGCCCGCGACGCGGGCCTGACGGTCGACGAGGACCGCTTCGCGACGCTGCTGGACGAGCAGAAGAAGCGCGCCAAGGCCGGCGGCAAAGCCAAAACCACCGAGGCCCTCAAGAAGAGGGACACCTACCGCGAGCTGGCCGCCGCCCTGCCCCCTGCGGAGTTCCTCGGCTACGAGCACCTGATCACCGAAGCCACAGTCACCGGCCTCATCGCCGACGGCGCCGTCGCGACCACGGCTCAGGCCGGCGCCGAGGTCGAGCTGGTGCTGGACCGCTCGCCGTTCTACGCCGAAGCCGGCGGACAGATCGGCGACACCGGAACCCTGACCCTTAGCAACGGGGCACGCCTGCAGATCACCGACACCCGATACGGCCTGGAAGGCTTCCGCATCCACAACGCCCGCGTCCTCGAAGGGGAACTGCAAACCGGCACCAGTGGCGAGGCCGTCGTGGACGCCGAACGCCGGGCGGGCCTGATGCGGTCGCACTCGGCCACCCACATCCTGCACGCCGTCGTCATGGCCACCCTCGGCGACCACGCCCGCCAGCAGGGCTCCCTGGTCGAACCCGACCGGCTCCGCTTCGACTTCGCCCACTTCACCGCCCTCGCCCCCGACCAGCTGAGCCAAATCGAGCAGGCCGTCAACAGCCACGTCCTCGATGACCCCGCCGTACACGCCTGGCACGCCGACCGCGCCGAGGCCGAAGCCGCCGGAGCCATCGCCCTGTTCGGAGAGAAGTACGGCGAGCGGGTCCGTATCGTCGACATCGGAGACTTCTCCCGAGAACTCTGCGGCGGCACCCACGTTGCCCACGGCTCCCAGGTCGGCGCCTTCCGCCTGCTGACCGAGTCGTCGATTGGCTCCAACCTCCGCCGTGTCGAGGCCCTCACCGGCCACAGCACCCTCACGCACCTCGACACCGAGCGCCGCCTCCTACGCGAGCTGTCCACACTCCTCGGAACCCGCCCACAGGACGCGCCCCACGCCCTGCGCAAGCGCCTGGAGGCTCTCGCCGACGCCCAGACGCAACTGACACGGCAGCGGGCCGCCGAACTGCGCTCCCGGGCCGATCAGCTCGCCCATGCCTCTGCCGCGGCCGGGACGGGACGCATCCTCGTCCAGAAAGTCACCGGCGTCACGCCAGACGAGCTGCGTCAGCTGACCTCCGAGACCCTCGCCCACCTGCCCGCCGGCCCCTCGATCGTCGTCCTAGCCCTGGAGCACGGCGGCAAGGCCCTGCTCGCCTCGGCCGTCTCCCCCGATCTCCTCGACCGCGGCATCCAGGCCGCCCAGGTCATCACCCGCGCCGCGAAGGCCGTCGGAGGCGGAGGCGGAGGGACAGGAGCCCTCGCCAGCGCCGGCGGCCGCCGCCCCGAACACCTCGACCAAGCCCTCACCGCCGCCGGACAGGACGCCGCCGGCCTCCTTAGCAACCGATAACGACACACCAGGCGGCCCGCCCGGCCGAACCAGCTGGGCGGGCTCGCTCGGGACAGCACACCTGCGACCAGGGACCATGATCGGCCGTTCGGTTCACCTCCGCTCGCGCGGAGACCACACAGGGTCCGCGCTGGCCATCCCCCGCTCGCGCGGAGAGCACAACGCGGGCTTGATCCCCACGATCCACAGCCACGGCTCACCTCCGCTCCCGCGGAGAGCACCCCGTGGGCCTCGTCGACCAGCGCCGCGAGTTCGGCTCACCTCCGCCTCCGCGGAGAAGACGGCTGTCTGACCTGTACGCCGTCAGGCTCGGTCGGTTCACCTCCGCCTTCGCGGAGAGGACACGGCATTGCCGTACTGGCGGACCCGCTCCCGCGGTTCACCTCCGCTCGCGCGGAGAGGACGCCGCTATCCGCTCGTACGGTGTTCCGGACTCCGGTTCACCTCCGCTCGCGCGGAGAGGTCCTCGGTGTCGTCTTCGTGCTGCTGCTGGTCGTCGGTTCACCTCCGCCCGCGCGGAGTGGACCGTACTGCGCTAACACCCCCGCCCCGCATCCGCGGTTCACCTCCGCCTTCGCGGAGAAGCCCGGCCCCTCTGCTGCTGGATCGGTTTGCCGACCGGTTCACCTCCGCCTTCGCGGAGAAGCCGTCGAGCCGCTGCAGCCACGGGGCGTTGCCGGAGGTTCACCTCCGCCTTCGCGGAGAAGCCTCCGCGACCTGACCCTCCAGCAGGGAATCGACCGGTTCACCTCCGCCTTCGCGGAGAAGCCCTACCGCGCAGGGAGGCCGACCGCCTGATCACCGGTTCACCTCCGCCTTCGCGGAGAAGCCCGCCGGGCGCCTCGGGCGGGGATTCCTGTGCCAGGTTCACCTCCGCCTTCGCGGAGAAGCCGCCGTGCACGTGCCGCAGGCGGCCGCCGTGCTCGGTTCACCTCCGCCTTCGCGGAGAAGCCGAGGTAGGCGCGGCGCTCGTCGGCCGGGCCGTCGGTTCACCTCCGCCTTCGCGGAGAAGCCCCTTCGCGACCTGCGGCGTTAGGAACGCTTTGCCAATTCGTGTTCAAGGATCGCCGGTCATGCACCCACCTGAATCTACCGGGGTAGCACGGCCTCTCGCAGGCACTGACCGGCCCACGACCACTCACTCCGCCTGTGCGGAGAGGACGCAATCGCCCGGTGCAGCAGCTCGCCAGTGTGCGGCTCACCTCCGCCTGCGCGGAGAGGACCTCCGAAAGGGCACAGACATGTTCACTGGCGCAGGTTCACCTCCGCCTGCGCGGAGACCACTGGCACCGCGAACGGCGGCCGGTGGCCCGCCCCGGCTCACCTCCGCCTGCGCGGAGACCACGTCCACATAGACGCTCAGAGGCCGGCGCCCGTCGGCTCACCTCCGCCTGCGCGGAGACCACCTTCGCCACCTGCGGTGTTAGGAGCGCTTTGCCAATTCGTGATTCAAGGAACGCCGGTCATGCACCCGCCTGAACCTACCGGGGCCGCACGGCCTCCCGCAGGCACTAACCGGCCCACGACCGCTCACCTCCGCCTGCGCGGAGGCAGCTGATCGACCACGCCCGCGGTCTTCTCACTCAGCGGTTCACCTCCGAACTTCCCCGCCGGCGCAGGTGGCAGACCTCCTGCCGACCATTGGTCACGCTGATCGCGACCATCCCCGTGGGTGTGTCTGGCTGCTCCGCGGCCGGCGCATTTGTGGACGACCACACCCATCGCGCACCGGCGCCTGAGACGCTGCCCGCGTCCTGCCCGGCGGGCCGCTCGAACCTGCCAACTTGAGTACTTGTACTGATACGACGTGGCCAAATGGCGGTGTTTGATGCCCCCATGGACGACATCACCCAAGCGCAAGCACCTGCAGCCTTACCGGATCGTAGAGTCCGGCGCGTCGCGGGCTGGTTATTGGCGCTGCTGGTGCCGACGCTGATTGTGGTTACCCTCGGCACACTGTCGCTACCGGGCCCCACACGGTGCCTCTTCTACGGCGGATGCCACGGGGGAGAGGCAGCGCCGTGGACTGCCTGCTTCTTCCTGATTTCGGCGGTCGCCGGTATCGCCACTCTTTCCTGGCCCAAGGGCTCCCCACGCAGGTGGGTTTGCCCCCTACTGGTAAAAGTGCAGGTGGGGGCCCTGGTGATCATGGCAGTCTCCGCATTCGCCATGATGGGAGGCTTCGGCTGACGGACCGACACCACAGCCCACACCAAGGACTCAGCCACACCAAGCCAGGCGACAACCGCTCTGCCGCGCAACCCCGGAGGACACGACCACCAACTACCAAGTCGCGGCGGTCCCGTACATAGCCACAACTTGCCTGACTTGCCTCAAGTGTTCGTGCGGCGTTGAGCTGCAGGACCAGTAGACCACCCTCGATAGCCAGCGCGGTCCTGTCCCGGATACATCCGGCCTGGCATGGCTTCTCACGAGCAGTCGTTTGCCGCAACACCCCACATTCAGCGCATATGAACAGCTAACCTGTCGGCACGAACGCGGTTGGGGGGCGGCAGTGGCAGGGGTAGAAATCTTGGCGGCGGTTGCAGCTCAGGCTGCGAGTGTGGCGGCCCGGGATGCCTGGAGGAGACTTCAGGCCACGAAGCAGGCCCAGGCAGCAACTCCCGTGCCAGAAGCCGATACGAAGGCAGGTCCGGAGAGAGCAGGAGAGGACTCCGGGCAGACAGTTCCCCTCCCGCTTCCGGTGGAAGTGCCGACGGCACGGCAGGACCCACTCTCTGACGTCCTGGAGACGTACTACAACAAGGTAGGTCGAAGAGCTGACGTCAGCTTCTTCGCAGCGATCATTGCCGCAATTCTGGGTTACGTGATCATCGCTGCCGGGATCGCGGTCGGCGTCTATCGCTCGGACGACATGGCGTTGGCTGTCGTCATGACCGCCGCCGGCGCCTTTTCGCAGGTGCTGTCGTTCTTCTTCTTCCGGAATCGGGCGGAAGAGAGACGCATGATGCTCCGAGTACTGGCCGACTTGCGTGACGACGCAGAGAAGAGTGTCCGAGCGGCACGGTCACTGGCGCTCATCGAGCAGGTACAGCAGCCGCTCCTCCGGGACAACTTGACGGCGGCCGTTGCTCTGGAGCTGAGCGGCGCTTCTGCGGACCTGAAGGATATTCAGACTGCATGAACCTCTTCAGCGACGGAAGCGCCCCCGACTCCCCGCACTGAGGAACAGCAGCAGATTGACAGCCCCCAGGTTCATGGGCGCCTAGGCACTGTCCGGCGGATCATGCTTCGGGGTCGAGGGGCCGGAGGTCGTAGAGGTAGGAGCGGTCGTTCTTGAAGCTGCGCCAGACGGTGGCCGGGGGTTCGGGTTCGTCAGCGTGGCTGTTGAGTGGATGGGCGGTGACGAGGCCGTCAGTGATCTCGCAGTGCCAGCCGTCGGTGGGCGACCAGACACACCACACGTTCCCGTCCGTTCGGCGGTAGGCGGGGCGGCCGTTGTGCTCGCCGTCGCATTCGAAGTGGTAGCGGAGCCCGTCGATGTGGCGCACGAAGGTGAAGGATGAAATTGCCGTCATGCCTTCGGCACTGTATGGGACGAACCCTGCTGGCGGCTGAGGAGTTCTGGGCGTAACCAGGCGCGGGGCGCATCTCACGGGCGGAGCCAGAGCCGGATTGCGACGACTGTAACGGTGCCGTGGAAGACGTAGGCCCTCTTGTCGTAGCGGGTGGCGACGGCTCGGGAGTTCTTGAGCTGGTTGATCGCCCGCTCGACTTCGTTGCGACGCTTGTAGATCTCGCTGTCGAAGCCGGTGGGCCGGCCGCCCTTGCTTCCGCGTCTTGTGCGGTTGGCCCGCTGGTCCTTCAGTTCGGGGATGGTGTGCTTGATCTGGCGTCTTCGCAGGTAGCGGCGGTTGCGGCGTGAGCTGTATGCCTTGTCGCCGCCGAGATGGTCCGGCCGGGTGCGCGCCGTCCGCCCTGCGGTCGGGGAACGGCGATGCGTTCGAGGGCCTCGATCATCTGAGGCGCGTCGCCCCACTGGCCGGGCGTGACCAGGAAGGCCATGGGTCGGCATCCCCCTCACCGGCGAGGTGGATCTTGCAGGTCAGACCGCCCCGGGTCCGTCCGAGCCCTTCGTCGGGGCGGTGGTGCCGGGGCGTTCTCCTTTTTTCGGGATGCGTGGCTTCTTCTTTCGGGCCCCGGTCGCGTGCTGATGAGCACGGCAGGACGTCGAATCGACGCTGGCCATGCTCCAGTCGATCCGGCCCGCGAGGTCGGCGTCCGCCTGGACGGCACGCAGAATTTGGTCCCACGTGCCGTCCGCCGACCAATGCCGGTGCCGCTCGTAGACGGTCTTCCAGCTGCCAAAACGCTCCGGAAGGTCCCGCCACGGTATGCCCGTTCGCACCCGGAACAAGATCCCGTTGATCACCCTGCGGTGGTCGCTCCACCGGCCGCCACGCTGTCCCGACGCCGGCAAGTGCGGCTCCAACCGGCCCCACTCGGCATTCGTCAGATCACCCCGCCCCATGCCGGGAACAACGAGCCAGCAGTCCGACAGGCACATGATCTGCCGGACAGTGCCTAGTGACCTGAGTCAGAGATTCGGTGGCAGTAGGCCGCGACTTTGTCGAGGATCTCGTCGGCGGTCTTGGTCCAGATGAATGGTCTGGGGTGGTTGTTCCAGTCGGCGAGCCAGGCCCGGATGTCGCGTTCGAGGGCTTGGACGGAGCGGTGGACTCCTCGCTTGAGCTTCTTCTGTGTGAGTTCGGCGAACCACCGCTCCACGAGATTCAGCCACGACGCGCTGGTCGGCGTGAAGTGCAGGTGGAACCGCGGATGGGCCAGCAGCCACCGCTTGATGTCGGGCGTCTTGTGGGTCGCGTAGTTGTCCAGGATCAGGTGGACCTCTAGACCCTCGGGAACCTCACGATGGAGCTTGGTCAGGAACTTCTTGAACTCCGCTGCCCGGTGGCGGCGGTGCAGGGAGCCGATGACCTTGCCGGTGGCGACTTCGAGGGCGGCGAAGAGAGTGGTCGTGCCGGCCCGGACGTAGTCGTGGCTGCGGCGTTCGGGAACACCGGGCATCATCGGCAGGACCGGCTGGGACCGGTCCAGGGCCTGGATCTGCGACTTCTCGTCCACGCAGAGAACCAGGGCCTTCTCGGGCGGATCGAGGTAGAGCCCGACGACGTCGCGGACCTTGTCGATGAACAGCGGATCGGTGGACAGCTTGAACGTCTCAGAGCGGTGCGGTGCCAGCGCGAAGGCCCGCCAGATCCGCGAGACCGTCGACTGCGACATCCCCGTCGCCGCCGCCATCGACCTGGTCGACCAGTGGGTCGCGTTCTTCGGTGTCTCCTCAAGCGTCTTGACGATCACACGCTCGACATCGGCGTCGGTGACACTCCGCGGGACGCCCGGACGCGGGTCGTCACCCAGGCCGTCCACACCCCGCTCGAGGAAACGACGCCGCCAGGTGCGGACCGTGTCCGGAGCGATCCCCAGCCGACGGGACACCTCCATGATCGAGTGCCCATCGGCGCACTCCAGCACGATCCGCGACCGCTGGGCCAGAGCCTGAGCCGTCGTCCGACGACGCACCCACCCCTCAAGCACAGCCCGTTGGGCATCGATCACCGACAACGGCGGAATCTTCGGACCCGGACGACTCATACCCAACCAACGACGAATCTCCGACTCAGGTCACTAGGTGTACTCGGTCATGACTTTGGTGACAGTCCGCTGATCGGGGGCTGGCGGTGGTGACGGGGACGGCTTCGCAGAGAGGACGCGAAGCGGGGCCGGCGGGTGAGCCTCGTCGAGGGTTTACCTCCGCCTTCGCGGAGAAGCCGCTCGCCCCAGACCTTCGCCCCCTACCGGTAGCGGTTCACCTCCGCCTGCGCGGAGACCACCGGTAGTGGAAGACGCAGAGGTAGTACCCCCCGGCTCACCTCCGCTCGCGCGGAGAGGACAGAACTTCATAGGTGGCGGACACGGCCCACTCCGGTTCACCTCCGCTCGCGGGGAGAGGACCCCGCCGGGGAACAGACCGCTGTAGGTGGGCTCGGTTCACCTCCGCCTGCGCGGAGAAGCCCCATGAAGGTGACGTTGGAACTCGCGGACAACCGGTTCATCTCCGCCTGCGCGGAGAACCTCACGCACCAGCACGCCGGTCTCGACCAGCCGCGGTTCACCTCCGCTCCCGCGGAGAACACGTGAGCCATTCCGTGTCGTAGCCCGAGGCAGCCAGCTCACCTCCGCCTGAGCAGAGGTGAACCGCCGTCGTGATCCGCCAGTTCTACGACTCGGTGGTCTTTCTCCGCGGGTGCGGGGAGCACGCGGCGAGCTTCTCACCGATGTCGTTGCTGGTTGGGCCTGCTGAGCCCAGCCGCCGCTTACACAAAGGAGCCCCACGCCAACTGTGCGGACCTCGTCCCCACCACCGTCGGCGGCGACGAACACGGAGCCTTCGTGGACAGCGATCCTCCGATTAGCCCTGGGGGCGAGCCGCGCTACGTAGTCAGCTTCCTCACTGCTCGGTGGCGCGGTCACTGATCTTCTTAAACTGTGCCTGGTAGATGGCTGTGGTCATGAGCGGGTGGCTCCGCCATTCGGCATCGATCTCCGACGCGAGGAGGTAGCCGGTCCGCCGGCGGGGGTCAGCGTGCAGATTCTCGCGCTTCACCTTGCGGTGGCGTCCGTCTGCCAGGTCGGTCATCTGCACGTAGGGGGCGTTGTGCTGGTAGGAGTCGATGCGGTACCGGTGGCCGGACCTGTCGCAGGCGACATACTCCTGGCCGGGCTCAATGCTCATGGTCGTGCTCCTCACTGCTCGGCGGTGCTGTTGACGACTTCGTCAGCGGCGGCTTGAGGCAGCTGTGCGTACATGGCCGCCGTGGTGACGGTGAGTTCAGGATTCTGGTGGTGTCTGGTGGCTCCGGGGGCGCCCCGGGGCCAAAGCTGGCAAGACGCTTCCGGCGCAGGGGAGGTCAGGTCCCCCGGGTCAGGGCGGCTTGATCCGCCTCGCGGCACGGACGGCACCGAAGACGACTGCCGAACCCCCGGGACGGTTGCACCGCAGAGAGACTCGCCCAGGCTTTCTCGCCGAACTACCTCCTGGCAACGCGCGGGACGGAACAGGCGCTGAGCGTCCCGTTCCGGCAGAGCGCCCGCTTGCCCACCTTAGAGATCGCCCACTCCCACATGCCATTCGCCGCTGAGCAGCAGCTAGAGGGTGAGCCTGATCTGCTGGCATGGACGGGGCGCCCCTCCGCCTGCGCAGAGAGCAGGAGGTAAAGGCCATCCCCGCATCCGCGGCCATGCGGGGCCGTCCCCGCTCGCGCGGAGACCACCGTCAGCCTCCTCACTGTGAGGGGGCTGGCCCACGGTTCACCTCCGCTCGCGCGGAGAGGACACGGGCACGGGCACGGGAGCATCTTCATCCCGCGGCTCACCTCCGCCTTCGCGGAGAGCACCCGGTCCAGGTATCCGCCCGGACCGGTGGAAGCGGCTCACCTCCGCCTTCGCGGAGAGCACGCGCCGAGCCGGTTCATGGCCGCCTGGATGGCCGGCTCACCTCCGCCTTCGCGGAGAGCACCGCACGCTGCTGGTGGGGAGGCGGCCGTGACCCGGCTCACCTCCGCCTTCGCGGAGAGCACCCTTCGCCACCTGCGGCGTTAGAGGCAGTTTGCGTTTTGTTGACTCAAGGAGCGGGGGTTGTGCACGTGCGTGAATCTACCGCTGTGGATCGCTGTGTGGGGGCGTTGTCAGTGGCTGCTGGTATGCCTGTTGGTGTCGCAGCGTCGTGATGGGGGTGGGCTATGTCGGAGCTGGCGGTCGATGAGCGGTTGTGGGGTAAGGAGCGGGGGCTACCCCGCCGGTATCCGTTGATCTGTCATCTTCTGGACACTGCGGCTGTTGCCGGTGTGCTGTGGGACCGGGTTCTGACGGATGCCGCGCGAGCGCGTCTGGCTGGTGCGTTGGGGTTGAGCGAGGAGCAGGTTCGGCGCCTGGTGAGTGTGTGGGCCGGCTTGCATGACGTCGGAAAGATCATTCCGGCATTTCAGGTCATGGCGCGGGAGGCCTATGCCGACCTCGTGAGCGACGTCGGGTACACGCATGCGGCGGGAGCCGAGAAGCAGAGGTTCGACCACGACAAGGCCACGCAGTGGGCGCTGAGTTCGTTGTTCGAAGGGTGGGGCTATCCGGGGTCGCGGCCGGTTCGGCGGTCTGCTCATCATCAGGTGGCGCAGTTGCTCGGTGGGCACCACGGTTGTGTGCATCGTGCTCTGCAAAGCCGTGAAGGTTACGTGCCGGAGCTCGGGGGGCCTGGCTGGGAGGCTCAGCGGGTGGCACATGCGGAGGCGGTGCGCCGGCTGGTGGGTGCCGGCCCGGAGGATGTGGTGCGAGGGCCGTTGCCGGCGCAGGTTGCGGTGGTGGTGCTGGGGCTCGTGGTGGTGGCGGACTGGCTGGCGAGCCAGGAGGCGGTGATCACGCCGCGGATTCCGGTTGAAGGTTGGGTTGCGGATGATGCGGGGCTTGCGGCGCATTGGTCGAAGGCCGTGGCTGTGGCCGGCGGGTGGGTGGCCGAGGCGGGGCTGGGGGTGGCTGAGTGGCCTGCGAAGGCCTTCGATGAGCAGTTCTCGTTCGCGGGCGCCAACGCGTTGCAGGAGTCGGTTGCTGAGGGGTTGCCGGGGCTTGTGGAGGGCCCGGGGTTGTTATTGGTGACGGCGCCTACGGGGGAGGGGAAGACGGAGGCGGCGTTGCACGCGGCGTCGGTGATGGGTCGGGCCTCGGGGGCTTCGGGGTTGTTTTTTGCGTTGCCGACGATGGCGACGGCGGATGCGATGCATGGCCGGGTGGCGGAGTTCGCGGAGCTGAATGTCGCGGGTGATCGTGCGTTGACGTTGCTGCACAGCATGGCGTGGCTGAGTGAGGCGTATGCGGAGCGTGGGGGCGGGGAGGGTGCGGGGGATTTGGTGAGTGATGTGGGGTCGGCGTTGGCCGCGGGGCGGTGGTTGCGGGGGGCTAAGCGGGGGCTGTTGGCTCCGTTGGCGACGGGGACGATTGATCAGGCGTTGGCCGGTGTGTTGCCGGTTCACTACAACGTGCTGCGGTTGCTGGGGTTGTCGAACAAGGTCCTGGTGGTGGATGAGGCGCATGCCTACGGGCCGTGGATGCACAGTCTTTTGGTGCGGTTGCTGGAGTGGCTGGGGGCGTGTGGTGCTCCGGTGGTGTTGTTGTCTGCGACGTTGTCGGGGCGTTCGGCGTCGTCGTTGGTGGACGCGTATCGGCGGGGCTGTGGTTTCGGTGAGCCGTCTGAGGTGGCGCCGGTGTATCCGGGGTGGCTGTATGTCAGTGGGCGCAGTGGGGAGGTCTCCGCGCCGTGTGCGGTGAGCAGTGGGCGTGCCCGGGATATCGAGGTGCGGGCGGTTTCGGTGTCGAGGGACGCGCCGGCGGGTTCTGAGGCTGGTCGTGGGGCGGCGGTGGTGGGGGAGTTGCGGCCGTTGGTGGAGCGGGGTGGGTGTGCGCTGGTGTGCTGTACCACGGTCGCCGAGGCGCAGGAGACGTATCGGCTGTTGAGGCGGGAGTTTCCGCAGTTGGCGGCGGCTGAGGATGGGTTGTTGCTGTTGCATTCGCGGTTTCCGGCTGCGCGGCGGTTGGAGATCACGGAGGTGTGTGAGCGGGCGTTCGGAAAGCCTGGGGTGGAGCGGCGTCGGCGGCCGCCGGTGTCGGTGCTGGTGGCGACGCAGGTGGTGGAGCAGTCGCTGGATTTGGACTTCGACGTCGTGATCAGTGATCTCGCTCCGCTGGCTCAGTTGTTGCAGCGGGCAGGGCGGTGTATGCGGCATGACCGGTCGGGGCTGGCGCCCGAGGACGGTGGCCGGGCGGGCTGGGTGGGGGTGACTCCTCGGCTGACGGTGCTGGAGCCGGTGGATGCGCAGGGGAAGGTGCGGGCGCCGGAGCGGTGGGGTGCGGTGTATCCGGAGGCGTTGCTGAGGCGCACGAGTGGTCTGCTGCGCCAGCGTGAGGGGGAGCCGATCGCGGTGCCGGGGGATGTGCAAGGGCTTGTTGATGCCGTGTATGCGGAGGACTTCTGTGACCGGCTGGAGGATTCCGCTGAGCGTGATCTGCAGGAGCGGCTGGATGCCGAGCATCTGGGTGCGGTGATGGCGGAGGAGGCGTTGGCGGCTTCGACGATGGTCAATCCTCCGATGAAGATGGTCGATCTCGCGGAGTTGAGCCGGGAGGGTGCGCTGCTTGATGAGGCGCTGCTGACGACGCGTCTGGGGGCGGATTCGGAGCGGGCGGTGTGTGTGTTTGTTCAGGACGGGGGTGCTGTGACGCTTGATCCTGAGGGGGCCTGGCCGGTTCCGGGTTGGGGGCGTGGCGGGCGGGTTTCGGTGGCGCAGGCGCGTGAGGTGATGCGGCAGACGGTGCCGGTGCCCGGGGGGTGGGTGCGGGGGCGGGGTGTGGCGCAGGAGGTGCCGGTGTCGTGGGGGCGGCTGGCTGCGCTGAGGGAGTTGTGCGTGTTGCCGATGCGTCGGTCCGGGGGCGGTGCGTGGGCGTGCATGGTCGGAGAGCGGTCAATTTCGTTCACTTCTGAGGGTCTTCAGGTATCTCGGTAGCGCTAGACACCTCCGTCAGTCTTCTATTCAGATTGTCCACTCGGTGCGCCCGGGAGTACCGAGTGGACGCCGAGGCCCGGCCCGACGGCCTTGACCGCCTACCCCCGCTCTCGCGGGGAGTCGACCTGCGGTGGCGTCGCGACGCCTCCATCACGCGGGTCACCCCCGTTTTCCACGGGGATCTGGTCCGAAGCTTACTGAAGCTCTCAGCAGAGAGGTGTCATGTCCACAGACCTCTATGATCTGCTCACGGAGCGGGCCTTTCCCGTCCGGTGGGTGGATTCGGTGCCCGCGGGCGACCGGCCGGAGGCCGTTTCGCTGCGTGAGTTGTTTCTGCGAGCGCATGAGATCAGTGCGCTCGCGGTGTCGCTGCCGCCGGCGTTGTCGGGGCTGTACCGGGTGCTGTACGCGCTGACAGCCCGGATCACGGAACTGGACATCGCGGACGACTGGCACGAGGAGCGATTCGATGTCCTGGACGCGGGCGCTTTCGCAGCCGAGCGC
The DNA here is from genome assembly GCF_043199295.1 of Streptomyces sp. NPDC048612. Lineage (NCBI taxonomy): Bacteria > Bacillati > Actinomycetota > Actinomycetes > Kitasatosporales > Streptomycetaceae > Streptomyces > Streptomyces sp. NPDC048612. The sequence goes on from NZ_JBICVV010000021.1 coordinate 82,863, forward strand.
GTCGATGCCTACTTCGCGGCTTTCCCTGATCGCTTCCGGCTCTATCACCCGGTGCACCCCTTCCTGCAGGATTCTCGGCTGACGTCGCAGTGCGACAAGAGCGCCGGGATCAACAAGCTCGTCACGACCCGGCCCTCCGGCTCGAACCACGCGTGGTTCGAGCACACCGCGGATGCCCGCCCGGTGGCTCTCGCCTCGGCGCAGGCGCTGGAGCATCTGCTGGTGTGGCGGTACTACGGGCCCTCCGGGCGCTGCTCCGCCCGGTCCGTCGGCGGTACGAAGGAAGCGAACTGCGTGGCGGGTCCACTGCGCACGGCGCTGTCGTACCACCCGCTGGGTGACACATTGTTCGAGACGCTGCTGGCCGGCCTGCCAGAGCCCGACCGCGCCCGCCGCTACGTCCGTGAGGGCGACCCCTGTCCGTGGGAGCGCAGCGAGCCGACGGACCCGCTGACACTCAAGGGGGTGGTGACCGGCCCGATGTCGAAGCTGGTGGGCCACAACCAGCACGCCCTTCTGCTGGTCCCCGACGCCCTGGGCGCTCACGCGGTGGATGCGTACATCACCTGGGCATACCGCGAGCGCATCGCCCGCACCGACGACTTCCTGATCTGGCAGACGAGCCAGGCCGGCAACCGCTATGCCCGCTACGCGGACTGCCGGCGCGGTCTGTGGCGGGACCTGGACGCGCTGCTGCTGAGCGATCCGCCCGGCGTGGAAAGCCGCCGGCCAGAAGCGTTCCCCACCGCCGTCGATCTGTTCGAACAGGGCACATTTCGGATTCAGGCCCTGGGTATCGACCAGGAGGGCCAGGCAAAAGACACCCAGGTCGTCTCCTCGACCACGCCGCCGGTGCTGCATCTGATGGAGGAACGCGACAAGGAACGGGCCCGGATGGTCGGGCAGTTGCGGCTGGTAGGGGAGCGCTACGGACAGCGTCTGGAACGCGCGGCCAAGCAGGCCTGGGCTCAGTTCGCCAACACCAAGGTCCAGGACTGCGCATGGTCGGCGGCCGCGGCGGCCCGGTACTGGCCCGAGGCGGAGACGGAGTTCTGGAAGCGCCTGGACGAAGGCCGCTTCGACGGCGCAGCCCGCGCCTTTCGTGCCCGGGCGGAGCGCATCTACGACCACATCACCGAAGCGGCCGCCGGCACGGCGCGCGGCGCGCGGGCCCGGGAGTCCGCGCGCATCGAGCTGTACGGCGGGCGTGGGAAGAAGAAAGCCGCCGGCGCCCAGCGCCCGTCCGTGGGAGAGGACCGATGACCACTCCAACCACCTCCGGTGAACGGCAGCAGCCTGGAAACGACGAGCCGCCGGGGACTGCCGGCGCCTCCTCGTGGCTGGTCGAAGCCCGGCAATTCGTCGCCGCGGTCACCCGCGTGGCGGCCAAGGATGCCGGTGCGCGGGCAGCGCTGCGCAGTGGCGTTGGCAAGGGCCTGGACGACGTGCCGCGGATGCACCGCATCGTGGCTCCGCTCTTGCCCGGCGCCGTGCTGCGGGACACCGAGGGGCAACGCGCGTTCTACACCGTCGCTGCGCTGATCGCCGCATATCACCGGCACGGTGCCCTCGGCCCCGACGAGCAGCCCGGCCAGGGGGAGAACGACTCGGCCCGCCCGGCCGCGGCTGCCGTAGACGCAGACCCCGCAGCCGAACCCGGGATTCCCGAGCAGCGGGCGGCCCGGCGGGCGCAGGCCGAGCGGCAGCGTAGCGAGCGGTTCGGGGACAGCCTGGGGCAGTCCTACGCGGCCGCGGTGGCCCGGGGTGGCCGGCAAGGCATCCGTGAGAGCGCCGCCGAGACACGCCTGAACCTGCTGTGCAAACAGAGCACCTCCGGACTGCACCGTCATCTTCCCTCTGCCGTACGTCAGTTGTGCGACCGCAGCACAGCACCGGACTGGGCTCGGCTCCTGGTCGACCTGCGCACCTGGCCGCAGCAGCGCAGGCGCGTGGCTCGCTGGTGGTTGCAGGACTACTACCGCGCCCGCCAAGCAGCCGACCTCGCCGGAGCCCTGACGGCCGACGACGCCTCAACACCGGCCGGCCCCGCTTCCTGACCACCCGACCTGGCCTCGCGCTACCGACACCCCGCAAGGAGACAGACATGTCCAGCATCGCTTCGCAGCCCGCCCTCGCCGGCCGATTCATCGACTTCCACGTGTTGCAGAGCGTGCCCTACGCCAACCTCAACAGGGACGACACCAACTCCGTCAAAACGGTCCAATACGGCGACCGGGAACGTACCCGGGTCAGCAGCCAGTGCTGGAAGCGAGCCGTGCGCCGCTACTTCCAGCGCAGCATCGGTGAGAAGGCGTTGCGCACCCGCAGGATCGGTGAAGCGGTCGAAGCCGCGTTGCGCGACGAGCGCGGCTGGCCGGCGGACCTTGCCCGGCGGGCGGGACAGCACATCGCCACGGGCAGCAGCATCAAGGCCGATCCGCCCTCGGAGGAAGAGCCGGCCTGGAGCACCAACGCCATGGTCTACGTGCCCGCGTCCGCGGTCACGGAACTCGCCGACCTCGCCGAGACCCACCGGGTCGACCTCGAGGGTGCGAAGGACATGAAGAAGGGCGTCAAGAGTGTCCTGGCACAGGCCGACATCGACGCGGTGCTGCGCCGCCGCAACGGGATCATCAACCTGTTCGGCCGCATGCTGGCAGAGGTCGACGGTGCCGGCGTCGACGGCGCCGTGCAGCTCGCACACGCCCTGACCACCCACGGCACGGACGTGGAAGTCGACTACTTCGCTGCCGTGGACGACATCACAGAAGCCTGGCGGGACACAACCGGCAGCGCCCACATGGGCAGCGGCGAGTTCAGCGCCGGGGTGTTCTACCGCTACGCCACGCTCGACCTGGCGGACCTGCTGCGCAACATCGGCGGTGACGTAGAGGCTGCCCGCACCCTGGCAACCTCGTTCGGTGAGGCGTTTGTGCTGTCGCTGCCCGAGGCGAAGAAGACCTCCACCGCGCCGCACACCATCCCGGACCTGGTGCACATCAGCGTTCGCGCCGACCGTCCGCTGTCGTATGCCGCGGCCTTCGAAAGGCCCGTCAGCGCCGATCGCGCCGGCGGATTCGCCCAGCCCTCACGGCATGCGCTGGCCCACTACGCGCAGGCAGCCGGCCGGCTGCTGGGACCGCGCGGTCTGATCCAGGCGGGCTGGGCCAGCTTGGAGGACAAGGACCTGGCAGGGCTCGGGGCCCGGATCGACTCGTTCGACGAACTGATCACCGGCTCCGTCACCGCCGCCCTGACCGAGGCCACAGCGTGAACGCCCCCGGCACCGCGGCACCCGGACTCCTCCTGCATCTGGCCGGCCCCCTGCAGTCGTGGGGCACCCGCAGCCACTACAACGAACGGGACACCGCCCCGCACCCCACCCGCTCCGGCATCATCGGCCTGCTCGGCGCCTGCCTGGGACGCACCCGCGACGAAAGCATCGAGGACCTAACCCGCTTGTCGCTGACCACCCGCACGGACCGGCCCGGCGTCCTGCTGCGGGACCTCCACACCGTCGGCGGTGGGCTGCCCGCGAAAGCGACCGTCACCACCGCGGAAGGAAAGAAACGGCCCCCCTCACAAGGCACCCTGCTCTCCCACCGCTCCTACCTCGCCGACGCCGCCTTCACCGTCTGCCTCACCGGAGACCTCGACACGCTACGCACCTGCGAGCAAGCGCTGCGCACCCCGCGCTGGCCGCCCTACCTCGGACGGCGCTCATGCCCGCCGGCAGGCCCCCTCCTGCTCGGGCTCCTGCCCGACCCTCTGCATCACCTCGTGCACCTGCCACTGGCCCGGTCACGACCCCGCGGCGACGCCCGTGTCGACTTCCACTCCGACAGCCCACTCGACCAACTGCCCACACCCCGGCCACCCGAGGAACACACGCCAAACCCAGAGCAGCAGGGCGCGGTTGCCGTGAGCGAACTCAACGACGACCCGCACGGCGGCCGAGCCTTCCGGGCACGTGCCCTCTACCGGCGCACCCTGCCCCAGCCCGCCGACCAATGCGCGGGCCTGGGCACCGACTACCTCACGGCACTGACCCGCTACCTCGACGCCCTGCCCAGTGAAGGAGCTGCACAATGACGGCTCTGTGGCTCACCCGCATCCAGCCCGACCTCCGCCACCGCGACGCACGCCGCGACCTGTCCAACGCCGTCGCCCTGCACCACCGCATCATGACGCTCTTCCCCGACGACCTCGGCGCCCAGGCCCGCCGCCAGGCCGGCGCGCTCTTCCGCGCCGAAGACACCGGCCTGAACCCCGTCCTACTCCTACAAAGCCGCCTACGCCCCGACCTCGACAAGCTCCCCCCGGGCTACGCGAGCGCAGCCACCAAAGACCTGACCCCCATGCTCGACGCGCTGCGCCCCGGCCTGAGCATCCGATACCGCATCACCGCCAGCGCCGTACGCAAACCCGGCCACACCACCCGCGCCACCACCGGCGCCCCCGCCGTCATACCGCTGACCGGAGCCGACGCAGACCACTGGTGGCAACGCCAGGCCGAAGAAAACAGCGGACTGCACCTGAGCAGCGCCCACTCAACCCCCCTCGACACCGCCCGCGGCCAACGAGCCCACGACAAACGCCTCATCACCCACGCCCGCACCAGATTCGACGGCACCGCACACATCAAAGACACAGACCTGCTGCGCCAACGCATTCTCGACGGCATCGGCCGCGGCAAGGCCTACGGCTGCGGTCTGCTCACCCTCGCCCCCGCACGGCAAGTCCCGTGAACGCCCACAGCGCCGCCCGCCGAAAACTCGCTGCCCCCACCATGGCGATGCTGCCCCGCACAGCCGACTCCCTCTCGTTCCTCTACCTCGACATCGTCCGCGTCCAGCAAGACGACACCGGTGTCTGCGCGGTGGTCACCACCGAACAGCGCGGAGCCGAAGTGGTCTACCTGCCCACCGCGGCCCTCAGTTGCGTTCTACTCGGCCCTGGCACCAGCATCACTGCCCGCGCGATGGCCACCCTGGCACGTCACGGGACCACCGTCGTCACCACCGGCGCCGGCGGCGTCCGCACCTACAGCGCCGCCACCCCCGGTTCCCTAAACACCCGATGGCTCGAGAGACAGGCACGTGCCTGGGCGGACGACGACGAACGCCTCGCTGTGGCCCGGCGTATGTACGAGCACCGCTTCGGCTCCGGCACCGTGCCCCGGGAAACCTCCCTGGAACGCCTGCGTGGTCTGGAGGGACAGCGGATGAAAGCCCTGTACAAACTCCTGTCCCAGCAACACCGCATCGGCCGGTTCAAACGCGTCTACGACCCTTTGTCCTGGGACCAGCAAGACCCCGTCAACCTCGCTCTGTCCGCCGCCAACACATGTCTCTACGGCATCGTCCACGCGGCGATCACCTCAATGGGCTGTTCACCAGGACTCGGCTTCGTACACAGCGGAAAACAGCAGTCATTCGTCTACGACATCGCAGACCTCTACAAAGCAGAACTCACCATCCCGCTCGCCTTCACCCTCCACGACACACCCCGCCCGGAGCAGGCGGCCCGCCGCCGCTTCCGCGAGGGCCTACGCCTGTTCCGGCTGATGCCCCGCATCGTTTCCGACATCCAGCGGCTCCTTGAACCCGACTCCTCCGCGCCAGAGCCAGAGGACATGGAGGACGAAGTGGTGGACCTGTGGGACCCGGTATCGGGAGCCGTGCCCGGCGGCGTCAACTACGCCGGCGCGCTCGAAGAACCCGGCGCGGCAGGACGGTGACCCGTGCCATCGATGATCGCCCTGTCCGTCACAGCCGTCCCCGACCATTTGCGAGGCGCACTGACACGTTGGCTACTGGAAGTCACACCTGAGCTCTACGTCGGAACGGTGTCAGCAAAGGTCAGAGACGAACTCTGGGCAGCCGTGACCGACTGCGCAGGGGACGGTCTCTCGGTGATGGTCTATCCGACCGACAACGAACAAGGCTTCAGCATGCGGATCTATGGACACCGCCGCCGACAACTACGTGACTTCGACGGGCTCACGCTGGTCGCCTTCAACTCGCCGCCCACAACGGGAATGCCAGATCACGGAATCGCAAAGCCGCTCTGAACATGCAGGTCGCAAAGGGTGTTCTCCGCGAGAGCGGAGGTGAGCCGTCGTTTTGCTGTTCCTTCGCCAGGCGGCAATTGTGTTCTCCGCGAGAGCGGAGGTGAGCCAGCGGGCCGGAGCCAGCGAGGCCCTCGCCCAGTTGTGTTCTCCGCGAGAGCGGAGGTGAGCCGCGGCGCAACGCTGACGCTGCCGCCGCCCGACAGTGTTCTCCGCGAGAGCGGAGGTGAGCCGGTGCTCGTGCCGCTGCGCACCAAGCTCAACCGGTGTTCTCCGCGAGAGCGGAGGTGAGCCGGACTGCGAGGTGTGTGCCGAGATCGTCCAGGACAAGGCCACTGCCCGACGGCGTGCCCAGCGCATCGAGCAGGGCCTGTGCCCCGACCACAGCACCCGTCCAAGCCTGGCTGGACGCTGCGCCGACTGCGTGCTGGACGACGCGATCCGCAACCCGGGCCCGGTCCCAGGGCCGCGTGAGCCGGAGGGTCCGCCGCGCGGGTCCTGCGGGGACTGCGGCGCCCGGATCATCGTCGTCAGCCGCGCCCTCGAGGACGGCCTGTGCAAGCTCTGCCGCGAGGAAGCCGCTGCACTGGGCGCCGCCGTCGTGTCCACGCCCACCGCCGCACCGGCCGGGCAGGAGAGCTGCTCAGGCCAGGACGGAACCGTGCCGTGCGGCCGCAAGCCCCTGCCGTCCCGCAGCGTCTGTGGTGTCCACCGCGTCCAGGAGCTGGCCGGGGAGGTGGCGTGATGACCGAGAACCTGCAGCTCAGTGGCGTCGAGGGACAGGGACCCCGGTTCACGGCGGCCCGGCCCTGTAGGGCCCCACGCCCGGAGACGGCGCAAGCCCCCGCGGCGAGCGGCGAGTGCGTACTACCAATAACGCCTGGAGTCGGTGTGCGGCAGGGCCCCGGCCGAAGCCGCCGGGGACGGTGGGATCACTCGTTCAGCATCGCCTCGAACCGGATGCGCACGACTCTGCCCGCCCTGAGCGACACCTGGTGAGCGAAGTCGTCCTTCCAGGTGCGCTGACCGAACCACGGCATCGTGTCGAATACGTCATATGCCTGTGTGTCTGGGCACAGGAGGATGGCCGCAACGGCGGTCTCGGTCTGGCCTTCATTCACAAAGACCAGCTCGGTACGGGCGATGGCTTCCCGGACGACCGGGGGGAGGCTCAGGGGGTGATCGCCGTACTGGTCGCCCAGCTCGGCCCACAGGTCGGTGAGGGCCTGCTCCACGGGATCGGGCCGACGGGGATGGTCGGCTTGTTCCGCGGCCTCCCACAGGCGGCGCACTGTGCGGTCGATGCTGTCCAGCTCGGTGCCCGACATGCCGCCGCGTGCCCGATAAGCCAGCTGCAGGGCAACGCGCACCGCGGGGTCCTGTCTGGTGCGCTGGCCGTTGAAGACCTTCGTGACGGTGGTGGGAGACAGGAGTAAGTCGGTTGCGAGGGCCCGGGCACTGAGCTGGCCGGGTACGCGGGCGTCGAGGTCATGGATGTAGCGGGTCAGGTCTCGGCGGGGCCCGGGGGGTAGATCGGGCATCCGGCGGCGAGTCATGGTCGGTTGCTCCAGGGCGTGTTGGGCGCGGGCGGCGAGGGCGCTGCGCAGGCGGGTGCGGGCAGCGCGGGCAGCCCACAGCACGGCAGCGACCAGAACGCCCGCGAAGACGTTCAGCGCGAGGTCGGTCACGGGTACACGCTGGCGCCGGCCGGGTGCCGAATGGACGGAAGTGGACAGGCGGTTGGTCGGAGTGTGGGAGCCCCGGGCCGCTCAGCGCATCACGTTGATCGGCGGCAGGGTGTCCGGCAGCGCTGCGCCACTGATGCACGACAGTTCGTCCATGACGGGCAGCAGGTCCGCGAGTCGGCCGGCCGGGTCCTCCTGCCAGCCGTCGACAACGTCTTGGAGCGCGGCCGCGGGCTCGGGATGCTGCTGTGCGAGAACCGGACCGTGCTCCGACAGCTGACGAAGTGCGTCGTCGACGTCCCTCTCGGCACCCGCAACGGTGGGGATCGCACCGTACGTCTGCGCGGCCGCCAAGGCGTGAAGGGCTACGTACAGGTGCCAGGCGGCGGTCTGCGTGTCAGTCATCTGCCTATAGTCCTCGCCTGCGGCGCAGAGGCCACCGCTGCCGGGGAAGCGCCGGAGGCTCCAGGGCCGGGCGCAGCGCTTCGTGGAACTGCTTAAGGGCCCGGGTGATCCGGCCCTCGTCCGCGTAGGTCTCGCAGACCGCCATGAACACCTCGTCCGCGGCCGCCGCGAGTCCCGGCTCCTGGCGCTTCATCAGCGGCGCGATCGCCGTCCCCAGTCGGCCAAGGGGGCTGCCAGCGCCGCCGCCGATGCTGCGCTGCGTTCATCCCACCGACCGATCACAGTGTGCACGGCCTGGCTGGCCGCCATCGCGGCCGGAATCCCCCGCTGCGGGGACCCGTGGTAGGCCGCGCTTCCCCCGACCAGCGCCCGGATGATGAGTGTCCCCTTCGCGCTCCATCCGGCATACAGATGGTCATGGGTGTTGCCCGCGACCTTCACCGCCAACACCGCCGCTACGAACTCGTCGGCCTGCGCTTCGAGCGCGGCCCGATCCGCAGCGGCTTCCTTGCGGGCCTCCGTCCGTGGGGTGCGTCGGTCGTTCTCCCACGCTCCGAGGAACAGGAGCACCACGGCGCCGACCGCGCCGGGCAGTGCGTCGAGAAGTGCATTCATGTGCACCGGGACACCGCCACCGGCCTGCGAGGTTCCAGCCGGTGGCACTCGTGCATGCGTTCAATTGCCGTCCTGGTCGACATCCGACCACCGGGCGGGCCACCGGCTGGTGGTGGAGGAAAGCCGGCGGCCGGTGGCCTCTCCACCAGGCCGGGCCGGGGGAGGCCCACCGCGCGTACCGAAGCGTCGCCGGAAGTAGACGGTGCAGGGAGAGCGGAGCCTCCGGGCGGGTGGAGCTGGCGGCCGGCGGTGCACGGGTACCCGGGGTACCCGGTGTGATCATCGATCTCCCGCGGGAGACGGCTGGCCCCTCGTGCACCACAAACGAGGGCCAGGTCCTTGCCGACCAGATGCAGGACGTACCGCTGGTCGACCGCATGTGGTTCAGCAAGCAGTGCGGCGCCTTCACCTGTGGTTGCGATCAGGACTCGCTGGCGGGCGATCCTGCGATTCCAGGGCCATGACCTCCTCGGCCTCACCCCAAAACGACGCGTCGTGCGCGTCCCCAAGAAGCTCTACCGACTGACCTGTTGAGACCGGCGCAGACAGGGTTCCGCGGCCTGGCCTCCCTCGCCTGGGAGAAGAGACGCGACACCGTACCCTCGCCGACCAGGGCGGCCGGGTCCGTCACACTCTCGCTCACCACGCAGGCCAGCGCGGGTTGGACCTGCTAGGTCTAACAGGGCCAACCCGGCTCCCGTGCCCGCTGCAGTTGACCGGGCACGCCCGCGCGGTGGTTACCGATATCCAGCGGTGCATAGCCCGCTCGCCCCTCCGCCCTGCGGGAGCCGGGGCTGCACGTCAGCTCGTGGTACGTGGAGAACGGCTCGTCGGAGCGGGACGGTGGGATCGAGGCGGCACAGGTCTGGGCCAGGGGGTGCAAAGCCTGAAGGCCCGGGAAACTCCCGGGCCTTCAGGACGAACCTCTGCAGGGGAGGGGCCGAGGGGCACAACCTCGGCGGGTCCCTCTCCATCCGGTACTCGAAGCCGATTCTCAGCGGACGACGAGTTGATGCGGATTACGTGGACTGCAGTGGTTCTTCGACAGATGCGGTGTATGCGCTGAACTCGGGGGACACAACCCATTTCTGACGCACTTTCCGATCCGTCTGTTCTTGACTGTAGCGGGTGAGGGCCGCTCTGCGCCAACCCTCTACACGCTTGCGGCCATTGAACCCCCCACCTTTGTGCCCTCCAGGGGGCGTTCCTGCCCGGTGTGGGGGGTACCCTTGTGCCGGGTGTAGGGACCCTCTGTACCCGGCACTAAGTAACTTAAGGATTACTATTCTCTACTGCAGAGATACGGCAGGTGACCTGGTGCAAGCGGAAAAGTCTCTGACGACCCCCCGGCCGACGGCGCCGTCGAACAATGCCTTGAAGGCCGCGGAGGGCGCCGGGCGGTACGGACGCAAGAAGGCCCAGCTGCGCTACAGCTTCGTCGAGCGGGCCACCCCCGACGATCCGCCGCCGCCCCTGGCGCAGATGCTGCGCGGGGGACGCGGCGGTCATGTACGGCTGAAGCTCTACCTCAGCTACCTCTGGATGCAGCGCGACGACGTCGCCCAGGGCCTCACGTTCACCGCACGTGCCTGGGCCACCCTGCTCGACCTCCCGGACCCGTCCAAGGCCGGCGCACGGCGGATCAGCGACGCCCAGAGCTGGCTGACCGAGCACCGCTTCATCACGGTCGAAGCCCAGCCGGGACGCCCCAATCAGGTGGTGGTGCTCAACGAGACCGGCAGCGGCGACCCCTATATCGCCCCCGGTGCCGCGGCCAAGAAGGAAGTCGCCACCAACCTGTCGGGCGCGGTCCTCAACCGATACGTGCAGATCCCTAGGACGTTCTGGCTCAACGGACACCTCACCCTGTTGTCCGGGGCCGGTCTCGCGATGTTCCTCGTCCTCCTGTGCCGGCGGGGGCCGGCAGACGACGACACCGCCTTGTGGTTCAGCCCCAAGGACGCGCAGAACAGGTACGACCTGAGCGAGGACACACGCGGAAAGGGTCTGCGAGAGCTCGCGAACGCCGGGCTTGTGACAACCAAGCGCCGCGCCATCAACCCCACCGATTTCGAGGTCGTCCACATGCGCAACGTCCACTACCTCAAGCTCGGCAGGCTGGACGAGACCGCCGGCTTCACCCTGAAACGACGCGTCGTGCGTGTCCCCAAGAAGCGCCCCGCTACCGACTGACCCGGCCAGGCCGGCGCAGACGGAGTTCCCCGGCCTGGTCTCCCTGCTGTGGCCCCGCCAGGGTGTTTTCCGTACTAAGTGAACGACCGTTCCGGGCCGCCTCCACTCCGACACGCGGTAGGCGTATATACGCCTACCGACACCACATCTAGTGGTCAGTGCGACTCGTTGCCCAGAAGTTGTGGTGCCTGGCCCCCCAGGCGGGTGTCAACACCGGTAATATTGTGTCTGCTTCACTAACTTCTCCTCGAACTGCGCTGCCCATAGGCGCAGTTCACGTGCCTCCGATGCCTGATGAGCGGGCGCCGGCCGGAGAGAAAGTGAGGTCGTGCTATGAGCGTCCCCTTGGACAAGCGCGGCAGGAAGTGGACCGGTCCTGAGAAGTGGCAGGTCTTCCTGGCGGCGGCAGGTCTATTGGTGACGATCTACACGCTGGTGAGGTAGCTCCTCAGCTCTGCTGAGTGCTCACCCCGAACAGGTCGGACCACGGCCGGAGCGCTGAACATGCAGCGAGCCCGGTCGGGAGCAAGACGACCGGGCTCGGTAGCTAACCGCAGGAGGCTCGCGGTCTCTGGCTGGCACCAGAGCCCCGGGCCTCTTTGCATGCTCTGACCTAGCGGCCTGCACGCGATGCTTCTTAAGACCTGACAGCCCGACAGGGCGACGTCATATCTTAAGTGTCACGGGCAGCTTACCCTGATTCGACGAGAAAAATACAACACACTTGCATCACGCCGAATCCCGCTGACCTGCAGTTATTGACGCCACTGGTGTTCTGTCGGGGTACGCCCCTCTCTCACAGAACACCGATCATGGCGTTCTCCTCCCAGCCCTCGGCGTCCTCGAAGTAGCGCTCCGTCACCCCGCTGTTGGGTACCCATCCGCCCTGCTTGGCGATGACCTGGCGGTCGTTGCTGGCACGCCGGGATTCCTCGGCGGCGCCGCCGAGGAATCCCGGCGTGCCGGACCGGGAACTCGGCCCGGGCAGTGAGCCGGGTGGCGATGTCGCCGACGGCTTCGGGGGACAGGCCAGTGCCCATGACGGTGTGCCAGCGCGGGTGCAGGGCACGGAAGGCGAAGCCGTCCGGGTTGCTCAGGCCGGCGGCCTCGGTCCAGGTCCGCCAGACGCGGACCCGGCAGGTGGAGGGCCGGGAGCCGAACAGCACCTTCACCTTGCGGGGGCTGATCTTCTAGCCACGGACATCGACCTCAGGCTGTGCTTGGCCTCAACGACGTCGCGCAGCCGCAGGCGGCTGCCGTCGCCTTCGGTGACTCCGGTCTCGCACTGGCTGCACTGCGGCAGGTATGCCTTCTGGGGACGCCGGATTCATTGCCCCTGAGCGGTTCGTCTCGATCCTGTGACAGCCGCTCCCCTGCGGGCCGCGGCCGCCGAGGATGCCGCCATGAACATCATCACGCTGGCCGCCGCACACGTCGGGGACGTCGGCAAGAAGGTCGGCTTCGACATGTCCGACGGCTGGGGCGCGGTCATCGCCGCGGTCGCGACCGGCGTCTTCGGGCTCGTCGTCGGGATACTGGCCTATAAGGCGGGCCGGCGGCAGGTGAAGGACCAGGCTGCGGCGGACCACAGGGCGTGGCGGCGCCAGAACCGGTTCGACGCGTACCGGCGGCTGATCGCCTCCGTTGACGCGTTCGAGGAGGAGATGGACCGGTGGATCCGGGTGACGACGCGGGACCGGCAGGCGTTGGGTAAGGCGCTGGAGGTGGTGGCGGCTGCGGAGGCTGGGGTGCGTCTCGCGGGGCCGGAGTCGATGCGTGGCCCGGCGAAGACGGTGTTCGGGGCTGCGGGTGCGGTGTATCGGCATGCCCGGCAGCCGATTGCGACGATGATGCCGACGCCACCGCGGTTGTGGACGGATATGTCGCGGGCGTTGGTTGATGCGCAGAACGCGTTCGTGGAGTCCGCGGCGGCGTTGCTAGACGACGCTGAGGCGTAGGGCCTGCCGGGGCAATGAGCACCGGGTGCCGGTCAGGTCCCCCTGTCCAGGAACCTGACGACGACCTCCTGGCGGCTCTTCCTGCGACTGCGGCCGGCGCCCGGGTCGGGTACGCCCGTGTCTCCACCAAAGGCCAGCTGCTCGACCGGCAGATCGCTGCCCTGGAGAATGCCGGGTGCGCCCGAATCTTCGCGGACAAGAAGTCAGGCCGAACTGCGGAGCGCCAAGAGCTATGGGCCGCGCTCGACTATCTGCGCCCCGGAGACACGCTTGTCGTCCCGGCGCTGGACCGGCTCGGCCGCTCCATCCAGGACCTCATCGCCATCGTCAGCGGGCTCCGGAAACGAGGCATCGGATTCCAGAGCCTCCACGAGGCGCTCGACACCACGACACCCGGTGGGCGCCTCGTCTTCCACGTCTTCGCCGCGCTCGCGGAGTTCATCCGGGAGCTGATCGTGCAGGGCACACACGAGGGCCTGGACGCGGCCCGCGCCCGCGGAGAGCGCATTGGGCGCCCGCCAGCGATGACGGAGGAACAGATCCGGCATGCGCGTGACCTGCTGACTCGCCCAGACAACACCGTCACCTCGATCGCGAAGCTGCTCGGCGTCTCCCGGACCACTCTGTACAAGTACGTGCCAGAGTTGGCCGCCGGGCGGGACTCCCTCATCGCCGGCGACAAGCCTGCACTGCCCGGGCCCCGGTCCTGACCTGCACCACTTATAGGAGCGGGCCCCTCAAAATGAGGGTCCGTTCGTCGCTTCTGGGGCGTGCCAGCCGGTAGGAACTGGAGCATGACGCTGCTTCGGTGGTGCGTGGTTATGGCAGGCACCACCGAAGCGTGTCGTGGTGACGTGCGCGCTCCTCCCCTCATGCACGGTTCCGCTCGCCGCAGCGGGCCCGATAGGCGGCCTGGCGACACCGGTTCGAGCAGTACTTCCGTGGACGACCCCGGTAATTCACGTAGGGGCTGTGCAGGTGATCAGGTTGATAGCGACTGGCGCACTGGGCGCACACGGGTGCGAACCGTTCCATGTCCCAGTGCCGGATCAAGGTACGCAGCTCGGAGTCGACGACCACCTCGCCGTCGCTGTACTCGCGTAACCCTTGAGACCGTGAAGGGTGTCGAAGCGCTGAGAGCGACTGGTGCAGCAGACGGTACGCAGCAAAGGTGGTGATCCCGAGCTGCTGCCCGATCACCTGCGGAGTACTTCCGTAGAGCACATAAGCCAGGACCGCCATCGCATTATGCGCCTTCATTGTCTTCAACGTCTCGGCGAAGACGTTGGTCCACTCCGGCTGCGGGCGCCCGGTCACCGTGCCTCGCCTCGCTCCGGGAGGCGTCCTGCAGGTTCGCTGCGCAGCAAGACAACCGCGGCCGTTGCAGAGGCATCTGGTTCCGGGCGGGAAGCCTCAGGCAGCGCCGGCGGCGGGGCCGGCTTACCCCAGGGAAGCAGCCCGCACAGAGCCGAGATGACATGGCTGAGTCCCAGCAGGACATGGGGTAGCTCCGCCTGTTCGGCCCTGCGGAGCACGACACAGGCAATACCAGCTACCAGCGCCACCACGGCAAGCAGCACAAGGGCACAGAGCGCAGCCAGCCAGACCGGCACACCGAACGCAGCTCCGGGCACAACGGGAGCGGACAGAGGGAGCAAGGACGACCTCCGAGGCAATAGAAAAGGCCCCCGCGAGTGCTCCGGGGGCCTTGGTGGGCGTGGCGAATAAAAAAGGCCCCCGCTTCTCTTAGGAGAGAAGGAGAGCCAAAAGCTATGCGGGCACACTGGTGGCGCCTGGGAAGGAGTCTCTCACCTCGCACGGAGTTCGTCAACTCCAAGAAAACTACAGGTCGTTGGGCCTAGCGGGGCCGTTCTGCGACCAGCATGGAATTTCGTAACGCACGCGCACATCACAGCACTCGGGACCGCCGCGGCCGTGGTCGTCACGCTGCCGATGCTCGCGTTCCTCACGTTCGCGGCGAGTGTCGGTAAGGCGCTCGTCCTCGCACCTGTTGTCCGCCAGCAAGCGGATGGAGATATTCCGGGTCCCGGATATGGGGAGCTTATCCGGAATCCAGACGACGGTACCGCGCGCTCGCCGTCAGGCGGGGCGTGGCGACTGCAACCGGCGAGGGGCGGTAACGGGTCATGACCGGGTATGGGAGTACCTATGTTCTGGCGTCGGATGCAACGGCGCGGCCTGGACCTCTGGTGGGTCAGCACCGTGCTCGTCCTGACCTTCACTGTTGTTGTGGCCGCCAACGCCTTCTACACCGGGTGGGATCTGCTCGACGTGGTGATGCTCTCGTTCGGGGTGGTCGCCTGGGTCGGCGCCGTGGTGGTTCAGGCCTTCGCCGAGCGACGGAGGATGCTTCGCCACGTGGGCCTGTGGCAGATGCTGAGGCCGCGGCGCGGCCTGAGACTGTGGCCGGTCGGCACCGTGCTCGTCCTGACTTTCACGGTTGCTGTGCTTGTGGCCGCCACTGCCTTCTACACCGGGTGGGACCTGCTCGGCGCACGCGGGCTGAAGCCGGAACACCGCATCGACGCCAAGACACTGTTCGAACTGGTGAAGCTCTCGTTCGGGGTGGTCGCCGGGGCCGGCGCCTTGGTCGCCCTGGTCGTCGCCTACCGACGCCAGCGCGTGGACGAGGACGGTGCCCTGCGGGAGGCCACCCGCCTCCACACCGAACGCTTCACCACGGCCGTCTCCCAGCTCGGTGACGACTCCGCCGCGGTCCGCCTCGGCGGCGTGCACGCTCTGGCCGGCCTCGCCGACGACGCCCCCACCCCCGACCTGCGCCAGACCTGCATCGACGTCCTGTGCGCCTACGTACGTCTGCCCTACACCGCCGAGGCCGACCTGCCGGCGAGCGACGTCGGGGCCCGGCACACCTACTTGGCCGTGCGGGAAGTCCGGAACACCATCATCCGCCTCGTCCGCGACCATCTCCGTCTGCCGCCCGAGCACCCCCACGCCTGGCAGGGCCACGACCTCGACTTCACCGGCGTCACCTTCGACGGCGCAGACTTCTCAGGGGCGACGTTCGCCGGCGGCAAGGTCAACTTCTCAGGGGCGACGTTCGCCAGCGGCGAGGTCAACTTCGAAGAGGCTGCGTTCTCCAGCGGCACAGTCACCTTCGACAGGGCGACGTTCGCCGGCGCCATCGTCAGCTTCGACAGGGCGACGTTCTCCAGCGCGGTCAACTTCGACAGCGCGAGGTTCTCCAGCGGCTGGGTGTCCTTCGGCCGAGCGGCGTTCTTCGACGGCTTGGTCGAGTTCGTGGAGGCTGCGTTCTCCAGCGGCACAGTCACCTTCGACAGGGCGACGTTCTCCAGCGCGGTCAACTTCGACAGGGGGGTGACGTACTCCGGCGCGGTCAACTTCGACAGGTCGACGTTCTCCGGCGGCACAGTCGACTTCACTAACGCCACCGGTCCAATACCGTCTGGCCTGGATCCATGGAGCGGGCAGCCCATGCCGACAGGCGTAGTTCTGCCTCCAGCCTGGACTAGCTGACGCGGTTACCGGCATCCCTGGGTTCGGGATGTTCGTCGTCGGTAAGAAGGACTGGGCTACCGGCGCTCGAACGAAACGCGGTCTCAGCTGATACGGGGCCGGAGGGTGTATGGCGCCTCGTGCTGGAGCATCCGTCGCACGGCCTCTGGATGCCATCGATTGCTGCGGCGGGGCGGGATCTGCTCCGCTTGAAGTCGGCGACAGACTCACGGAGTGATGCGCCCGCCGCCCGTAGCTCCCGAACTCGGGCGAGACCGACCTGCTCGGCGGACTGCTCAACAAGTTCTCCGGCAACGGCCTGCCACCCGTAGGGCGGGGCACCATAACTGTGACACTGACAGCCGGTCAGGGTCCGTTGTAGAGCCTGGCTGTGGGGTGCTTTTCCGGCCTACAAAACAGGAGGCGCGGCCCGTGCCGTTCCGGACTCCGAGGCCCTTCGCTCCCTGTATCCTGGGCGATCACGATCTGTGTGCATGATTGCCACTTCTCCGGCCACGATGCGAGCGTCAGGCCCCGGGCTTAAAAAAAAGCCCACGGAGATGACGCAGAGCGACAGGGTGCATCCACACTGTGTAACTTTACTTGGCCGTTTCCCCGTAGGGCGCCCCCCGCCGAGTTGGGGCCTGCCGCCGGATCTTGCATCGAAGGCGAACGTGCCCCCTGGAGTCAAAGGGCCCGCCCCAGTTGAACCTGCACATCGCTCCCGTGAACGGACTGATCGTCGGCATTGGCTGTGTCGTCGGCTACCTCGTGTTCCGCCGCACCGCTGTCAATGCGCAACGGCAACCAGGCGATCTTCCAGCCGCCATCGCTGCGGCAGCCTCCACCATCGTCGTCCTGGCTTTCCTCTTCGGTCTCGGTGACGGCAAGGCCTCCAAGCCGGAGGAGACCCGGCCGGTGCCGACCCCGACAGTGCAGAACACCACGGCCGCCGAACAGGGGCTCCGTCCCTAACCTGCACTGCTTATAGAAACGGCCCCTCATCTGAGGGGCCGTTCATCGCCGCAGCTGACACTGACAGCCGGTCAGAATCAGCCATAAAGCCCGGATACGTGAGGTTATCCGGGATAAAGATCCCGCCCGACAATCCGTCAGGGTGAACCTGACGAAACACCTGCAAGCGATCAGCTGTCAGGGCTAGCCTGACAGGTATGACGACGGACACCCCGGCCCCCGCCGACACCGCACCGCGACACCTTTCCCCCCGCGACGAAGCCCGTGTTGCCCTCTCCCGCGCGACCTGGCGCCTGCGCCACGACGCGCACGACCGCATCGCCGTCGACCCCGATGTCCCCGCTGGGGACCTCCTGCGCCAGGCGCTCGAACTGGAACGGCTGACGCAGCTCGTGGTGGAGAAGGCCGTTGTCGCCGAACGCGAACGCGGCACCACCTGGGAGCAGCTCGCGCGTGCGGCCGGCACCACACGGCAGTCCGCTCACGAACGCTGGTCCGGCCATGTGCAGGTCTGGGCCAGCTTGGGCCGCGTCGTCCAGCCAGACCGGCCGACCGCGGAGATCGTGGACTTCCTGGACGAGGCGTACGCCGAGCTCACGCCCGCCCGCACCGATGCGGTCTCCGCTGGCCTGGACGCCACCCGCCACCCGGGCTCGGCCTCCTACGAGGACGCCCAGCGCACCCGCGGCCAGCAGCTGCACGTCCGCCGAGAGGAGCTGGCACGCGACACCCGGCGCAACAACGACGAATACACGCGCCTGAAGGACGCAACCGACCAGAACGGTTGGCTGCGGCTGGCAGCCAACCGGACTGCCGGAGCAGACCTGCACGAAGCCGCCGTCGGGGTTTACGAGGAACTGATCGGCGCTGAGCCGTCCCTCGCTGACGAACACCGCGCCTCCGCCGAGCAGCACCGCAAGTACACCGCGAACGCTCGCGATTACGCCGCACTTGCCCTGAAGCAGGCCGGGGAGCTGTAGCACCAGCCACCGCACAGCACGCGCGCGAAGGGGCCGGAAGGATCGTCCGGCCCCTTCGCCGTCTACGGACGGGGAGCCGAACGTGCTGGTCGTCGCCGGGGTGCGCGGCTTGCACTCGAACCCAAGCGCCGCCGGGGTTGTTTCGGACCAGAGTGCGGGGCAACCGTCCGTTCCCAGGGCTGCTGCCTGGCGGGTGGGAGGACGGGCAGCGGCACCTCGATGCGTGACCCAGTTCGATGCCAGTGTGGTGCGGGCAGCCAGATGCGCAGCGGGCTGGTGAGGGTGCACGCCGGGACGAGCGACACCTGTTGCCCCCCTGGATGGTGCTCCAAATCCCGCTGCCGCAGGTGCCACCGCACGCTGGCACGCGACCACGCGTGATGAAGAACGAGGCTCCATGTCTTTCCCCCACCCGAGGGGAAAGAGCTGACTGGCCTCTGGGGTTGGCGCAACTGTCGCACCTGCACTCGACGGGTCAGTTGGCGTTCCAGAAACTCTGCCACCTTTGGGTTCGCAACACGTGGCTCGGGCAGCTCCGGCCACGTGGTCGAGTAGTCCCGCCACCGGTACCACTGCTTCGTTTGGCCGGTGCTCGGCCGGGGGAGTGCCCCGAGCTCGGTCGCGGCACGCTTGCGTTCGCGGTGCGCGGCCACCCGGCAGCGGTCTGAGCAGTACAGGCGGGTGCGGCCGGTCGCGGCCTGGGTGAAGGGGTGCGCAGTGCAGCCCTTACGTGCGCACCGATGGATCGGGAGTTCCTCGGCCTCCTTCCGCACCTCAGGTGAATGCCGCGGCCCGTGCCGGTCGCGGAGCTCCTGCAGGAGCTGCCCCGCACGTTCGGAGTCACGCAGCCGCCGCAGCAAGTACGAGAGGAGAACCGTCAGTTCCACCTCGCAGAGGCCATGCAGGCGTGCCAGCTGAGAGAGGGGGACTCCGCCCACGGCGGCGAGCAGCACTTCTCTCTCTGCGGGCTTGAGCAGTCGACGTAGCTCGCGGCCGAGCACATCCTCCCCGGCATACCGGCCCACCGGGTCCAGGTCGGGTCCGTAACCGGGCCTGCGCTTTTGCCTCATTCCCCCGCTCCTTCCGCGCCCGCCCCGGCATCTCCGGCCGCACCACCGTCGACCGGGGAGAGCCCGCCGGGGGCCCCCGGCAGCACACGACGCACCCACACCTTCAGCGAATCGAGCAGATCCGCAAGGGTCCTGCCACTGGTCTCCAGCATCCCCGGGACGTCCTCCGGCCGGGCGCGGTCCATTGCCTGCTCGGCGATGCGCCGGTGGCTCACGATGGCCAGGCAGCACACACCAGCGACGGCCAGGACCAGCACGGCCAGCAGCACCAACAGCAGCACGGGATTCGACACGTCCAACTCCTCCGTCCAGAAACACCGATGGCCCCCGACACCAGCGGTGTCGGGGGCCATCAGGGCATAAAAAAACCCCGCGGGTAGCGGGGCGACGGTCAGACACAAGGGTGCCGACCGCTGCTCACCATAGCGCTCGGGCCCTTCCTCCACCCCAACTCCTTCCCACAGTGCACGTTTCCGCAGGTCAGAGGGATTTCGCCGTCGTCCATAAAGGCCGTACGTGAGCAACCAGTTTCGTTACAGGAGGAACTGCGACCACGAGCAGACGCGGTGTGCCCGCACGCCTCGTGTGTCCGCGCCGATCGAAGGCCCGGGAGTCTTCCCGGGCCTTCAGTATTGCCGCAGCCTCAGCTCCCGGTGGTCGGCGGGAGAACCGCGGCCCTGCGCGAGCGGTCAGGTGTGGGCTGTCAGTTCCTCGATGCGTTCGGCGAAGCCTGCGGTCGGCAGCGGAAGCTCAACGTCATCGACGTATTCGATGGCTGTCGGCACGTAGCTGACCACGGCGGCGGCGGCCTGGGGAAGGACCATGTGTTTCCAGGTGACCGTTGCGGTGGGCGGGCTGTCCTCCAGTCCGATGGCCATCCTGGTCCAAGTGGATGAGGACCAGGGGATGCCCTCCCACCCTGGGCCCGCGGGCTCGGGAATCTCCGGAGCGGCCTCCCCGATGTCGGCCATCATCTGGGTGCGCCACCAGTCGGCTTCGTGGGTCTCCCCCAAGGAGAGATGGTGCAGGTAGAGGCAGCAGGCTGCGGACATCTCGCCTGCGCCGGCGGCGAACTGCCACCAGAAGCGGGCACTGTCGTCGCGCGCGGCCAGCTGCAGGACACAGCCGAGGATGACGGCCCCGTCGGGGTCGAGGATGCGGTGTCCGACGAACGTGGCCATCTGGTGGAGCGCGTCGGCCTGGCCGACCAGACTCCGGCACAGGGCGCGCAGGGCGCCGGCTGCGTCGTTGCGCAGCTTCTCCTCCGGCTGCCAGGCCCCACAGCCGGGGCTGGGTGCCCGTACGGTCTGGGCGCGGGCCGGCTTCATTGCATCGTCGAAGGACAAGGCGCCGTGCAGCAGCCGGTCGGCGACGCGGGCGGCGACGCGCCGCTCGGCTGCCTCGATGTCCTCAGTGCTGTACGTGCTGTCCTCCAGTCGCGCCTTGGCCAGGGCCCTTTCAATCGGTGAGGGGTCCATCGTGGCTCCTTTCATCCGCATCCAGGCCAAGGACCTGCTTCAGGCGCCGTCTGGCGTAGCGGGCGGTCGAGCGGACCCCGGCGACCGTGATGCCCATGACGTCGGCGATCTCCGCGGTGTCGTAGCCAAGGCAGTAGCGCAGCACGATCACGTCGAACTGCCGCTCGGGGAGCTGGGAAATCGCCTGATAAATGCTCAGGGACTCCTCCAGCTCCCCGATCGGGTCCACCGCCTGGTGCAGAGTCCGGGTCTCGAAGGTGGCGAAGTCCACGACGGAGGGGCGTCGGCCGCGGGCCCTGGCGACATCGATCGTGCGGTTCTTGACCACTTTCCAGGCGTACGCCTCCGGCACCGGCTGGCGCAGCACATGAATCCAGTCGATCGCCAGCTGCTCGAAGGCACGGTCGACGGCTTCCTCGGCATCGGCTCGCGAGCCCAGATGGATCTCCGCCCAGCGCACATAGCAGGCGCGGTAGAGCTGATGGAAGGCTCGGAAGTCGGCTGGCAACTTCGGCAAAACTGCGCGCCTCGGGGGGTCCGGGGCTTTCTCGGTCACCGCCCTCCCTCCCGCTTATTGCCACGACGGGCCTGGGCAAGTTCGGCGTTCCCCAGCCGCACGCCGGCCGCAGCCATTCGCCGCAGCAGCATCCGCACATCTGCGCCGAACACCCGGGCCACCACTGCGGCCGTAGCCCAGTCACCGATGAAGTGATTCATCACGGACCTTCAGGTCCCCTCCGCTGTCAGGTACGGCGCCCTACCCGCTCAGCGCCGGAGGGCGGTTGGCCCTCTGCCCGTGAAAGCGTCCGCGGCTGCGCGAACGTGCATCGGATGACCTCAAAATCTTACTCACCGCTACCGACTGGTTACTTATGTGCGAACGGGCGTCGAGAGATCGTGGGCGTCCTGGTCTGCAGTCGCCACTCAGGCCTGGCCAGGGCCCGAGAGCGGGTGACCGCGGCCCCGCGAAGAACGCTGGTCGCAAGGGTTGTGCCGCTAACCCTTCACCGGCTAAGAGCGCGCGTATCAAGGGGACTTGCGCACCTAGGGCGGCCGTGGGGTATGGCCGGCGGCCGTATCAGCGCGGGCGGGTCGATTCAAGCGCTCGCGAATATCCGCTTCATAGCGGCATCGCGCGGCTCATTCAAGAGGCGCCGCCGCAAAGTCGCAGGTCAGAACACGTGAATGGGCGCGGTGGTTGGTACAGGGGGATGGGGCATCGCAGCGGCGGCCGCAAATTCGCGAGAACTCGAATCCGCTCCCTGTGCGGTGCAGTCTCCTCCGTGTCCGGGGGCGCCACCGGACATCAGTCACGGGACTTGCGCGGCTAACTCCCCGTCGGTCCAAGGTCCGTTCATCCCATTCACCGCGTGCTGACGCATGCACCAGAAGCGAAGGTTTGTCATGTCCACCACGAATGGCCACCCCGATGACTCGCAGTCGCACGGGACGCAGCCGGCCGAGCCGCCCACGCCGGACCCTGCTCCCGCGGAGCGTCCCCGCGCCCGGGACGCCCTCGGCTGGACCGCGCTCGGGCTGTCCGTGGTGCTCTGCACCACCGGCGTGGCCCTCACCCTGACCGGCCACGACGAGGCGGGTGTCGCCCTCATCGGCGCCGGCTCCCTGGGAGGAGGCATCCAGATCAACATCCCCGCCCGGAAGTGAAGTAGGGCTGCGGTCGCGGGCCTCTGCCGCCAGTTCACCCCGTCGGCGGCGGGGACCCGCGACCTGGACAGACGGAGGGCGGATCTACCTGCGTTCCGCCGGGCAGCGGAAGGGCACGGCGGAGTCCCCGGAGCCAGCTCCAACGCCTCTGAGGGTTCCGCCGTGGGCGCTTCGGGTCAGCACGGGTCTTCGGATCGGGTAGGGCGGTCCGGGGCGTTTCCCTGTATGTGACTCCAAGCTCAAGGAGCCGGTGCACGTCCCCGTTGAGATCGAGTTCATCATCTTCATCAGCGAGCCGGACGCGACGTATCTCGCCGAGAAGACGCAGGCAGCTGGTCACCAAGCTCGACAACCAGATCAAGATGCACGCCGGCAGCAAGTTCCGAACTTACGTCTTGGTTCCACTGGCCAGGCTCGAACGACGACGATTTCGACACTGGTCCGTGTCGTCGCTGGCGAGGGAAAACGCGTCGGGTCCGACAACCTCAACCGCGTCGTCGCCGATCTGGCCAAGCTCCTCAAGCAGATCTGGCAGGGCAAGTTTCCGAACTTCTTGGCCCGTGGGGAGTCCGGTAAATCGATCGCTGGCCTGCGGCTTTCTGAAGCGCCGCACCCACTGTCGGTGGAGTAGGCACAATGCCTCCTGCCCTGGGAGGAGTTGGACAAGCAGGCGTCACGATTGTCAGGGCCCAGACGTACGCTCGCTCCATCGCAGACGCCCTTCGAAAGGCGAAGGGAGACCCATGCGCGGTCCTTGCTTGGCGGCTGGCCGTGCCTCAGGTCTCCCTACGTCTCGTCGTCGGGTTCGCCTCACATCTGGAGAAGGGAAGGAACCGTTGACTGAGCCCGATGGTACCCCACCGGTCCGACAGCCCCTCGGTACCGCTGTTCGATGGGGTATAGCCGGCATCGTCGGTCTGTGTGTACCTGCCATCACCGTGCTCGCCCTGACCGGCCATGCCGAACAGGCCACCGCCATCGGAGCTATTGGCAGTGCCGCAGTCACTGCCTATGCGACAGTCCGAACACGGTGATCATTGCTGCTCGTCGCAGGTCCTGGTCCGGCAGTTCAGGCGGCTGATGTCGGCTTCTGCTTCTGGCGGACTTCCGTCAGGCACGCGATGCACAGCGGGTTCCCCCGGCCCCGTACCTGTGACAGGGCTGTTGGCAGCGTGCGCACCGCCCGACTTGGTCAGACGGGCAGACCAGGGGGGCGGGGCGGGGGGTAGACGGGGTGGTCATGGCGGAATCCTCTCTTCGGCACTGTGCAATCTCGGCGAGCCCCGCCGCATTCCCCGTCGCCGTCCTCACCCGCGTCCAGCTCTACTGACGGCGGTCAAGGAGGACGGAAGTAGTCGATCCGGCCGGGCTCGCCAAGCCGCAGCATCTTGCCAGGACCGCGAAGCCAACGTGGTTGAAGGCCTCAGGCCACATGAGCCATATGTATGATTATGTGTCACATGTGGTTCGGGGGGCATCTTTTGTGCTGGATCGTGCATCCGTAGCGCTTCCGACGAGCGTCGTCCGTGGGCTGCCCCCTGACCTACTCCATTACCTCATTTCTGCACTGGCTAAGGAATTATGCAATTCCGTTGGAAAACCCGACTTGTGGCGTTCATGGTGACGCTATCCATCTTTTTCGCTGGGGGAGTGGGCGCAGCTGTCGCCGCCGAACCGCAACAAGTCGACTCGGCAATAGATAAATGTTTTTCGTTACCCCTGAAAGAGAGACTTTCGTGCCTCAAGAAATCACTTCACGACAACAAGGTTGTTGCGGGCCTTGGCCTCATCGTTCTCTTCATCGCTGAGCACGAGTGGCACGCAGAGTCCAAGGGTCGCTTTCCTGAGTTGTACAAGAAATCTCAGGATCTGAAGAAACTCGCCCAAGAAGTCACTTCGCACAAGGTGAAGGCGGAAGATTTTCAGGACCCGAAAGTCGGAGCTGAGGCTTTCGCAACCCAAAAGAGGTTGATGGAGGACCTCGAAAAGGAATTTGATCTATTCTATCGGCCCGCGCTGAAGTCGGCGCAGCTCGTAAAAGCCATGAGTGAGCTCGCAACACTGCTAAACCCTGTCATGGAATCTGCCTCGAAGATTCTGGACGACAAGGAACTGTGGTCGACGTTTGATAAAATAAATTCTGGTCTCGGCGAGATGGATGAAGCCCTCACGGGCCTGAATGCCGATGTGGCTCTGATGAACCAGGGCATGGACCAGATGAACGAGGGAGTGGATCAGATCAACCACGCCCTTGATGGAATGAACAAGGCCATTGATGAAGCCAATCGGGCTATGGACGAGACCAATCGCGCCGTGTCCGGGATGAACAAGGCTCTCGATGACTTGAACAAGAGGCTTGAGAGCGGTGCGCTTTCAGAGGATGGCAGCCCCTTCAAGGACCTGGACCTGTCTGACGCCGGCGACTGGATCTTCGGGGGGGCCAAGGCGCAGGAAGACAAGGCAAAGCAGGCCATCATCTCCGCAATCATGAACCTCCTTCCCGGCGTGGGGGACGCGAAGGGGATCGCTGAGCTCCTCACAGGGACGGACTCAGTAACCGGAGAGAAGCTCTCCTCTGCCGATCGAGCCCTCGGTGCAGTTATCTTCCTGCGTTGGGTCAAGGCGGGTAGGACGGTCATCAAGGCCGAAGACCTCTCCAGGGCCGTCAAGAACGAAAAATCGTTCAACAGGATCGGAAACATCCGATGGGGGGAAGGCGGCGGCGGTAAAACCGTACTCGGGGACTCTTACAAGACGCCCGTTACCGAAGATCTGCGGAGAATCGTCAACCCCGGCAAGGGCGGCACCAATTGTCGCGCATGCGTACTGGGTGTTGAGAAAACCCTGGATGGTACGCCAGCCTCTGCTCTTCCCGATCTGAGTCGTGGAAGCCTCCAATCACTAGAGAGGTACTTTCCGGGAAAGAAGTTCAGGGATAGGTCGTTGTCCAATATCGTCAAGGACATCGAAGCGGCAGGCGACGGTTCGCGGGGCATTGTTTACGGGTCAGATCCACGTGGTGGCCACGTTTTTAATGTAATTAACCGCGGCGGGGATGTAGTATTCTTGGATGGGCAGAGCGGCCACGCAGCCCCCGCGGTGTACAAAAGCTACAAGTTCATGAGGACAAAATGACGCTCAGCCGATCCGAAGCTTTGAAGGCGGCAGAGGAGCTGCTTGTAAGCGAAACAGGTCCCTACGATCCACCCCTCAAAATCGACTACGAGCTCGTGATGGAAAAGGGCGAACTTCTCATCGTCCCGTACAACTCCGAGGAATACCTGGAGAGCCGAGACTCGCATGTCATGCTGCTTGACTGCTGGCCCATCCTCGTGGACCTCGCCACAGGACACGCCCGCATGGGAAAACTCGAGGAAATAGAGTTGTGGCGCGACTAGGCCACCTCTCCTCATAGTGGCCAATCAGCCAGGCACCCGCCTGGTCACCAACGCCACGTCATGTAATGCACAGCCCCGTCGCGCATCGCGCGACGGGGCTGCTGTTTTCGGTCTTCAGGTGCCTTCTGCGGGTGCCGGTTCGTCGCGGCCAGTCCGGCAAACTGCGGTGCAGCGCGACGACCAGCCCGTCACCTTCGAGACAACCAGCACGTGCAGGATGCCGACTACCCGTCTGTGAAGCCCATCTGGGCTGACGATCCCCGGCTCGGCTGGCGCTGAAGGTCGACTGGATCGTCGGCGTCACCCCCCAGGGCGACACCGTCCGTTACCTCGCCGTCGCGCTGTCCAGGCGGCTGGGCCGTCTGCTCGCGTCGGCCGACCTCGGATTAGCTGAGCCTGAGGAGGATGACAGCATCGGGCTGGCCCTCGGGGCCGACCCGATCGACGCCCTGCTGCCGATGTGGAGGTTCGAGTTGGACCGGCGACGTTTCCTCACATCCTCCGCGTACTCGGTGGCCGCCGCTGCCCTGCCTCTGACCTACGTGGAAGAGATCGCTGACCGCACAGCTGCGGCCCGGTCCGGCCACGTCGTCGGCATGGCCGAGGTCGCCGCCGTGCGCGACATGGTGCGCGTCTTCTCCGAGATGGACGAACGCCACGGCGGTCAACACGGCCGCAGCGCGCTCGTGCAGTACCTTCGCGACGACTTTGCCCCTCTGTGCCGGGGGCGCTTCCGCACCGGGGAAATCCGCCAGCACATGCTCTCCGCCGCCTCCCGCGGCGTGCACCTACTGGGCTGGAAGTCCTACGACGCAGGCCAGCAGGGGCTCGCGCAGCGCTACTACCTTCAGTCCTACGCACTCGCCGTCGAATCCGACGTCACCGGGCACGACGGGTTCGTGATGCGCACGATGGCCATGCAAGGGCTCAAGCTGCACCGCCCCGAACACTGCCTCGGCCTGGCACAGACAGGACTGAACCGCGCCAAGGGCAAAGTCGACGCCCAGACTGAATCTCTCTTCCGCGTCGTTCACGCCCACACCCTGGCCAAGTCCGGACAGCGCACGGCCGCCCTCGCCGAAGCCGAGCGGGCGAGCACCCTGCTGACCGGCGGCCCCGGCGACGAAGTGCCGTTCTGGGCCCTGGCCTGGGGACCTCCGGCCGCATCGGTGTACTCGCGCAACGCCAAGGTCTACGAGACGCTCGGTGACCACCGGACCGCCGCCGAGCAATACAGCCGCGCCGCCGGGGCCCGCCCGGCCGGTACCTACGCGCGGATCGTCGCCCTGGACCTGGTCGCCGGCGCCGAAATGCAGCTCAAGCGCGGCCGGATCGAGCAAGCGTGCGCCACCTGGAACCGGGCCCTGGACCACATGGACGGCGTACGGTCCGTCCGCACGCGTAAGGCCGTTACCCGAATGCGCGGCGACCTCGCACGCTTCCGCGCCCGCGGCGTACGCTGCGCGGCCGAACTAGACGAACGCGCCATCGACTTCCTCGCCAGCGCCTGACCGATGCAACCCCAGGCGGGGGCGGTTTGGCCCGTGCGAAGGACCGAACGACTACCTGCTCCAGAGCCTGACAGGTGCCAGCACCCATCCGCTGCGTGACCCTCACGCCACTTCGTGCGGGTCGCCGATCGCCGAGCGCACATGCTCAGCATCACGCGTCCCACCGCCTCCTCCTCGTCCTAATCCACGTCGATGTGGTCCCAGCCCTCGGCGCGGTCCGGCAGCACTCGCCCGCCGCGGCCCCCTGCCTGCCCGGCTCCGTGGTCTCCCGCGCGTCTCGCGCCGGCCCCGGGGCCGGGAGGGAAGGGCGGGGCCGGTTGCCGGGCAAGCGTGTCTGCGCCGCCAGCAGCGCCCGCGCGAGCAGCTTCGCCCGGCCGGCGAACACCGGACCGAGGACGGCCAGGACGAGGACGTATCCGGCGATGAACGGGGAGAGCCGGCCGTCGAGCCCCGCGCCGGCGGCCATCGCCGCGAGGATCAGCGCGAACTCGCCGCGCGCGAGGAGGGCGGTTGCGATGTCTGCGGCCGTCCGGGGCCCGTAGCGGTAGAGCCGGGCGACCAGCAGCCCCGCCGTCACGTTCATCAGCACCGTCAGCCCGACGGCGGCGGCGACCGGTCCGGCCACAGAGACGACGTCCCCGGGGTCGATGGCCAGCCCGAACGCGAAGAAGAAGATCGCCGCGAAGGCGTCGCGCAGCGGGTGCACCAGCTCGCGAATCCGCGGCCCGGAGGAGGTACCGGCGAGGATCAGGCCGACCATGAAGGCGCCGATGGCATCGGCGACCCCGAGCACCTCGGAGACACCGGCGATCAGCACCGCGGCGCCGAGGAAGCTGATGACCAGCAGCTCGTTGTCGCGCACCGCGATCAGCCGACCGATCAGCCGGGTGCCGAACCGGGCTGCCGCGGCCAGCACCAGCAGGAATCCGAACGCCTTCGACACCTCCAGCACCGTCTCCCCGAGGCCCTGGGCACCGCTGATGACCGGCTGGAGAGCGGCCAGATACAGCGCGAGGAAGATGTCCTCCACGACGATCACGCCCAGGATCAGCCGGGTGTCCGGGCGCCCGAGCCGGCCCAGATCAATGAGGATCTTGGTGACGATCGCGGACGAGGAGATACCCAGCACTCCGGCGAGGACCAGGGCCTCCCGCGTCCCCCAGCCCAGAGCCAGTCCGAAGCCCAGGCCCGTCCCGACGTTCAGCAGCAGATAGATGCCGCCCGCGCCCAGCAGACGCCGGCCGCCGCTGCGGAGGTCGTCGAGGTGGAACTCCAGCCCCAGGTAGAAGAGCAGCAGGACCAGGCCGAGCGCGGAGAGCATCTCGAAGTCGTGCGCGTCCTCGACCAGGACGAGCCCCGGAGTATGGGGCCCGAGCAGAATGCCCCCGAGCATGAACAGCGGGATGGTCGGCAGGCCGATCCGGCTGCCGAGGCGGGCGAGCACGGCGGCGGCAAGGAAGGCACCGCCCATGGCGAGCAGCGTGTCAGCATGTCCCACGGGTCACCACCTTCCGTGGCACGGGTCGGGCCGACGTGCGGCTGACGAGTCGGATACGTCCTCCCTGGGTCAAGGCACCGGCACCGGCCGGAGCACGTCATCGCGCCGGCGGATCATCCGCTCCGCCGTCCCGGCCGGTGGGCGGGCATGAACAGGTGCGCCGCCACCCCTGCCGTGGCCAGTCCGGCAGCCAGCAGCAGGGCCTGGGGCAGCAGCAGCCCGGTGACCACCAGGGCGACAGCGACCGCGACGGCCGACAGCGCCAAGGCCGTCAGCCGCCGCCTCTGCTCCCACGCCGGGCGCGGACGTCCTGGAAGAGCACCGGAGCGTCCTTCGGCCCGCCCGCGGACCCGGCGCGGATCGATCCGCGCCATCGTCCGGTCCTCGCGATCGGCCGGCCGTTCCTCGCGACCGCTCAGCGGCCGGACATCGACGGGTGCCATCGCTCCTCCCGAGGTCGGGGCCAGCGGGGTGCCACCACCGTCACACGCCGTGTGCGCCCGCCACCATCGGTGCCAGCACCCATCTTCCCCAGGTCCGGCCCCCATGGCCGCGCCCCGCATGGGGGCCGCTACCGATGGACGACAGCCCCGCCGCCCACCAGGCTGGAACCCGACGGCCCAGGCACGCCCGCCGGCAGCCGGGGACGCACAACCATGGACCTGCGAGCAGCAATGGGACGGAAGGAGCACCGGTGCCTTTGTTCTGGCGGATCTTCCTGCTCAACGCCGTCGTGCTGACCCTCGCGGCGGTCCTGCTGCTGCTCGGGCCGGTCACCGTCTCCACACCCGTCCTGCTCACCGAGGCCGCCATCCTCACCGCGGGTCTGGCCGCCATGCTCGTCGCCAACGGGGTGCTGCTCCGCATCACCCTCGCCCCGCTCCAGCGCCTCACCCGCGCCATGACCACCACCGACCTGCTGCGCCCCGGCAACCGCGCGGTGGCCGTCGGCCGCGGAGAGATCGCCGAGCTGATCACCACGTTCAACACCATGCTCGACCGGCTGGAGGCCGAACGCACCGCAAGTGCCGCCGCGGCCCTCTCGGCCCAGGAGGCCGAGCGCCACCGCATCGCGCAGGAGCTCCACGACGAGATCGGCCAGACCCTCACGGCGGCCCTCCTCGAACTCAAACGCGTCAGCGGCCACGCACCCCCCGCCGTACGGGAGGAACTGCGCCAGATCCAGGAGACCACCCGCACCAGCCTCGACGAGATCCGCCGGATCGCCCGCCGGCTGCGCCCCGGTGTCCTGGAGGAACTCGGCCTGGCCAAAGCCCTGAAGGCCCTGGCGAGCGAATTCACCAGCCCCCTTGCGGCGGTGCGAGCCCGGATCGACGCCGATCTGCCCGTCCTGAGCCACGACGCCGAACTCGTCGTCTACCGCGTGGCCCAGGAGAGTCTGACGAACGCCGCCCGGCACTCCGGAGCCCGCCGCGTCGACCTCACACTCGGACACACCCCCGCAGGCGTCGAGCTCCGGGTGCGAGACGACGGCCGCGGCCTTGAGGGCGCGGTCGAGGGAACCGGCATCCAGGGCATGCGTGAACGCGCCCTCCTCGTCGGCGCCCGCCTCTCCCTCGGCCCCGGCCCCGCCGGTGGCACCGAGATGTGTCTGACCGTCCCCGTCCCCGCCTCACACCGGAGCGACTGACCATGCGCGAGGCGCCCGCCACCCGCATCCTGCTCGCCGACGACCACGCCCTGGTCCGTCGCGGAGTCCGCCTCATCCTTGACAGCGAACCCGACCTGACCGTCGTCGCCGAGGCCGGTGACGGGGCCGAAGCCCTGGAAGCGGCCCGCACCCACCGCCCCGACCTGGCCATCCTCGACATCGCGATGCCGCGCCTGACGGGCCTGCAGGCCGCACGCGAGCTCTCCCGCACCCAGCCCGGCGTCCGCATCCTCATCCTGACCATGTACGACAACGAGCAGTACTTCTTCGAGGCCCTGGCCGTCGGGGCCTCCGGCTACGTCCTGAAGTCCGTCGCCGACCGCGACCTCGTCGAGGCATGCCGCGCCACCATGCGCGGCGAACCGTTCCTCTACCCGGGCGCCGTCAACGCCCTCATCCGCAACTACCTGGAGAGCGCCCGGGACGGCGCAGCCCTGCCCGCCAAGGCCATCACCGCCCGGGAGGAGGAGATCCTCAAGCTCGTCGCCGAGGGCCACACCTCCCAGCAGATCGCCGACATGCTCGTCATCAGCGTGAAGACCGTCGAACGGCACCGGGCCAACCTGCTGGAGAAACTCGGGCTGAAGGACCGACTGGAACTCGCCCGGTACGCGATCCGCGTCGGACTGGTCGAACCCTGACCGGCGGCCGGTCAGCGGCGCTTTGGGGCCGGCTATCCAGACGGGGGCGACGCCCAGTGACTTGCGGCGTTCGATCACCTCCGCACATGTCGTCCTCGGTCACCCCGAGGGCACGCTTGAGGCTCTTCAGCCCGTCCTCGCCCTGCTGCCCGAGCAGCCTGGCCCCCGTCGCGTCGAGACTGCGGGAGTTCGCCGGCGACCTCGCCCGGTCCCCGCCTCGGCCCCGTGGAGGTCGATCTCACGGCCTTCCGCCACGGTAGCGCGCGGGAGGATGAGGGAGGTGGACAGCGGACGCGGCTTCCTGAAGCAGCGCTCACAGGCGTCGGGCCAGCCACTCCTGGAGTTCGCGATGGCGGAACTGGTAGGCGATGCCGGAGGTTCGCAGCATGCCTGCGTCGCGGGCCCAGGAGAGGAAGGCGCCGAGGCGCCAGGGCAGGTGGCTTCTGGTGCAGAGGAGAAGGGCCAGGTAGCGGCGGGCGGCGGGCGTGCGGACGATGATGATCATGCAGGCCACGGCGAGTGCGGGGTTCTCGACGAAGCTGAATCTCAGCTCGTGGCCCGCGATCCCCATGTGCTGCCAATCGGGCGGTGGGAGGAGCGGGAGGGTCATCAGGGGAAGGGCGAGGGCAAGGCCGTAGGAAATCGCGGAAGTGAGACCGGCCGTGACCTCGTCGCGGAGGGGATTGCGCGGATCGGCGGCATCGACGGCCACGTCGTCCGGCTGTTTGGCGCTGAGGCCGGCTGCGATCCCGAGCAGCAGCCCGAACTCGCAGGTGAGCGCCAGAGCAGTGAGTGGGGAGATCACAAAGGTGAAGAGGAAGAGATGGTCGGGCCAGAAGACTAGGAAGGCAAGGAGAGCGGCCGCGACTCCTGTGGTCATTCCGACCCTCCACCGGTGGCGGCTCATGCGCCTCCTGGCCGCGGTACCTTTCCGGGGCAATCCCGTGAGCCGGGGCGTCGGTGTGTGACGTCGCGTGGCGCGAAGCAACACGGCGAGCACGGCCACGCCGAAGGCGATGAGTCCGAGTGGCATGAATCTCTTGTCGAGTTGCGCGTACTCCCATACTCCAAGGAATCCGAAAAAAACGGTCGGGAGCAGGACGAACAGTGCCAGAGTTCGCTCCACGATCCGCACCCGCCTGCGCCCGCCCACTGGCCACAGCCGATGCAGCACGAGATCCGTCCCCGGACCGGAAGGCCCGGCGGCCAGATGCCGCGCCAGCACCCCCAGCCACCGTGCCGTCTCCTCGGCCGTGTACTGCTCCGGCCGCGTCGGATGCATACGCGCCGCGGCCGGGAGGTACCGCTCCAGCAGATATGCGTCCACTTCGCCCGGCGCTGAATGGGCGAGCAGGTCGGCGGGGTCACCCGAATCGGCGAAGACGACGGCAGTCAGCGTCAGCCGCCATGGTGTCGACAGTGCGCGGGCCAGCATGCTGTTTTCGCAGGTGCGCAGGGTGTCCAGGATTGTCTGCCAACGTTCAGGGCGCCCGCGCCGGCGGGATTCGAGAAATGTGATGGCCTGTGCCGGCGTCACCGGTTCGAGGTCGATGCGGGCGGTGTCGAGGGCGTCGTAACCGGCGTCGGTGAGCGTGTCGTAGAGGGCGGAGCGGCAGGTGAGGACGAAGGGAGCACCCTCGGTGCCGTCCTGGTAGGCGTCCAGAGCGCGCAGGGCGGCCCGTGACCGGGAGGCGCCCAGGGGCGTTTGGGTACTGTCCATTTCGTCAAGGCCGTCCAGAACCGGCACGATCCGGTGGTCGGCGACGAGTTCGCGGGCGATGCGTGGATCGCGGTCGTAGTCCTGGACGAGCCGCTCGGCCAGCCAGTGGGTGAACGGCTGGGTGGTGTCCCAGCCCGCCAGGGAAAGCCGTACAGGGACGGGATCGTCGGGCTCCCGGCCGTTCAGCAGAGCGAGGAGCAGTTTCACCGCCAGGACCGTCTTGCCCGAGCCGGGCTCCCCGGTGATCACGAGGCGACGGGGGCGGGTAGCGCTGAAGTCGTCCGCCACCTGACTCAGACGCCCAGCGGGGGTGTCCGGCGGTGTGGCGGTGCGCGAGCCGGCCGCCCGGAAGGCGAACCCGATGTCGATGGGCATGCGGTCCTGGCCGAGCAGCCGCTGCCACTGCCCGCTCTCGGCGTTCTTCACATGGAGGGCGAGGCGGTCGGTGGCGACGGTCAGATCCACTTCGGCACGGCGGCGCAGCGCAATCAGGCCGGGCACCGCACCCAGCACTGCGACCAGCAGCCCGACCACGGTGGCCTGGTCCTGGGGCGCCAGTCCGCCGCGGGCCAGGGCACGCGCCACCCACACGGCACACAAAACCAGCGCGAGACCGGTGGCCATCATCGCCGCCCGCCAGACGAGCCGGTGCCGACGGCTGCCGGCCTCGCCCGCTTCCACAACCTGTAAGGATCTGCGCAAACTCACTCCTTCTCCGCCCCGTCACCTCGCCAACGATGCTCTCAGGGGCGAAGCATGGAGGGATGCCTTCTCCTGAAGGACGAACTGGTCGCGCTACAAAGAGTGTTGCGCCCACAACCAGGACACTGCGAGGTCTGCGCACAGCCGTGCCCAACGGCCGGCAACCCGAAGCCGAGAACTTCGCCGCTTCGTCGAACCGGGCCTCGCGTCACGTTCCACCCCACTCATGGCGCCGTCTTGTCCTCGGGGACCGTACCGGGATCGGCAGGGCCTGGGCGGAGCCGGCTCCGAGCCGCAGACCTGGATGGTTTGTGGCGGCGAGGGTCGGGCGGCTACGTGGCGGCCGGCTTGGCCCGCCCGGCTTCGACATTGGCCCGGCAGGTCTTGCACAGCGGATTCTCTGGGGCTGATCGTGTGGCGTGAAGTGAGGTGCGACTTCTTCGTGCAGCTCGGTGCCGGTAGGCGTGACCGTAGCGGGTGCTACAGGTGTGGTGCCATCCCCAGATCGAACGAATCACCATGTTCGGCTGCTCCGGGCTGCCGCTGAGAGCCGTGTCCATGTAGCCCAAGAGCTGCCCCAGGACCGGCGTGAGTTCCAACGCACCGTCCCGCCCTGTGCTTGCCCGTCCCGGCCCCGCGGCCGGGACGGGCTATGGCGACGGGGCGTCGCTCAGGCGGGGAGGGTGGGGTAGTCGGTGTAGCCGCGGTGGTCGCCGCCGTAGAAGGTGGCCGGGTCCGGGGTGTTGAACGGGCCGCCGGAGGCGAGGCGTCGGGGCAGGTCGGGGTTGGCGAGGAACAGGGCGCCGTAAGCGAGCATGTCTGCGCTGCCGTCTTCGATCAGCCTCAGTGCGTCGGGTCCGGTGGGGTCGGGGTGGGTGAAGGGGTTGAGGATGAATGTGCCGGGCCATGCCTTGCGCAGGTGTGCGGTCAGGTCGCGGTCCGGGCCCTCCATCAGGTGCAGGTAGGCCAGGTCCAGGCCGGCGAGCTGCTCAAGCAGCGCCCCGTAGACCTCGCCCAGGTTGTCCTCGCACATGTCGTTGAACGGGTTTCCGGGCGAGATCCGCAGGCCCACGCGCTCGCTGCCGATGGCCTCGGTCACGGCCGTGACGACCTCGACGGCGAAGCGCATCCGGCCCTCGGTGTCGCCGCCCCAGGCGTCGGTGCGCCGGTTGGAGTTGGGGGCGAGGAACTGGTGGATCAGGTAGCCGTTGGCGCCGTGGAGCTCGACGCCGTCGAACCCGGCCTCGATCGCGTTGCGGGCCGAGTCGGCGAAATCGGCGATCGTCTGCCGGATCTCCGCCTCGCTCAGCTCCTTCGGCGCCGCGAGGTCCTTGCGCCCCTCGTGGGTGTAGATCTGCCCGTTGGCGGCCACCGCCGACGGACCCACCGGCTCCAGGCCGCCGGGCAGCAGGTTCGGGTGGCTGATCCGGCCGGCGTGCATCAGCTGGGCGAAGATCACGCCGCCCTCGCGGTGCACGGCGTCGGTCACCGTGCACC
The DNA here is from genome assembly GCF_043199295.1 of Streptomyces sp. NPDC048612. Taxonomy (NCBI): domain Bacteria; kingdom Bacillati; phylum Actinomycetota; class Actinomycetes; order Kitasatosporales; family Streptomycetaceae; genus Streptomyces; species Streptomyces sp. NPDC048612. Next base: position 118,094 of record NZ_JBICVV010000021.1, read on the forward strand.
ACGCCTGGACCTGGCCGGGGGTGTGCAGGCCGGGGGTGTCGGGGTAGCCCTGGCCGACCGGCGAGGGCTGGATGCTCTCGCTGACCATCAGCCCGGCACTGGCGCGCTGCGTGTAGTACGTCACCATCAGCTCGGTCGGCTCGGCGCCCGGCCCGTAGGCGCGGCTGCGGGCCATCGGGGCCATCACGACACGGTTCGCCAGGTGCTTGCCGCCCAGGGCGATCGGATCGAAAGCAGTGGTCATGGGTGGTGTCTCTTCCTCGGGGTGGTGACGCTCCGCCGCACACGTGGAGCGCGCTGTCTGCCGCAGTGCGCGGTGGGCGGGGGGCTGTCGCGGATGTGGGTGCTGGACGCTGCGCCGCGGATATCGCCGATGCGGGCTGGTCGTTGCGACGGCAACCGGCGCCGGGAGCGGTGGTGGTCGCCGTCCGCGGGGCCGTGCGCCGTGGCCGGTCCCGCGAGTGTGTTGTTCAGGCGGCGTTGTGCTGGTCGACGAAGTCGGTGATGAGCTTCTGCCACTCCTCGGGCCGTTCGACCATGGGCAGGTGGCCGGTGGGGATCTCCACGAGCTGGGCGCCGGGGATGTTGTCGGCGAGCTGGCGGTGCAGGCGGGTGGAGGTGAACCAGTCCTGGGTGGTGGATATGACCAGGGTGGGCGCCTTGATGTGCGGCAGGTCGTCGCGGACGTCGAGGCGGCCGCCGAGTTCGGCGTGCTCGGGGGTTCCGTCGGCGATGTTGGTGGCGGAGAATCCGACGACCTGCTGGAGCTGCTCGTCCGGCATGGCCTCCAGCGCATCGGCGCCCATGGCCATCATGACCATGAACTGGGACAGCAGTTCCTGGTCGGTCTCGGCGAGCTTGCGCCAGATCGGGGCGGCGAGCGCGAGCCGGTTGTCGCGGTGGGGGAAGGTCGCGGTCAGCACGAGGGCGGTGACGCGCTCGGGGTGACGGGCGGCCGCGCGGATGGCGACCGGGCCGCCGAGGGAGAAGCCGTGCAGGGCGAAGGTGTCCAGGCCCTCGGTTACGGCGGCGGCGACGAGTTGGTCGGCCAGGTCGTCCAGCGACAGCGGCGCGGTGGCACGGGGGGTGGCGCCGCTGCCGGGGTAGTCGATGCCGACGACCTTGTGCCCGGCAGCCAGGGCTTCCAGGACCGGGCCGTAGGTGTTGTCGATGCTGCTGCCGGCGCCGTGGGCCAGAGCGAGGCCGGGGCCGGAGCCCAGGACGGTGCGGGCGAACGTGGCTTCGGGCAGGGGGTGTGCGGGCATGGGGAGTTCCCTTTCTTGCGGGGGGGGGATCAGGTGGTGCGGTTCCGGGCCCAGGAGCGGAGGTGCTCCAGGGCGGGCAGCAGGGTCCGGCCGTTGGCGGGGAGCGTGTAGGTGGCGGGCCCGGGCGGGAGCCGGTCGTGGGTGACGAGCCCGGCCTCGATGAGTTCGCGCAGCCGGTCGGCGAGCATCTTGGTGCTGATCGAGCCGATGGCGGTGTGCAGTTCGCTGTAGCGGGCGGGGCGGGTGGCCAGGGTGTGGAGGATGATGCCGTTCCACTTCTGGCCGAGGATCTCGAACGCGGCGGCGAGATCCGCATCGACCGTCAGCGACGCGTGGACGGGGCGGGCTGCCATCGGTGTGCGGTCCGTCAGGGCAGGAGAACGATCTTGCCCTTGTTGCGCCGGGCTTCGATGTCGGCGTGGGCGGCGGCGGCCTGGTCGAGCGGGTAAGCACGCCAGACGGGCACGGTGAGCTTGCCGGTGGCGGCCAGTTGCACCAGCTCCGGCAGGGAGTGGGCGTCCTCGGCGCTGCCGGCGCTGAAAACGACGCCGTGCTGCGCGGCGGTCATGTCGGCGATGGTGATCACGCGCGCGCTGTCACCGGTCAGGGCGACGGACTCGGCGAGCACGCCCGCCCCGGAGGCGTCGAGGACAACGTCGACTCCCTGCGGAGCCGCGGTCTTCACGCGCTCCGCCCAGCCGTCTCCGTAGCGGACCGCCGTGGCTCCCAGTGCGGTGACGCGCTCGATATCGTGCTCGCCGGCCGTCCCGATGACGGTGACGCCACGCGCCGCCGCCAGCTGCACCGCGACGGTGCCCACGCTGCCGCCGGCGCCGTGGACCAGCAGCGTCTGCCCCGCCCGCACGTCCAGCTGCCCCAGGACACGGAACGCGGTCTGGCCGACCGTGACCAGGGAGGCGGCGACCTCCCAGGACAGATCCGCGGGCTTGGCCACCGGCCGGTCGAGCAGGGCGTACTCGCCGTAGCTGCCGCCTGCCGTGGCACCGAGGGCCTCGTCCCCCACAGCCGCGTCGGCCCCTTCGCCGACGGCGTCGACGGCGCCGGCCGCGTCCAGCCCGGGGATCACCGGGAAACGGACCGGGAACGCGCCGGCCATCTGGCCCGACCGGATCTTGAGGTCGAGCGGGTTCACGGAGGCGGTCCGCACCCGGACGCGGACCTGGCCCGGACCCGGCTCAGGCATCTCGACCTCGGCACGGGTGAGCACGTCCGGGTCGCCGTAGCGGGAGAAGGTGATCGCGGTGGACATCGAGAACTCCAGGGAAGAGAGGCGCGGCACACGACGAATCACTCAGTTCGTGTGATTGCCCTTCCGGTGTATCACACAGATCGTGTGAAACGCGAAGTCGAAGGGAGGGCGGTTGCGTACGTCACACGATATGTATGATTTCTCGGTAGGGTGGGCTCCATGCCGTCCAAGCCGCCCGTCCACCGCCGCCCGCCGGACCCGAGCAATCCCCGCGTCCAGCGCACCCGCGCCCGCATCCTGGCCGTCGCCCGCGAGCTGCTGCCCGAGGTCGGGCTGACCGGCTTGACCACCGCGTTCCTGGCCGACCGGGCCGGCGTCACGCGCCAGACCCTCTACCGGCACTGGCCCAGCCGCGCGGCCCTGCTCTCCGACCTCACCCTGCAGGGCCCGGACGTCGGCTACCCCGAACCCGGCACGGACGTTCGCGCCGTCGCCACTGCCTGGCTGGTCAGCCTCCGCGCCGGCATCGCCGTCCCCGCCACCCGCACCGCCGCATTGGCCATCGCCGCCGAAGCCGACCACGACCCGGACAGCGCCCAGGGCATGGCACGAATCGTGGACGACCGCCGCGCGGCGCTGAACAAGCTCCTGGAGCCGTCCGGCCTGCAGATCACCTCGGAGCAGTACACCCTGCTCTACGGCCCCCTCCTCGCCCGCCTCTTCTTCGACCGGGCCGAAGCCACCGACGCATTCATCGACACCCTCGTCACTCAGTGGCTCACCACCGTCGACCACACACCTGAGCGGTCTTGAGGAACGGCGCGGCAGCGAAGGAAGCGCCAGCCTGGCGGGCGGCCTCCCGCTCGCGTTGCTCGGCCTCGGCGACATGGCGGTGCACACGCTCCAGCTCCAGCTGGAGGTAGGTCGCGATCACCCTCAGCCGAGGCAGGTCGGCAGGAAGGGGAGGCTCGGGCCCGCACCCCGACTGAGCTCCAGGTGACCTGCCCGGCGAGGTTCACTCGTGCGTGCGCTGCGCCGCAATTCGAACATGTGATGCAATCCGTGGGTGATGTCCACCTACGACTTCCCCCAGGACCTGCGGGACGCACAGCTGGAGCTGCACCAGGTCCGGTCGGCTCTGTCCGACCTCTACAAGCAGCTGCCGTGGTCGGTGGAGCCGCTGCCCGGCTGGAGTCACGCCAAGGAGAACGGGCGTTCCTTCGAAAGCAGCCGGCCCGACTCACCCGGCTGGAGCGAGGAGGAAAAGCAGCAGGTGGACGCGCTGCGGGCGCGGCAGATGGAGCTGGTCACCACCGTGTTCTTCCACCCGTTCTGGGCGACGTGCGACGACCCCGTCACCGCCCGCTCCGCGCTCAAGCACGCCCACGAGCAAACGCCGGACGAAGCCCCGGCCTGACGATGGACACGGACGACTCGGCCGGCACCGCGGGCCAAGCGGGCCCGAAGGCGGAGGTATGCCTGCCGGACGGGCAACGCCTACGGGCCGCCGTCGTCCGGCGGCGCCGGGACCGGGCGGGCGTGTGGTGGTACGACTTGCAGCTCCAGATACCTGACCGGGCCGAAGACCGCCGCCACGCACCCGCCCTGATCGCTCGCACCATCAGCTTCAGCGCCCCGCACCCCGTCGTCCGCCCGATCCCCGGCGAGGACTACACCAGCCTTGATCCGCCACCGCCCCATGAGCGCCGCCGGTGGCGCCTGGATGCTGCGCCTACGGACGGCTGGGTCGAGTTCTACGTCAACCGTCCCGACTGCGCGCAGGCGGAGGGCACCGATCGTCTCCTGACCGACCAGGAGGCCCTGGGCATGCTTGCCGACCCGGACACGACGCTCCCGTGCCCGGTGTGCCGCCCGGACCGGGTCCTTACCGTCGCCGGCTGATCCGGCTGGAGCTTCACGGGGTGCCGGGCGCCGCCGCGAGGACACTGGCCCCGCGCCCGGCCTCTGGGGGCACCTCGGGCCCAGGCGCCTGCGCCCGCCTCCGACATGGCCACGACTCGGGTTCCGCTCCTGGATCACGGTGCGCGGACAGTCGGCGGGGGTGGCGTCTCGCCGGGCGCTCGCCCGCCGCAAGCGGGTCTCGTCGGCCATCGAGTGGCCATCGAGCGGTAGTCGGCATCGGGCAGCCCTGTCTGAGACGGGCCTGATCGTGGCGGATTAGGTCCACCGGTGCAGTCGCTTATAGACGGCGCCGAAGTACGGCACGCCGGCCTCCCGGAGTTCGCGCTTCTCACCCCGTGTCCGGTCGGACACGGCAAAGGTGAGTTCCACCCTCAGGCTGTTTTCGCTTCGCTCGCTGAGAGCGCGGTATAGCTGGGCAACCGCGGGCGTGGGCGTCCAGATCCCGATCTTCCTCACCAGGCTGTCGCTGCACGACGTATCTTTCTCCGTGTAGCTCGAGAGGCCCGTTGCGCTGTCCAGGCCGGCAACAAGGGGAACGCTCACCTCGCGAAGCCTGTTCGTGCCGATCAGCAGTTGCCGTAGTCGCAAGCCGTCGCAGACAACAGCTGCGCTGTGGAGCAAACGCCCGGCATCCAACTCGCGCCCATGCCCGATGAGCATGCGGTAGAAGGCACCGAAGACAGCCGGAGGCGTCTCCGTAGCGATATTGCGGAGGGCTAGGTCAGCTTCGAGGGCCTGGTCTCTATCGCGTAGTTCGGCAAGCTTCTCGACGGCGCTCTCGAACGTCATGCCTCCGCCGTCGAGCCATGGAACAATCCCGTCCTCATCCTGATCGAGCAGGGGGCCCTCGCCGTCTTCCCAGCGCTGCAGCTCACCCGCTGTTGCCTGGGCCATTTCCTGCGCGTGCCGTACGTCATCTTGCTGGAGCTGCAACAGCGAACCAGTTTGGGCGACCAGGTCTTCCAGTTCGGCAACTCGGCGCAGCGCGTGGTCGCGCTGCGCCTCTAGTTGCCGCACCTGCTCTCCGTGGTCTGCTGCGCTGGCCTGCCGCAGTCGCTCAATCTCCTGCTCGGCGCAGTGCCGGCGGTCACGTTCTTCCTGCAACTCGCCTTGCAGAGCAGCCAGGGAGCGGGCGGTATCAGCTTGCTGCTCATGCATCTTCTCCTGCAGTTCCGCTACCTCGTATGCGCGGGCGGATAGGGGCCCTTTCGATCGGGCAGCTGCGTACAACAGGGCGCGCCCCTCTCGCACCGCATCCTCGGCGCAGAACACCACGTCCCGGCCAGCCAGCAGCTGGTGGAAACGGGTGAGGAGCTGAGGTTCCGGCAAGCTCTGACCGGACAAGTAGCGCGAGAGCCGGGTGGGGTCGACGCAGAGCGCGGCGGCCAGGTCGGCGGAGGTCATGCCAACTCTCTCGCGCAAGTTCCGGAGGTGCTCGGCGAAGGCCCTTTCCTCCGTCCCGAGTCCGTCGCTGAGTGGTGCCAGGGCTCGCCCCCGTGGCATGGCCTGCGCAGGCAACTGGTCTGTCACTTGCCCCTCCCGCTTGTGCTTCCGCAAGATGCCCTCAATCTCGCAAGGTGGCCTTGCTCTCTACCGCAACAGACTTGCGGCGCCGTTGGGTTGACCTTAATCGGGCCGCCCCGATGGAGGAGACCGCCACGTGTCCGGGGTGCCACCGGGCACCAGCGACGGACTTGCACGGCTAACTGCCGGCCGATCCATCATCAGCAACATCTCGTGTCCCTGCACACTCAAAGATAGGAATAGTCATGTCCGCAACGTCTTCAAACGGTGTCGCACCCCAGCCGCAGGACACCGTGCCAGCTCGTACCTTCTGGTCGATGGTGATCCTCAACCTGGTGCTGCTGGGCCTGCTCGGCGTGGGCATCCTCGTCTACGTGACGTGGCGCCACCCGTCCCTGGGGACCCCGTTCCAGGTCGCCTGCGGGGCCCTGGCGATCCTCGTGCCGACCGTCGTGGCGCTGGCTCGTCGGTAGCGACGGCTGTGGTTCCGTCAACCGATCCGGCGGGACGCGCCACGACGGTTCACGCTGTAGGACTCGATGGTGACGCGGCTGCGCCTCGCCCCTGGGTTCCTGGATCGAGGCGCAGCGCAGCTCAGCGGGGTATCACATGCGGCTCTGGAACAAGACGGAGGCCAGGCCACAAGGCCGCTGCCCACGGCGCACAGAACCCCCTGGAGAGATTCTTGCCCGTCGGGCGTTCCTGCTGCAGGGGGCGGCGAAAGGACTTGAGCACACGGCTCAGGCACTGCTGGTTCCGGTCTCAGCGCTGGCGCCAGAGCTCCCGGCGCTGCTGGCAACGGTCCCGAACCTACACGGCAACACACTGCGCGGGGAGGTCAGTTGTCGTCCGGGTCGTCCCCGGCGTATAGCCGGGTGTCGAGGTCGCCGGCCCAGGCCAGGGCCCAAGCGCGCAGGTCCTCTATCTGTTCAGGGCTCAGTCCGTAGTCGGCGAAGTCCTGGTCGTCCCACCACTCGGCGCCGGTGAGGCGGTCGTGCAGGTCGTGCAGGCTGAACTCGAAACGGGCGTGGCGGCGGCCGAGATTTTCCAGGTCAGGGGTGGAGCGGTGCCGGGTGGCGGCGTGGACGTCGATGAGGTCGCGGACCGCGCCGCGGTCGGCGAGGGCGCGGACCTTGGTGCCGATCACGTCGTCCAGCGCGAGAACCGGCCCGTACTCGGTGACCGTGGGCGGCGCCCAGAACGCTTCCTTGAGGACGTCGACCTCGCACTCCTCGCCTGTGGCGGGGTCGGTGGCGATGAGCCGGCCCGATAGCGGACTGGACTCGATGTGCCGGATGCCCCAGCCGCGCTCGGCCAGGCCGTCGCCGACGGTGCGGATGATCTCGTCGATAGGGGCCGGGTTCTCGGTGGCCACGTCCAGGTCCTGGGAAAGCCTGTCGACCAGACCGTGGGCCTGTACGGCGTACCCGCCGGTGATCACCAGCGGGTAGGGGGTGCCGATAGTGAGGACGTCGGCCAGGAGCCGGCGGTGCAGATCTGTGAGGTTCACGCGGCTGTCGCGGCCGTCGCGGTGGGGAGCTCGGGGAATGCGCCTTCCCACACGTCTCTGATCGGGCGGCTGATCAGCGTGCGCAGGACGGGCCACTGCGCGATGAGCAGGTCCCGGTTCAGAAAGTCGATCAGGTCCTGACGTTGTCCTTCGGCCAGGACGGTGCGGTACAGGCTCATCCGGGAGCGCGGCTGCTCCAGGCCGTAGGAGCGGCGGCCAGACCAGACCACGTGCAGCGGCAGGTCGACCGTGCCGTGGGTGGGACCGGCCAGGTCCTTCAGCTGTGTGGGCAGCCGCTGTGCGTACTGGGCACACAGCAGCTCGAACGCGTTCGGCACCGGAAACGAAGGAGACTGCACGGCCATGCCCCGATTATCCCCTGCCGAGGCTCTGACGGGTACCGCGGGGGCGTACCCGTGTGGCGCGCAGGTGCTCGCGCCTGGCAGTGACCAGGCTGTTCCAGCGGGTGCGGGTGGCGTGCTCGCCGTCGAGCCATTGAGCCGGGGAGCCGGGATCGGTGGGGGAGTGGCGGTCGGCCATGAAGTGGGCGATGTCGGTGTAGTAGGCGTAGTCGCCGCTGCTGGTCAGCTCGCGCAGCCGGCCGATGCTGGCAGCGATGCCTTCGTGGTCGTCGCGGATGGCGTGGTGGAAGCACAGGGTGAGCTCCAGCGTCGCTTCCACGGAGGCCAGGCCGGCGACGTTGATGTCGGTGCGCAGTGAGTGTGCGCGGTCCTCGACTTCCGTGGTGGTGCCGGCGTCGCGGGCGAGGGCGGCGATCTTGGTGGTGAGGGTGGTGGCGCGCAGGTCGAGTCCGGCCAGCAGCTGCTCGGCGAGGTCGAGTTCGTCGTCGGCGCGGGCCGGGTCGGTGAAGGCGAGGGTGAACGCCCGTTGTGCCTGAGAGGTGGCCCGCTCGCCGGCGACGCCGTTTTCTTCGGCTTCGGTCCGGGCTGCTTCGTACGCGGCTGCCGCGCGGTCCATGTCGCCGTGCGGCCACCACACGTCGCCTTCGATGCGGTGGTGGCGGCCGGCCCAGCCGAGGGTGCGGGCTGTGGCCAGGGCGGTGGGGAAGTCGCCGGCGGACCGGGCAAGGTGGGCCAAGCCGCGCCGGGCGGCAGGGGCGAGCCGGCCGTCGCCGTCGGCGACGAGTTGCATTCCGCGGCGGGAGGCGGCGGAGCGGCCGAGGTCGCGTTGGGCCTTGGCCAGGTAGTAGACGGCCATCTCGTGCAGTTCGTCCGGCAGCCGGCCGGTGTCGACCACCGCGGTGAGCCGGTCGGCGGTGCGCTCGCGGTGCTCGTGCTGGCGCCGGGCGAGGGCGCTGAGCATCTCCACCAGGGCGTCGGCCGCCGTCTCCAGGTGGTCGTCGGGTCGATCGTGCTGGGCTGCGGCGGCGAGTGGTTCCCAGACTGAGTCGCTGACGTAGGTCCAGGCCGCTTGCGTCAGCCAGCCGAGGTCGAGCCGGAAGTCGCGGGCGAGGGTCAGGCCCTGGCGCAGGCAGCCGATCAGCACCATCCGGCCGGGCGCCGTGCTGGTGGTCCACTGCTCGCCGAGGGCGGCGAAGGCGCGTTCGGCGGCCTGCTGCCAGTCGCGCGGTGACCAGCGGTCGTCCGAGGCGTCGTCGGCGGTGCGCAGGGCGGAGCGGATCAGGGCGTGGAGGTGGAAGGGCCACAGACCGAACGGGTTCTGCTGGACGAAGGGGCGCTCCAGCAGGCGGAGAGCCGGTGCGTCATGGGTCGTGCTGGCGGCCTGGGTGGCCAGGGCGAGGTCGAAGGCGTCGAGGAGGCTGACCGAGCGCAGGACATGGCGTTCGTCGGGGGTGAGGTCGGACAGGGTGCGGGCGATCAGGGCCGGGAAGTCGTGGTCGAAGTCGGCTGGCTGAGGGGTGCGGCCGGTGCGCCGGATCTCCAGGAACCGCATCACGGACAGGTCAAGGTGGAGCGGCAGTCCGTGGGAGCGGGCGGTGATGACCTCCCGTAGTTCTTGGCCGATGAGGGGCTGTCCGGCGCTGGTGAGGCGGCGGGCGAGGTAGTCGTCGCAGTCCTCGGGGGAGAAGTCGCCGATCAGGATCTGCCGGGCGCGGACGCCTGCCGTGGCGGTGCGGGCGTGCGGGAGGGTGTGGTCGGCCAGGCCGGGCCAGGCCGTGGGGCCGGTCCAGTCGAGCTGGCCTTGCAGGGCCTCGTCGGCCCATTGCAGCCGGCTGCGGCCGGTGATGACGAAGAAGGCGTTCGGCATCAGCCACACGACGCGCTGCAGGAGCTGCTCCAGGTCCCGGTGGGTGCGGTCGCCGGTCTCCTCGAAGGCGTCCAGCAAGATCACCGGAGTCACTGTCTTGTCCGCGGGCAGCTGGGCGAGCTCCCAGGCCAGAAGGTGCGGATAGTAGGACAGCGCGTCCAGGTCTGGCTCGGCCTCCAGGAGGTCGGCGAGCCGGGCGCAGCCGGCCAGGGCACGGACCGACTGCCGGCGATCGCGCAGGGCTCGCACCAGCGAGCCGGTCACCTGGCCGACCGCGGTGCCGACGGAGCCCGGCAGCAGCAGCGCCTGGGCGACGTCGCCGAGCGCGGACTGCATCTGCTGCGGCAGCGCCTTGCCGAACCGGCTCGCCAGCCCACCGCGGCGCAGGAACTCCTCCAGAGGTTCGCCGGGGTGGTGGTGTTCCCAGTACCGGCGCAGCGCCAGGTCGAAGGCGGGAAGGGGCCGGCCGAGCTGGGCGAGCGCGAGCCGGATCGTGAGGACGACACGCTCGAAGTCGGTGTTGGCGGAGCGGGCAAGGTCGATGCGTACCGGCAGGACCCGTCCGGTGGGCCAGGTGTGGGGCGGCCACTGGGCAGGCCGGTCCTCGCTGCTGGCGAAGGAGGCTTCAAGCTTGCGGGAGAGCGTCGTCTTCCCGATGCCGCCGACACCGTGGAAGACCAGCACATTGCGCCGGGGCGCCTCGAGGTCTTCGACGTCGAAGACCGCCTCGCCGGTGCGCCGCACGTGCTCGGCGAGCACGGCCGCGACCGCCTCCCACTGCGTCTGCCTGTTGGTGAACGCCTCGTCCGTGCCTACCTGTCGGTCGTTCGTACTGAACAGCGCCCGCAGATCCCCCGCCACGCCAACCCCCACTCGATGATCAACCGGCCCCAACCTACGCCCCGCCCCTGGGGCCTTGGGACCAGCATCCCCGAAGGGCGAGGCGGCCACAGCGTGCCTTCCCGCCCTTCGCGGCTTGTCGCGTGGCTGCCGTGTGGCCGGGCCGGTAGGACAATGGCGAGTTCCCTTTCAAGATCAAAGGAGGGTGGTCGCCGTGTCCGACCCCAACACCCCCGACTTCTCCGCGCTGGAGGGAGGCGAAGAGCAGCAGGCGTTCGATGCCGTCCGTGCGGTGGTGAACTGGTACACCACGCAGATCGCGGCCGAACACCGGGCGCCGGTGTCCGATGAGAGGCGCATGGGCGAGCTGAAGGCGGCCCGGCAGGCCGCTCTCGACGACCAGGCACAGCTGGCGACCGCGGACCCGGAGGAGGCGGCCCGGGTGGCGGCCGTCTACGCGGCGCGGCTGAAGGAGCTGACGCAGTCGTAGTCCCGGTGGGGGAGCGGCAGAGGCCAGGTGGGCGGGTGCGGCGGGTCGATTCGGGCCGGCTGCACCTGTGCGGGCATCAGGGGGCGGGCGAGCGCGGCGATGTCGTCCAGCTCACGGCGGTGCCGGGGCAGTGCCGTGCGAAGCGCCCGGTACAGCGTGAGGAACTGGGCCGCTTCCTGCTCGGTGTAGGGCCGGTGCCGCTCCGCTGCCAGTGCCCACGCCGCTCGCCGGCCGTCTCCGTGCTCCTGGCGCAGTAGGGCGTGGCCGTCCCGGCGGATCACCGTCACGGCGGTGACCGCGGGGTGGGAGGCGGCGAGCTCGACGACGTCGGGGACTGCGCGGAAGCACTGGCTGTGGCCGGTCTTGGTGGTGAATCGGGCGGGGAGGCCGAGTTGCTGGGCGCGGGCGTAGCGCAGCGCGGTCGCCAGGCGGCTGTCGGCTTCCCGGACGGCCAGCACCACCAGCTCGACGGGGTAGCCGTCGCTGGCGAACGGCAGCGCACTGGCCATCCACTCCTGCGCGTTGCCCGGGGCGGCCTCGATGAGCACGTCGCCGCGCCGGGAGCGCACCATCGTCTCGGCCTGGGTGAACCAGGAGCGGTAGTCGGCTCGGATCGCCGCGCCCGCACCCCGCGGATCGTCCTGGAGCAGTTGTTGGTAGTCGGGGTGGGCGGCTTTGAAGTCGTCGCCCACCAGCCGCGTCGTTCCCGGCCGCATCGCCCGCTGCACCAGGGTGGCGGCGGAGGTCTTGCTCGCGCCGGGCTGCCCGATCACGTATACCGCTCGCGGATCGGGCTGGGGCACGATGTTGCCGAGATGCGACGGCGCGATCAGCTCGTCGAAGATCCACTGATGCTCGGCGGCCGAGAGCCGGTGGTAGTCGACGCCGGGTGGCTGGAGCCGGGGCTGCGCGATCCGGCGGACCGGCTCGGCCAGGGCGGCGGCGCGCTCGGCATCCCGCTGGACGGCCAGGCGCCGGTCGTCACCTACGAGTTCGCGGTGCACGCGTCGGTCGGTGCGGGCTAGGCCCCGGCGGAATGTGGCCGTTTCCCGGGCGCTCCACGGCCGCCCCCTCTCACGCACCGTGGTCCGCTCGGCCGCCGGCCGCTGCCGCCAGGCGCCGTCGACGAGCTCGTTGTCGTAGAGCACCGTGAAGTCCCGCCGCACGACGCTGATCCGGTCAGCCAGCCCTTCGGCCTCGATGACCGCCAGCGTCCGCAGCATTTGCGTCGCGCAGGTGTCGTGGTTCTCCCACGACACATAGCGCTCCTCCGTCAGGAAGCGGTCCAGGACCCCGAGCTGGCTCCACGCCTCCGCGGCCGCCACCGCCACCACCTCAACCTGGCAGCCCGCCCTCCGGTACGCGGCAGCCGACGCGCGGAGCTCGTCGGCATCGGCGAGAGCGGACTCGATGACCGCATCGAACCCGCGGGCGCGCACATGGTCCTCGACTGCGGCCTGCCAACGGCGCGTATCGGACCGGACCTTGCCGCCTGCCGTGCGGACGTCGGCGGCCAGCAGTTCGCCGTAGCGCTGGTGCGCTGCCTTGTAGAGGTCCCGGCAGATCCGCACCGCGCCGCCGCGGTGGTCCAGCGCGGCCTGCACGAGATCTGCGATCTCGGTCTTCCCGGCCCCCGGCTGACCACCGACGATCACCACGACCGGCTGGTTCTGCGGAGTGGCACCGCTGGTAGAGGCCGGAAGGATCACCCGAGTCAGAACGCCGCGGCTTTCCTGGTCGGGCAGAGCCACCGCCACGACGTCCTCGCTCACTGCAACTCCTCCGACGGACGGCCCCATCCGAAGCCGATTTCGATCTTCACGGCGATCATAGCAGTGATACGCGATCTATGAGCGATTCAATGAGCGAAATGACGCACGCAGTGATGCGCGATCCGATAGACTCACGGTGGAGGTGACCCTGTGCCCACAGAGGAAGAAGCACTGTTCAGCGCTGTCGATGCGCTGCTGGAGCAGGTCGCTCAGGACGACCTGCCACCGCCCGTCGAACGCAAACGCCTGCGCGAGGTGGCCGGGCTGAGCCAGGCCCAGATCGCCACCGCGCTGGGCGCGCGGCGCGAGGCGGTGGGGAACTGGGAGGCCGGGCGGACCGAGCCGCGGCCGCCGAAGCGCGCCGCCTACGCCCGGCTCCTGGAGGGCCTCGCCGCGCGGTTCCCCGCCCCGGCCGCCGACGTGCCCGCCACTGCCCCGGCCCCCGCGGTCCCGGAAGCATTCACTGGTCCGGCTCCGGAGCCGGACTCGTCGCCGGCCCCGGCACCTGCCGCCGTCCCGCCGCCTCGCCCGAAGGCGGCGAACAGCACCGCCAGGTCCGCCCCGTCATCGCGGCGCCCGGGTGCGAAGAAGACGGTGGCGAAGAAGACCACGGCCGCCGACCCGCGCTTCGAGAACGGCCCGCTCGCAGTCATCGACTGCGAGGACGGGCAGGTGTCGGCGTACTGCGTCGGCGGCCTGGTCCTGGACGTGCCCGCCAAGTCCATCCCGGCGCTGGTCGACTGGACGCTGACCGAGGCCAAGCTCGGGCAGGCCCGGCTGCACCGCAACGGCCGCGACGCCGACCCGATCCTCGTCCTCACCGAGGCCGCACTGGAGCGCTACGGCCTGCCCACCGCCCTGTCGGAGGAGGAGCGGCGGGCGAGCCGACTCGCGGCCAGCCACAAGGTGGTCAAGCAGATCGACCGGGCCGGGCTCAAGATGAGCCAGCGCGGCTTCGGCCCGTGGGCCCGCATCTACCGCGACCCCGAAGGCTCGAAGCGGCGCTGCGTCCAGATGTGCGTCCTGCCCTGGAACGCCCTGGACGTCCGGGAGTGGGGCAGGAAGGACGACCCGCAGCTGCTGCTGACGATGCACTCGGCCGACCTGGTCCAGTACCTCGGTCTGTACGCGGAGCGGGTGATGACGCCGCGCGGCTCCACCGCGACGACCGGCCTGGAGCTGATGACCGCGCTGCGCCCGCCGACCCGCGCGCAGAAGGACGAGGCCACCGGGGAGTTCAAGCCCGCCTTCAACGACGACGCGCTCACCGCCAAGTACGACGTCGTACCGTGCGAGGTGCCCGACGAACACCCGATCCTGAAGGACGCGGGGTTCGCCCGGCACCACCTACGCACCCCGGCAGAGATGCTGATGGAGGAGCCCTACGACTGGTGCCGGCAGCTGACGGACGACGAGTGCATGAACCCGTACCTGGTCGTCGTCGACCTCAACATGAGCTTTGCCGCGGCCGCGAACGGCCTCACGGTCGGCCTGAACGGGCCCACCCACCTGGAGAACAACCTGGCGTTCGACCCGGCGCTGCCCGGCTCGTGGCTGGTCGACCTGAGCCACGTCGACCTGTCCCGCGTACGGGTCAACGGCCGCACGGTCGACGGCTCCCGGCTCCCGAGCCCGTTCACGCCGAAGGGCGACACCCCCGAGGGCCCGGCCTGGTACGCCACGCCCACCGTGCAGTACGCCGTGGAGCTCGGGTTCGACGTCGCGCCGATCGAGGCGTACGTGCGCACCCAGACCGGCCGCTACCTGGACTCCTGGTACAAGCGGCTGCGCGACGCGTACGTGGACACGATGGCCGACATGGGCGTCACCACCGACCTCACCGGGACGGAGTTCCTCGAGGCGATGGCGCGGCGCAAGCAGACCGACCCGACGATGGCGCTGCTGGAGACCGCGATCAAGGCGACGGCGAAGGGCGCGATCGGCAAGCTCAGGCAGCGCAGCCGCGGTCAGGTGCCGTACTACGAGCCCTACCCGGCGCTGGAGCGGTGGACGTGGCGCCCCGACATCCGGGCCGCCGTGCTGGCCAACCAGCGGACCGGCCTGCACCGCAAGCTGATGAAGACGGCGGCCGCCGCCGACCTGTACCCGGTCGCGATCGGCACCGATGCGATCGTCTACCCCTCGCCCGGCCCGTCCCCGCTGGACGTCCTGCCGCTCACGCCCGAGGGCAAGCCGGCGCCGGGCACGTTCCGGCTCGGGGTCTCGCCCGGGATGGTCAAGCACCAGGGCACCCAGACCGTCCTGTGGGCGGAAGCCCAGTTCGAGGAGCGCGGTGGGGTCTTCAACGTCTCCAACCTCATCAAGACCGACCAGAGCGCCGGAGAAGGGGAGTAGCAGACCATGGTCGACTCGCTCGGGGACAGCCTGGACCGCGCGCTGGAAGGGGCGTTCACCCGCCGCATCCCGCAGAGCGCCCAGGCTCAGATGAAGTACCTGGTCAAGCAGCTCAAGGGCACCAAGGCCGCAGCCCAAGCGCTCGGAGTCTCCCAGCGCACGGTGGAGCGGTACGTCGCGGGCAAGCTGAAGCGGCCCCGCCGGGACCTGCGCGCCCGCCTGGAGCGCGAGGTCAAGGCGCGCTGGCAGCCGCAGGTACGCGCGAAGGCGAGAAAAAAGGCGGCCTCCACCGACGGTTTCGTCGTCTCCACCCGCGCGAGGTTCGGGTTCACCGCGGCGCCGGGCACGACCGACGATGCCCGGGTCCGCGACATCACCCAGGCCCTGCCGCCCGCCTACGCCGACCGCCTGTTCACTGCCCGCGAGCAGGGCGCCAACGAGCAGCAACTCCAGCGCATCGCCGCGGAGGGCCTCGCGCAGATGTACTTCCGCGCCAACAACACCCGCGCCGACGGCCTCGGCGTGGAGTTCACCGACGTGGAGCGGATCGACATCGAGCTGTAGCGGGACGGTGCCCCCGCGGGGGCACCGTGCGGTGTGTGACTGAGCGCTTCAGTTGGCCAGTGAGCGTTCGATCTGGCCAGTTGAGCGCCGCCATTTCCCCTGGTCAGCGGGTCGTGATGCTAGAGAGCTGCACTCCTCGGAGTGCGGCCTTGGGTATCGCGCCCGCAGGCAATGGTGTGCGGGCGGAGCCCCCTGCCCTGATCCTGCCACTCAGGCCCCGTTCGCCCCGACTCGGGACCGGGTGGCCGGGGACAGCTCGCGGGTTCGAGGAAGGCGGCCTGGGCGCTCCGGACGTGGGAGCCGGGCCGGTCTCTCGAGTTTGCGCAGCTAGTGAGCCTGGAGTCGCACGGCATCTGCCGGTGCGTCAGAAGGAGTCCAGTAAAACCACTTTGAGCGATGATCAGCGAACCGGTAGGGTGCGGCCGACGCCGTTGATTGCGGCGGTCAAACGCCTGCGCGCGCGGACCGAGGTCTGCAACCGCACGACTTGGGCTCCTCTCCGCCTGCGACGGCCTCGCCGCCACACACGTAGAGCACTCGAACTGCCGCTGACCGACGTGATATCGCTACGAAACCCTGAACGGACTGAGGTTCTTCAGAGGCGGAGTGGGTGCGTGGCAGCCCGGATGGCGCCGCGTGACGCGCGGCCAACGCCGGCGTACTACACGTCGGCCATCCAAGAAGGCGCCCCATGAGCAGCAGTTCCAAGCCGGCCCGTGGCGAGACCCGTGAGATCCAGGTCATCCCGGTCAGCGGATTCCGAAACGACAACGGTGAGTTCGAGCACCGTGTCCCGCCGGTCAGCCAGACGACCAAGGCCCAGACCCAGCTCGGCAAGCTCGGCGGAGTTCTCCTTAGCCCCAGCCACATCGAGCGTCTCGCCCACCTGGCCACCGATCCCCAGGAGCTCGAGCTCAGCCGGGCTGAGCGGCACCGGACGCCGTTCGGCTGGCTGACGACGCTGAACTTCCGCGCGTACGCGCCGATGATCTCCCCTGCGGTGGAGAACGACCGGTTGCTCGCGGACGCGAGCTACGCCGCCGACCCCAAGGCGCCCCGCGGCCGACTCGCGCTGTCGATGCCGGCCCCGCACGACCGGTACGCGACGCTGGTCCACGGCGACGCGTTCGAGGCCGTGATGGAGGCCGTGGACCGGGCCGCGATCGCCGTGCAGAAGGACAACCCGCAGGACGTAGGGGAGCGCATCGTTGAGCGCTCGCTGACGCTGGTGCCGGCGACCTTCACCGGCTCCCCCGACTCGGTCGGCGAGGACTACACGGCCGTGGACGGCAACTGTCGGCTGATCTCCTGCCTGGTGCTCCTGCCGGTCGAGCGCGGATGGCTGACCGGCGACGCCCGCGACCACACCCGGATCCGGCTGCTGCCCTCGTACCTCATGCGACTGCCGCTCGTTGCCCGCCGTGAGCTCGTCCGCAAGATCGCCAAGGTGGCCCACAAGCGACTGGCGCAGTCGCCGAAGGGTACCGAGGCGGACCAGCGGGAGCGGAACGAAGCGGCGATCGCGCTCAACGCGCTCACCGTGCCGGTCCAGGTGATCGTCGGCTACGAGGACGACGACCCGCAGCGCGGGATGGAGCGCTTCCCCGCCGCTGTCCGCAGCGTGCTGGTGCGCATGAACGTGTCCGCCAAGAAGTTCTCCGCCGGCTCCCAGCACGCCGTCGTCGCCGAGGAGATGGCGACGGCCCTCTACGACGAGGGCCTGCTGGATGGCGGGCAGCCCGACAAGGACCTGGCGACGGCGCGGCGGGACGTTCTGATCGGCCGCGAGCAGGTGCCCGAGGGGATGCGCCTGCTTGGCCTGGACGACCTGCCCGACCTTCGCGTCGCCCAGATCGTCCAGGAGCTCACCCGCAAGGGGCACGCCTTCAACCGCCTCGTGCGCTCCCAGCTCGGTAAGACTGGTCTCTACCTCAGCCACCGCAACGGGCCGGTGGTGGAACTGGGACTGCGTTCGTACTCGGCGAGCGTCGAGACGCCGAAGCACCTGGACTCGATCCGCAAGGCGCTGGACACCGGCTGCCTGTGGCAGGACCTGGTCGACACCGAGTGGACGGTGGAGAACGCCGCCACGGACCAGGCCATCGACGGCCTCCGGGACCGCGCCCACGCCAACAACACCCAGGCCGCCCTCGTGCTCGGCGTGCTCGGCATGGTCGCCTTGGTGGTCACCGGTCACCTGCGGGCCGCCGCCGGCTCGGCCGAGGAGACGGTCGGCACCACCATCGCCCGTACCAGCGTCGGGCAGATCGTCAAGGGCCTCCTGGAGACCGGGCCGGGCCGCGAGCTCTTGGCCGACGCCGTGAAGCGGTCTCGGGCCCGCCGACCGCTGCGCTGGTGGGACAGCGAGTCCAAGTCCCTGGTCGAGCAGCCGTCGGACTGGGCGACCTCCACCTTCAACGCCTACCTGCGCCAGGCGGTCCGGCACGGCTTCACCTCCGAAGCGGAGCGCAACAACCCCGCCGCCAAGGAGGCCGCGAGCCTCACCCGGTTCCAGGAGGCGGTGATCACCGCGAAGGACCGGCTGATGGACCTCATCGAGATGCGCGACGAGAACGGCACTGTCGACAAGATCGCCTGGCTCGAGGTGGAGTCGACGTTCGGGATCCTCGCGGGCATCACCGCTCGCCTCGGCAAGATCGCCGAGCCGGAGCCCCTGTCGGACAGCTGGTGAGCGCCCTGGTGTGGCAGGGCGTCGCCACGATGACGCCCGAGCGCTACGCCGTGCTGGCCAGCCTGGTAGGCCCCTGGCTGGAGGAGTACCGGGACTCCCCGATCTGGATCGGGGAGGACAGCGGGAACGAGCGTCGTGCCATCTACATCCCGGTGAACGGAGAGGGCGTGGCCTGCTACTGCGGACGGACCCGACCCGAGCGGGCGCTCTGCGGGGGCGCCGCTTCGGTTCGTATCCGTCAGCACATGGCGGAGTCCAGGTCCAAGCGGGAGGAGTGGTCGGCCTACTGGGTGCTGCCGCTCCGCGCCGATACCCCGGCTGTCGTGGTTGGTGAGTTGGAACGTACGGTGGCCGCTCGCCTCGGCGTTCCCCTCGTCAATCGCCGCTGGCGTCGCCACTGACGATCCGTCCCGGGGGTGGGACAACCGCCCCCGGGACGCGACGTTTGGACGCTGATTCGCACGTACCCTCGCGCGGCCGCACGGTCGTGTGACGGAGGAGTGGAGCTACACACGTGGTGAGTACGTCCCCGGATGACGGACAGGATGGGATGATCTCGTATCCGACCACGTTCAAGGGGGGGGGGGTGGGACGTACGCGCGGCATCCTGAGCCGGTGAGCTGGTGCTGCCCCGGCCACGTGCCGGGTCCGCCGGCCCTACTGGAAGCCCGGATTCGACGGCCCCGTGAAGTTCAGCCGGGACGGCACCCTGCTCGCCGACCGGGAGGCGAAGAACGTGGTCTCCGTCCGCGACGTCGCCACCCTGCGGGAGGTCACCTCGATCAGGGCAGCCGAGCCCCCGTCCCTGCTCGTGCTCGAACCGTCCATTCTGGGACCGGCCCTGCCTGCAGGGGAGGCCTGGAAATGGGGCTTCGCCCACTTCTTCGACACCGAAGGAAAGATCCTCACCATCTCGGGAAAGGTGGTGCAGCGCTGGGAGCCGAGCACCGGCCAGGAACTCGCGAAGTTCAACGTTGGGCCCCTGCTGCCCGACGGCAAGCTGGACGTCATGATCGCCCCCGGTCCGGCGCCGAACGAGGTAGCCGTCATCGTCCTGGGCAACCCCGTCGTACGCATCGTCGACATCACCACCGGCAAGATCACGCAGAGCATCGGGACCACCGAGGACGTCCTCGCGATCCAGTTCGACCGCAGCGGCCGCCACTTCGCGCTGATGCGCCGCGGATCGATCATCGAACTCTGGCAACGCGCCCCGCCTCCCCGCAGGCCTACCGTGCGCCGCGCAAGTGAAGCTCACGAGCAGGTAGGGCCAGTCCCTTCGTTCCTCTACCAGCGCCATCACCGTATATACCGTTCCGCCGATACCCTGCCCGGCCAACGCTCAACTCGCCAAGTGAAGCACTCAGTCACAACTGTGATGAGACGAAGCACGACAGATGTCACAGAGGCAGGCTTGTTGTCACGAAGGTCGCCGGGCGGGGCCCGCGCAGGGCGACCGGCGGTATGAGACGGCTTCGGCTGATCCCTGAGCACGTCATTCGGGCCTCGCGGTAATCCGCTTGAACGACAGTCTGGAGGGTGGAACGCTTGCGCGGTGATTGCCGACCTGGCCCCCCGCTTTCTGACCTGGGACGATGTGGAGCCTGTCCGTCACCCTTTCGACAGTGCGTCGGCTCGGCAGGTGGTGCACTCGCTCGGTCCCGCCCGAAGGGTTCCCAGCCGCCCCGACGTCCCCTTCGGTGACACGGCGATCCACGCCTGGAGCTGGAGCGAGGGCAAGCCCTGGGCCTTCGCCATGTCTCAGGCCCTTGCCGAGCACTACGGCCGCTGGACCGTGGGCTGGCGCTGGGCGCATGACGAAGGGGACTTCGACGGAGGACCGATCGGGAGCTGGTGCTGCCCGCAGGACTCGATCACCACCGAGCAGGAGACGCTCGCCTGTGTCGTTGCGGCGCTGTGCGAGTGGCGCGAGTGGCTGGAGAGCCTTGCCGGGTGGTTCGACGCGTATCCGTTGGACCTCACCGAGGTCGAGGACCAACGGATCCTGTGGGAGCGGGCCGCCCGGAACCTGATCTTGCAGGTGACCGACCGCACCGGCTGCGGCAGCGGCTGGTACGGACACTGTCATCAAGTGCTCACCTGGTTCCTGAGCCGATGGGGCGTTGCTCCCGACCTTGCAAGGAAGCTGGTCGACGAGGCGATTGGCGGGCGGTTCAAGAGCTGGACCGGCCCCGACCCGGTGCTGGTCGAGGATGTCGCGGAGCGTCTCGCGCTGTCGCTGCGGCCGGACGACGGCGCACGGCCCGCCGGGCCTGCGCCGGACCACCTCGAGCGCTGGCTCGCAGTGCGCGAGTCCGTGCCATGGCAGGAGGCACCGGAAGACGCACGGGGCGAACCGGTGGTCCCGTCGCGCGATGGCGCGGCGGAGGACATCCGAGCCTTCGATGGCGCCTTGGACCCCGCCCGCGCTCGGGGCCTGCTTGCCGCCCTGGAACTGCTGCGGGCCGACGCGGCGCGCGGCGCCTTGCTCGAATTCGAGCTGATCCAGCGCTGGCAGCAGCATGTCCTGGGCACACTGAAGCCGCCGTTCCGCCACTTGCCGGCCTTCGCCAAGGCCGGCCGGGAACGCTACGGCATCAGCGCGGACACCCGAGCCCGCCTTGATGCCTGCCTGGCTCAGAGCACGCAGGACGCCAAGCGGCCCCTTCCTCTCACCGCCCGGGCAGCACGTGCCTATCTCGACGTCTGCTTCTTCCACCCCTTCGACGATGGCAACGCCCGATCCGCCTTCCTCACCCTCATTTTCGTTCTGGCCCGCGAAGGCATCGCGCTCGACGGGGTCAGCCTGCTGCGCCGCGTCACCTTCCAGGCCGGTGAGCCGCAGGACCCGCTAACCCTCGCGCGGTACGTCGAATTCCACCTTGCGGAGACCCGACGCAACACCCCCTCCCTCGACTCATAGCGGTTGGGTACAGAGATGCTGATGAGACCATCTAATTTCCTGTGTTGCATGGCCCTATCGTGCAGGTCAGACGGCGGCTGAGCGCTGGAGCCGGTGACAACTGCCGTGCTTTCCGCACTGCTGGTGACAAGTAGTGTGCTGGCCTGGTGACAACTGCCATGCCTCGCCGTGCTAACACCGCAAGTCGGCAGCCGCCGATGGTGATAACGATCGTGCTCTGGCACATGTGACTGAGCGCTTCAGTTGGCGAGCGAGCGATGGAGTTGGCGGCTGAGCACCCGCTCGCCGGAACATCTGGAAGGCCCGATGTGCGGTATCGCTAGGCTGCGCGGATGATCGTTCGCTGCCGCCAAGTCCTTAGCCCCGCGACCGGCAAGGTTGCGCCAGGGCACCCGGGTATCCGGGTGGGGGCGGACTACCCGGTCCTGGAGATCACGACCTCGGCGGACCAGGTGCTGCTCCGCATCCCCGAGCGGCTCGACACCAGCACCGACCGGGACAGCCCTGGGTTGTGGGACGCGGTCATGTTCACCGTAATCAGCGAGCGGATGCCGAGTTGCTGGGTGGCCACCCTGGACGGCGGGGTCCTGACGGTGGCGCCCCCAGAGTGGCAGCGCCCCGGGTTCTGGGAGGACTACTTCGACGCTGAACCGGCCGCGGTTGCTGAATACGACCGCAGACGAGCGGAGATCATCACTCAAGCTTGACGGAGGTGCTGAAACCCTCGGACGGTCAGCGCTCAACTCGCCAACTGAAGCGCTCATCACAGGCAATTGAGACTCAGTGCTTCAGCCGGCCGGTGAGCGAGGGAGTTGGCCTGCTGAGTCTCTGTGCCCTGTTGCCCTCACGGATGCTTCGGCCGGCCGCCAACCCGGCGGGCAGACTGCGCACATGCAGCTCCCCACCGAAGCCGTTGCCGCCACTGTGCTGATTGAGGTCGTAAGGATCTCCGCCCTCCCGACCAAGCGCGGCGCCGCGTACCCCGGCAGGGTGGTCGCCCACTGGGCCGGGAACGAGGCCGCTGATGCCCTGGCCTTGATCGAGAACCTGCCCGGCAGCGAACAGCACCGCTGCGGCTTCTCGCCAGGCTGGAGCGTCCGGGCATACGAGGAATCTCTCGATCTTGCGCTGTTCGAGGCGGCGTTCTGCTTCAGGTGCCACGAGGTCCGCATGCACGGAACGGCCGTGCCACCCACGCTGGCCACGCAGTTCTTCGACGCGGACACCCCGCCGGCCCAGGCCCTCCTGGCCCTCTTCCGCGCGGCGGCCCCGTAGCCGGCCGACCGGATGAGCGGGCTCGCGCAGCCCTCGAGCCGTTAGCTGCTCAGCATCACTGCAGTTCAGAGGCTTCCAAATGTGGCGCTCCCGTTGGCCAGACGGGCCAGCTGGAGCGCTCAGTCACAGCAATCCAGCTGCCGGGGGCGAGGCGTCTTGCATTCTACGAGTGGGGCGAGCCCGCCCAGTCATCGTTTCTGGGCCTCCTCACCGTCTTCGTCAGCGCCCGGGGTGAGTGCGTCCGCAGCGGCCGCCCAGTCCTCGGGATGCGAGACAGGCAACAGCCGAAACTGCTGCGGGTGCGTGCTGTCATACGGCGTGGCAGACGTCTTCATTCGACTGTGATCCTTGATCAGCAGCATCTCGATCACACGCGCAGCGGTTTGCAGGTCCTGCGCCGTTGTTCCGGCCGGAGTGGCTGTGGGAGACAGGACAGCGCCGTTCGCGTCGCGGTCGACGTAGAACCCTCTCTGCTTCGCCAGATTGGCCTCCCT
The DNA here is from genome assembly GCF_043199295.1 of Streptomyces sp. NPDC048612. Taxonomy (NCBI): domain Bacteria; kingdom Bacillati; phylum Actinomycetota; class Actinomycetes; order Kitasatosporales; family Streptomycetaceae; genus Streptomyces; species Streptomyces sp. NPDC048612. The sequence continues at coordinate 141,160 of NZ_JBICVV010000021.1, forward strand.
GGCCGCGACCTCGGCTTCCGCCTGCGTCTTCTCGTGGGCCTGTTCCCAAGCCTCGTAGCTGGTTGCCGAAGTTGGCAGAGCGCTGTAGTCGCCCCAGAACTCGGCGAGTTCGTCGGCGAAGACGACGGCCTCGAGGTACTTCTTGGTGTGGTTCCGCCCGTGCCGGGTCAGAGAGTCCACCACCAGGAGCGCCTCGCCTCCGCAGCTCCAGTCAGCTTGGAAGACGTCATAGATCCAGAGCGCCTTTCCAAGCTCCTCTTGTGCCAGGACGGTGAGGGAGCGTGCCCGTCCGTAGGACCTTGCCGACAGCAGAGTGTGGGCATCGGCAATCAGTGACGAGGCATTGTCCATCAGCGCATTCCAGAACTCGCGCGCCTGCCCCGGGCTCATCTCGACCATGGCGTCAGTGTGCCCTGTCCCTTGCCGCGCGATCAGCGGTACAGCATGCCCGGCCGTGAGCGTCCCGGGCAGTCGGATCGGTCGGCGCGGACCGGCTACTGCGGGGCCGCCTCGTCCGGGGCGGTCGGCGAGCGCCGGCGGACGACGTCCGGCAGCTGGCGGGAGCAGGCGGCAGGGATGAAGAACAGCCCGATCATGCCGAGCCCGGTCACGATGGCGCTCAGCAGGCCCACCGACACTGACGGGGCGTCGACCGAGGCCACCCCGCAGAACACCGAGCTGACCGCGACAAACACTAGCGAGGCGACGATCCACTTCTCCCGCAGAGGTGAGCGGGTGCGGGCGACCACGCTCAGCCACCACGTCCAGCCCGCCATCACGCAGAACAGTACGGCCACCGGCGGCAGTAGGATGGGCGGCGCCCACCGCGCGACGTCGCTGCGGGGCAACTCCTGCCCGGTGAGGTAGCCGACCTGGACCAGCCACACCAGGTACACCGGCACCTCAACCACGATCACCACCCACATCACGAACCGCAGACCCCGTAACGCGCCCCGCTGCTCGCCCATCCCCGCGCCCTCCCCCTTCGATTACCAGGTCACGGGGGAAGGTAGCGGCGCGGCGTCAGCGCCCACCAGGGCGCCGTCACCCGCAGGGGTGGAGATCAGCCGCCGTCGATGTGGTCGAAGCCGCGCAGTACGGGGTCCAGTTCCTGCACTGCGCCGCACAGGGAGCACAGGCGGGTGCCGGGCTGTTCCGCGACGTCCAGCGCCCGCTCCAGGGGCAACAGCGGCGCGTTCTGCGGGGCCTTGGTGCAGTCGACGGCGTGGAGCACGGCGCGGCCGGGCCCGCGGCCTCCGCCGGCCCTCTGCAGCACCCAGCCCGAAGGCAGGCGCGGCCCCAGCGCCTCACGCACCGCCGAGGGAGGCGGCAGCCGCTCGGTGGGCACCGCGTCGTAGGTGACGCCGTCGACCGACCGTACGTGCTCGGGGGCGCGCACCCACACCCGGTATTCGGCGGCCTGGACGTCGCCGTCCTCGGTGTTGCGGTACACGGGCAGCCCCACCTCGTACAGCCAGCCGCGCGGCGTCTCGCGCCGGGCCCACAGCCGGGCGGCGACCTCCTGCCCGTCCGGCAGGACCACCCGCACCGGCACCGGCAGCCCGTCCGGAGGAGTCGTCGTCATACCCACCACGGTAGCCAGACCCGGCCGCGCCCCGGCGGCCCGCCGGGGCGCGGCCTCTGTCCACAGCCCCACTCCGATGGGGTGCTCGTATGACTGAAGAGGAGAAGGCAGCGCAGGCAGCCCGGACGCGCTCCAAGCTCATGGAGGGCCTCGCCCGCGCGGAGCGCGCCCTGTTCACCCGCCCCGCGCCGAAATCCGCGCGATCCCAGATGAAATTCCTTCGCAAGCGGGAGAAGGGCTCCACCAAGAGCTTGGCGGCGCGTCTGGGCGTCTCCTGCAAGACGGTGCAGCGCTACCTCTCGGGTGCCTCCACCAAGCCGACCAAGCGCCTTCAGGAGGCGCTGGTGCAGGAGACCGAGTCTGAGTGGCAACCGCAGGTCAGGGCGCAGGCGAGGCAGCGGGCGACCACCTCGGGCGGGCTCGTCATCAAGTTCCGGGCCACCCTCGGATTCACCGCGAACGGGTCCTCGGACGACGCCCGGATGCGGGACCTCACCATCGCTGTGTCGCCCTCCCACGCGGCCCTCATCCTGGCGGCGCAGGAGGAGGGTGCGACGGACACTGACCTGCACGAGGCGGTCGCGGAGGCCATCGCGGACGCCTATTTCCGTCAAGCCGGGGGCGGCTGCGCGAGCCTGGAGGTGGAATTCCGAGACGTTCAGCGGCTCGACTTCGAGTTTTAGCACCGCATAATTCACGGGTTCGATAGACCTGTCCCATGACCGCCGCACCGGCTCGCGGCAACCCGATACTCCGTCCCTTTTCCGTGACGATTGAGAGGCCCGTGTGAGTACCCCCGCCCCCCGCTTCCGCCGCCCCTTCGTTCCCGCACCCGGTGCGGCCGCGCCCCGCCAGCCGGTCGACCAAGCGAAGATCGGCCGCCGCTCGGTGCGCCGCCGTGCAGCCGGGATGACCGCCACCGAGGCCGCGGCCGCGCTCGAGGACGCCCTGCTGCAGCAGCACATGGATCGCGACCGCGAGGACCTGGCCGACGACGAGCGCTGCCCGGCCGAAGTCGCTGAGTGGGAGCGCATCGCGCAGCTGCTCGCCACCACCGACGGCGTCTACGACCCCGAGTCCGACGCCGTCGTCCGGGACGAGCTCGCCGCCGACCGGCGAGCCGAGGAAGCCGAGCAGCAGCGCCTCCAGGAACAGCAGCAGCTCGCCGCCCGCGCCGACGAACTCGCCGCGCTCGCCCAAGCCGGCCGACTCGGCCGGACCGTGGAGACCCGGCCGGGAGATGAGGCCGCCCGCGACGTCCTGGTCCACCGGGGCGAGTTCCACCCAGTGGTCGACGGCTGGCTGGCGCAGGCCCTCGCCGACCGCTCCGGCCACTACGCCGACCCGGCCAGCTCGGCCGCCGTCGACTCGCTGCCCGCGGCGGTGCGGGCCCACGCCGCCCTGCTCACCGCGCTCGCCCGCACCGGCGCCCCGGCCGCCGACAGCGAGCTGGAGTTCGCCGGCCGCCTCGCCCAAGCCGACCCGGACGCCACGAACGCCCTCGCCTCCTGGCTCGACACCGCCCTCGATCCCACCGCACCGGCGAGCGCGGGCGCGGACGGCACGGCGTGAGCGCGGCCGACGACACGGTGGTGGCCACCTGGAGCGAGCACAGCGACATCGGTCACCACTACGAGGACCTGCTCGCCAACGGCCGCGTCATCTCCTGGACCGAGCCGCCGTTCGGCGAGACGCTCCACCCCGGCGACGGCGACCCCGACTACAACCCGATCTGCGACTGCACGTGGCTCCCCCGGCAGTTCTGTCTGGGATGCGCCGGCTGTGTCGTCTGCGGGCAGTGCAACAGCCCGCACGTCTGGCCCCCACTCCGAAACTGATCACCCAGGGCAACCCCTAGTCCCCCAGCACCCCTGTGAGGAACCTGGGGGACTAGGGCCGGAAATGGGCAAAGTTGTCCGTTGCGCCTAGGGGGTTTCCCTCTCGAATCCCCAGGCGACCGGGCTCCTGTGAGGCGACCTGTGAGCCTGGGGGTGAGCGCCCCTCCAGGCCCGATCTGATCACCGAACGTAACTGAAAGGGTGTCACGCGCCCTGTCACGCCCGGGTGTCACGCTGCCGCCTGTCGCGGGACACCAGTCGCCCGGATGCCCGAATGAGGCTGTTGCCCGGTGCGATCCGGCCCCCGGACTCCGCGTGACACCCGAACTCCGGCACCACCGCGCCCATCACGCTCCGCACGCGAACCGACGACCTTGGACTTCTGACCTGTGTAGTCGAAGCCCTGTTTCCCCTGGTGGACGACCTGACCTGTGTACCTGTGTACCTGTGTACCAGTCGGCCCTTCCAGGCCGCTCCATTCCTCAGGCCGGACGATGCGTTGCTGGCGCAGCAGGACCCAGGACCCACCTGACTGGGTCCTGGGTCCCCCGTTTTCCCTGGTGGAGAGCCCACGACTCGACTGGGCCCTGGGTCCAGGCGCCGGTTCGTGCGTACCGGGGTCCAGCGGTCCGCTCCGGCGATACCGTGGTCAGACCCGCCAGAGACAGCCAGGAGCCCCGGATGAGCCAGCAGCCGGCCACCGCGCCCGTGCCCGACCGCCAGCCCCTCGACGAGCACGCCGCCGACTCGGTCCGCGCGTACGCAGCCGCGGAGCGCGCCAAGACGGACGTCCTCGCCTCGGTGCTGGAAGACATCGCCGCCCACGGCTACCCGACCCCAGAGAGCGGCGTGCCGTGGGAAACAGCCCGCGACGCCCACCTGCAGCGCCTCGCCGGTGAACAGCCCCGTGTCGCCTGACGGTGCGCGGCGGTCCCGCGTCGTTCTGGTGGAGCCCGCGCTCACCCAGCTCGAGAAGCTCACCGGCGGCGAGACGCACCGCCTGGACCGCGCGATCGTCGCGATCAGCGTCAACCCCGAGATCGGCACCCCGGTGCCCGACACCCTGCTGCGCGACTACGTCGACGAGGTCGACTCGGTACGGGTCATCTACTACGTGACCGCGCTGCGCACCATCACGATCGTGGCGTATGTCGAAGCCTGACTGCTGAACGGTGGTGCCCCGGATCTGTCGGGTCCGGGGCACTGCTGTGTCTGCTGCACGGTGCAGCAGGTCGGTGGGTGAGGCGTGGGTGGTGGTGCTGCTTGGTATCCGGGCACGGGTGGTTCTGGGGTGTGGTGGGTGCTGGTCGGTGGCCGGGTGGTTGTGGGCGCTGGAGAGCGATGACACTGCACGGCCGGCCCGGTGGCACGGGTGCTGCTCGGGCAGCAGCGGTGCTGCAAGAGCAGCGGCGCCGTGCAGCAAACGGTCTGCTGCACGGCGCCGCTGCAGGGATGTCAGCTGCTGCCGGTGGCCCACTGCTCCATCGCACTCGGGTCCTTCTTCAGCAGGGTGTCGCGGCGGGACTGCGCGGTGGCACGGGTGACGCTCGTTGCCTTCGCGAGGGCGCCGTACGAGCCGCCCTGTGCGGCGTGTTCACGCACTGCGGCGTCCCGAACTCCCTCCACTCGCTCCAGCAGCGCGGTGGTGCCGCTCAGGGTCGTGGAGAGGCCGTCCACGGACGCGGTGCCGGCGCGCAGCTGCGCCATGCCGTGCAGCACGGTGCCGAGCAGCGCGGCCAGCTGCTCGCCGTCGTTGCCGAGCGCGGCGGCGGCCTCGGCAGTGAGCGGGACCAGGAGCTGGTCCTGGTGGTCGTCGTGGTGTCCTTCGGTGCCCACGGGTGCCCTTCCTCGGGTGGATCGGCTAGCGGTCGGCGGTGGTCCAGCCCTGGCCGGGCCGGTTGCGGATGATGCCGCCGGGGGTGTGCAGCTGCCCGGAGGTGTCGCCCAGGCCCAGGGCGTCGATCTTGTCCAGCAGCGCGGCGGCCTGCTCCGCGAGCTCGCGGGCCTGCTCCTGACGGGCGCGAAGTTCTTCGGCGGTTCCGACGAACACGGTGTCTCCCTCGGTCGGCGGGTCGCGGTCAGGCGGCCTGGAGGTAGCGGGCGGCGGCGTCGACGAAGGCGTCGTGCGCGGCCAATGCGGCCTCACGGGCACCGGCCAGCTGCTCGGTCGTGCCGTCCGTGTCGCGCATCGCGTACGTCAGCGTGACCATCTCGTCCGCCGCGGCGCGCACCGTCTGGTCCTCGATGAGCACCCGCAGCGCGGTCCGCGGCCGGGTGACCGCGGACCGCGTCATGTCGCTCTTCTCCCGCAGGGCCTCGACCCGTTCGCCGCCGGCGCCCGTCAGGACGGCGACGCCGCGCCTCCACATCGCCAGGCGGTGCTCGCTGACGGCGCAGGCGAGAGCGGTGACGGCCTCCAGTCGGTCACGGCGGATCGCCTCGCTGTGGGTGACTCGCACCGACCGCTCGGCGACGCGCTGCTGGAAGCGCCCCGAGACGATCGCGCCGAGCAGCGTGCCGACGATCGCGAGGCTGGCGGTGATGAGTGTGGCTAACACGTGGGCTCCCCTTCCGGTGTATGAACTTCAATGCATTCACTGTATGGAACTTCATACACTTAGGCAAGGTGGCCGCTCGTGATTCTTTTCGCCCGCCCCTTTGAACTGCACGTTTCCCACCCGAGGGAACCGTGTGCCCGCATCTGACACACCACCCCCGCACGCAAAAGCGGCGCCGCTCCCTCCAGTGAGGGGCAGCGCCGCTGATGTCGTGTCACCCGGCCGGGTCAACCCACAGCGTGAAGCGAGCCGCGGCGCTTGCCCGCAGCGGCCTTCTTCGCGGCGGCGAGGGCGGCCCGCTTCTTGCGCTGTTCGGCGAGCTGGTCCTGGTAGGCCGCGACGGCCTTGTGGTAGCTGGCCAGGTACTCCTTCTTGTCCAGGCGGTCGGCCTTGGGCATCGCCCTGACCGCGGCCTCGGCCTCCTCCGGGGAGGTGTAGCCCGCCAGCATCGGGTTGATCTGATACACGCCGTTGCGGACCTTTTTCACCAGCCTGGCCAGCTCCAGACTCCGCAACGCGGCGTTCACGCTTGGTCGGCTGAGCCCGAGCAGCTCCCCGAGGGTTGCCTGGTCCATCGCGATGCGGCCCCCCGGTTCGCTACGCCCCCGGAGCTTGAGCAGTGCCCGGTAGGCGGCCGGCGGCAGGTCCAGGTCGGCGAGAAGGCTGTCGGCATTGGTCGCCGCCCACTTCAAGGTACTCACTGGGCTGATCCCTCCTCCTGGCGCTGCGCACGGGCCAGTCGGCGTGCAGCGCGTTGTTCGGCCCGCTTCTTCCGTACTTTCTCGATCGCCTCACGCATGTGCTCCAGCGACGGGAACCGCACCAGATCCGGCAGGCTCTCATCCTTGCGGATCTTCGCGATCGTCTTGTCCTGGTCGACCTGCACATACTCGGCTTCGACCAGCTCGGTGCCCGGGATGAACTCGGCTACACGGTACGAGTAGGGCGGGTTGAACTGGTAGACACCGCGGCGCACCTTGAAGACGATGCCATGGCTCATGACCTCCTGCACCGCCTCATTGACCTTCCCTCGGTGCACGTCCAGCACCGTGGCCATCTCCTCCTGCGTCAGCTCGATCTGACCGCCGGCCTTCTGGCAGGCAATCATCAGCAGGATCACCCGCAGCGGCAGCGCCTCACGGAAGTACTGCGAGATCAGGAAGAAGAACTCCAGCGAGTCCATGGAGAAGGCTTTGGGCCGCTCTGGCGTGTCGTAGACCTCCAGCGGCTTCCGCTCACTGCTCACCGAGACCTTGCGCCGCGGGTACTTGCGAGCCAACGAGTCGAGATTCTCAACCGGTTGGACCGGTTTGGACCACGCCTGGATCTCATCATCCAGCGGCAGCTCAGGGCGGCGCGGCGTGCGCTTCGGTGCGGGACGGCGGCGCTGTGGCTCGGGTGGCACGAGGCTGCTCTCCACTTCACTGATCTTGGACGACGGCAGTATGTCAGTCACGCCGACATATATGTCGGCCTCGCTGACGTTCCGGCGTGTTGTGTCGCTCCTGGGGGGACACAACTCCACCCCTGCGAGCTCCAGCGGGCCGCCCAACTCGGCGCCCACGGAATGTCGGCCTGGCTGACGTTTTCCGCTACTAGGTGTCGGCCTGGCTGACGTTTCAGCGTTGATGTGTCTCCTCAGCCGGTACACATCGCTGCCGGTATGTACCGGCTGAGGTGACACATCGGCTCGGCCGCGCCCCTCTGACCAGCAGGTTCTTGATCTCGGTAGGTATTAGGTGGCTGAGGTCCACGCGAACCGCGCCACCCACGGCGCATCCAACAGCTACGTCCGCTGTCCCGGTGCCCCGACAACCGACGGTCCCAACCACGGATGCCGCACCGTGCGTAGCTCTCATTCGCATCGGCACTCGAACGACACTCGGTACGTTTCGGCTAATCACCCGCGAACGCTCCCGTTCACGTTTTCACTGTTTCCAGTGCCACCATTTCTGGCACTCCATTTCAGCTAGGTACGCCCTTTCTCTACTAATTCTCTGCCTCTGCTGCAAACATATTCGAGCGTCTTTTCTCGGCGCAGAGGGTGCAGCGCCACCATTCCAGAGTCAATCTAGCTAGCATCTTTGAAACACGCAGCGGCTTCGCGCGTCTTGGATCGGCCTGACCTGTGTTCGGCCTCTCACTCTTCCCGACTACCCGTCACCCCTCCCCTCTTGCTTGCCGTTTGGGCCGTCATGCCCGTGGGTGGGCCGCGCGGAGCGTGGCGCGCCTTGCCCGCGCGGGAGTTGGGGGTGCGCCCCGGGTGGCTGGAGCGCAGCGGAGGCCACGGGTCGGCCGGAGGCCGGCAGGCGGCCCGCAACGCGGGCTGCCTGCCCTGCGGTTGGCGGTGGGCGCGCAGCGCGTGCCGCCGCGGTGAGCGGAGCGAGCCGCATCCGCTCACGCGGAGCGGGAGCGGCCGGGGAGCGTAGCGACCCGGCTCGCTTCTTCGGGCGCAGCCCGAAGGGACCCGCTCCGCGGGG
>NZ_JBICVV010000022.1:0-70091 GCF_043199295.1 Streptomyces sp. NPDC048612
GGGGCCTGGTGTGTGGACGTAAAGCGAAGCAGTCCACACACCAGGCCCCGGAGGCCCGTCACCGCACCCGACAACCACCCGCCCGCCGCAGGCGCAACGGCGAGCCAGCAACAAACACCACCTCAACCCACGCCCCGCGCAGCGGACCCGAAACAACGCGAGCCACCACGGCGGGAAAGCCGAAAACGTGGGAAAAGCCAAGGCGTCAGAGACGCCGCAAGGGCAGGGGGGCGCCCATCACCGCGTACGGCGTGGGCGCGCTCGGGAAGAGAACGCGGCGGGCCAGATCCTGGTAGCCGAGGGAGCGGTAGAGACGGCGGGCGGGGCTCTCGGTGTCGATGGCCGACAGGATGGAGCGGGGTTCGGTGGCCTCGTCGGTGATGCGGGTGATCAACGCGCGGCCGATGCCGCGGTGCTGGTGGGCGGGGTGGACATGCAGCTCGGTGATGGTGAAGGAGTCGTCGAGCCAGTGGTCGAGGCCTTCGCCGCGGAGGTAGGGCTCGACGACGGTGGACCACCAGTGGGTGCGGTCGTTGGGCATGCCGTAGACGAAGCCGGCCAGCCGGCCGTCGGGGGTGGTGGCGCCGAGCGCGCGGGCGCCGGGGCAGCGGAGGTGGCGCAGCACGATGTGCCGGCGGACGGCGACCTCCTCGTCGCTCAGGCCGAAGGCGAGCGCCTGGACGGCCAGCGCGTCGTCCACGCGGGCAGCGAGATCAAGGGGGCCGACCGCGACGTCATCCATGCCCGGAGCGTACAAGGCGGTGCGTCAGAACAGTACGCTCATGAATGCTCCGACTTCCTCGAAGCCGACCCGGCGATAGGAGGCGCGGGCCGCGGCGTTGAAGTCGTTGACGTAGAGGCTGACGACGGGGGCGACGTCGCTGAGGGCGTAGCGCAGCACGGCGGCCATGCCGGTCTCGGAGAGGCCCTTGCCGCGGTAGGCGGGGTCGACCCAGACGCCCTGGACCTGACAGGCCCGCTGGGTGGCGGCGCCGATCTCCGCCTTGAAGATGACCTTGCCGTTCTCGATGCGGGCGAAGGAGCGGCCGGCGCCGACGAGTTCGGCGACCCTGGCCTGGTAGAGCAGCCCGCCGTCGCCGGCCATCGGGGAGATGCCGACCTCCTCGGTGAACATGGCCACGCACGCGGGCATGATCAGGTCCATCTCGTTCTTGCGGATGCGCCGGACGTACGGGTCGGGGGCGATCTCGGCGGACGGCGCGGTGGTGACCATCAGCGGCTGGTGGGCGCGGATCTCGCGGGCCGGGCCCCAGTAGGGCTCCAGGAGCGACCAGAGTGCGGCGGTGGCCTCCGCGGGGCCGACGATGGACGAGCAGCGGCGGCCCTGGCGGCGGGCGCGCTCGGCGAAGCCGTGGACGGCCTCGGGGGTGGCGCAGACCGGGACGAGGTTGGCTCCGGCGTAGCAGAGCGACTCCAGGCGGCCGTCCACGTACCAGCCCCACATCTCGCCGCCCAGCCGCCACGGGTCGAGGCCGGCGATCTGTACGCGGGCGGCGACGAAGGCGTTGGCGACCGGATCGCGGTCGAGGACCGCGAGGGCGTCGTCGAGCTCCCCGGGCTCGAGGACCTTGATGGCGGTGGTCGTCAGCACGTGTCGGAAAGCCTCACCGTTACGGGCCTGGGAGGCCAGGCGGGAGCAGGTCTTGGCACTTTACCTCGCGCCTGCGGGGAGCACCCGGCCGCTGCGGGGGCGGATCGTCCCGGGCAGCGCGGAGCCCCGCGGCCCGGGGTGGGCGGCGGGGCTCGGCGGTGGTGCTGCGGTGGGTCAGCCGGCGATGGCGACGGTCGGCTCGCCGGAGGCGATGCCGTCCTTCTCCATCTGCTCGGCGATCTTCATGGCCTCTTCGATGAGGGTCTCGACGATCTTCGACTCGGGGACGGTCTTGATGACCTCGCCCTTGACGAAGATCTGGCCCTTGCCGTTGCCGGAGGCGACCCCGAGGTCGGCCTCGCGGGCCTCGCCGGGGCCGTTGACGACGCAGCCCATGACGGCGACGCGCAGCGGCACCTCCATGCCCTCCAGGCCCGCGGTGACCTCGTCGGCGAGCTTGTAGACGTCGACCTGGGCGCGGCCGCAGGACGGGCAGGAGACGATCTCCAGGCGGCGCTGGCGGAGGTTGAGCGACTCCAGGATGGAGATGCCGACCTTCACCTCCTCGGCGGGCGGCGCGGACAGCGAGACCCGGATGGTGTCGCCGATGCCCTCGCTGAGCAGCGCGCCGAAGGCGACCGCGGACTTGATGGTGCCCTGGAAGGCGGGTCCGGCCTCGGTGACGCCGAGGTGCAGCGGGTAGTCGCACTGGGCGGCGAGCTGCCGGTAGGCGTTGACCATCACGACCGGGTCGTTGTGCTTGACCGAGATCTTGATGTCGCGGAAGCCGTGCTCCTCGAAGAGGGAGGCCTCCCACAGCGCGGACTCGACGAGCGCCTCGGGCGTGGCCTTGCCGTACTTCTGCAGCAGGCGGCGGTCGAGGGAGCCGGCGTTGACGCCGATCCGGATCGGTGTGCCGGCGTCGCCCGCGGCCTTGGCGATCTCCTTGACCTGGTCGTCGAACTGCTTGATGTTGCCCGGGTTCACCCGGACCGCGGCGCAGCCCGCGTCGATCGCGGCGAAGACGTACTTCGGCTGGAAATGGATGTCCGCGATGACCGGAATCTGCGACTTCCGGGCGATCACGGACAGCGCGTCGGCGTCGTCCTGCGTCGGGCAGGCGACCCGCACGATCTGGCAGCCGGAGGCCGTCAGCTCGGCGATCTGCTGCAGCGTCGCGCCGATGTCGGACGTGCGTGTGGTCGTCATCGACTGCACCGAGACCGGTGCGTCTCCGCCCACGGCGACCGGACCGACCTGGATCTTGCGGCTGACCCGGCGGTCGGCAAGTTTGGTCGGTACGTCCGGCATTCCCAGTGAAATGGCAGTCATCTGGCGAGCAACCCCAAGGTGTGGATCTAGGCCCCGCAGCGGCGGGCTCCGGTCTTCGAGATTACGGCACAGGAGTCGCGGCAAGCACATCGCGCCCGTGTCGCGCCACGAACGGGGACGGCCGGGCACCTCCAAACGCCACAGAGGTGCCCGGCCGCCGCCAAACGTGCTTTCTAGGTCAGCTTCACCGGATTCACCACGTCGGCGACGAGCACCAGCAGGGTGAAGCAGATGAAGATCCCGGCGACGACGTAGGCGACCGGCATCAGCTTGGCGACGTCGAAGGGGCCGGGGTCGGGACGCCGGACGATCTTGGCGAAGGCCCGCCGGACGGACTCCCACAGGGCGCCGGCGATGTGTCCGCCGTCCAGCGGCAGCAGCGGCAGCATGTTGAACAGGAACAGCGAGAGGTTGAAGCCGGCGACCAGGAAGAGCATGGTCGCCACCCGCTGCTCCGGCGGGATGTCCAGCGCGAACACCTCGCCGCCGACCCGGGCCGCGCCGACCACGCCCATCGGGGAGTCCTGCTTGCGCTCGCCGCCGTTGAAGGCCGCGTCCCACAGGTCCGGGACCTTGGCGGGCAGGTTGACCAGGGAGGAGACTCCCTGCTCGACCATGTTGCCCATACGGTCGACGGACTGGCCGAAGGACTGCTGGACGACGCCGCTGGCCGGGGTGAAGCCGAGGAATCCGGCGGTGACGAATTCGCCGGCGACGTAGCCGCCGTGGCCGTCGGTCCTGGCGACCTTGTTCTCGATGAGGTCGGCCTGCAGGGTCTTGCGTGCCCCGTGCCGCTCGACGACCAGCGTCGCGGGCCCGGTGGTGTCGCGGATCTGCTCCTGGAGGGCGCCCCAGTCCGGGACGGCGTGGCCGTTGAACGAGACGATCTTGTCGCCGGCCCGCAGGCCGGCGGCCTTCGCCGGGGAGTCCTTGGCGCCGGCCGGGCACTTGTCGGTCTTGGCCGCGGCCGAGATCACACACTCCGAGACCGAGCCGACCTGGGTGGTCTGGGTGTTGATCCCGAAGCCCATCAGCACGCTCATGAAGATCACGACCGCCAGGATCAGGTTCATGAACGGCCCGGCGAACATCACGATGACGCGCTTCCAGGGCTTACGGGTGTAGAAGAGCCGCTTCTCGTCGCCGGGCTGCAGCTCCTCGAAGGCCGCCGAGCGGGCGTCCTCGATCATGCCGCGGAACGGCGAGGTGGAGCGGGCCTGCAGCTTTCCGTCGTCGCCGGGCGGGAACATGCCGATCATCCGGATGTAGCCGCCGAGCGGGACGGCCTTGATGCCGTACTCGGTGTCGCCCTTCTTGCGGGAGAAGAGCGTCGGCCCGAAGCCCACCATGTACTGCGGCACGCGGATGCCGAACATCTTGGCCGTGGAGAGGTGGCCGAGTTCGTGCCAAGCAATGGAGAACAGCAGGCCGACGACGAAGACGACTATGCCGAGGATGGTCATCCAGGTCGTCATGCGCGAGCCTCCGAAGGTGTCCGTGCCGCACGGGCGGCCAGTTCGCGGGCGCGGGCGCGCGCCCAGGTTTCCGCTTCCAGGACGTCCGCGACCGTCAGGGAAGTTCCCCGCGCGGGCGTGCCGTGCTCGGCGACCACTGCGGCGACCGTATCCACAATCCCGGTGAAGGGCAGCCCGCCCTTGAGGAACGCGTCCACGCATTCCTCGTTCGCCGCGTTGAAGACGGCGGGGGCGGTGCCACCCAGATCACCGACATGGCAGGCCAGCGGGACGGAGGGGAAGGCCTCCTCGTCCAGCGGGAAGAAGTCCCAGGTCTGCGCCTTCGTCCAGTCCACGCCCGGGGCTGCGTCCGGGACCCGCTCGGGCCAGCCGATGCCCAGGGCGATCGGCATCCGCATGTCGGGCGGGCTGGCCTGGGCGAGTGTGGAGCCGTCGGTGAACTCCACCATCGAGTGGATGTAGGACTGCGGATGGACGACGACCTCGATGCGGTCGAAGGGGACGTCGTAGAGCAGGTGCGCCTCGATGACCTCCAGGCCCTTGTTGACCAGGGTCGCGGAGTTGATCGTGATGACCGGCCCCATCGCCCAGGTGGGGTGGGCCAGCGCCTGCTCGGGGGTGACCTCGGCCAGCTCGCGCCGGGTGCGGCCGCGGAACGGGCCGCCGGAGGCGGTGACCACCAGCTTGCGGACCTCGGAGCGGTCGCCGCCGGCGAGCGCCTGGAAGAGCGCGGAGTGCTCGGAGTCGACGGGGATGATCTGGCCGGGCGCGGCGAGCGCCTTGACCAGGGGGCCGCCGACGATCAGCGACTCCTTGTTGGCCAGCGCGAGCACCCGGCCCGCCTTGAGGGCGGCCAGCGTGGGGGCGAGCCCGATGGAGCCGGTGATGCCGTTGAGGACGGTGTGGCAGGGGGACGCGGCCAGGTCGGTCGCCGCGTCGGGGCCGGCCAGGATCTCGGGCAGCGGCTCGCCCGCGCCGTAGCGGTCCGCCAGCGCCGTACGCAGCGCCGGCACCGCGTCCTCGCGGGCCACGGCGACGGCGGCCACCCGCAGCTGGTGCGCCTGGTCGGCGAGCAGCTCGACCCGGCCGCCGGCCGCGGAGAGCGCGGTCACCCGGAACCGGTCGGGGTTGCGCAGCACGAGGTCGATCGCCTGGGTGCCGATCGATCCGGTCGAGCCGAGGACCACGATGGAGCGGGGGCCGTCCCGGCGCGGGGCGGCCGGCTCGAAACGCAGGTGCGGATGGGCGAGGGAGTCCGTCATGGGGTCCATTGTGGCCGGTGGACCTGTGGACCAGGACACCTAGGGCGCTTCTTCCGGATCATGCTGCGGCGGCGGGCCGTGCGGGACATGCCCCAGGGCCGGTCCGGCGGATCGCTGGCGGACCGGCCCTGGGCGTGCGGCCGAGGGACGTTCAGCGGATGGGACGCCGGACGTTGTCGGTCATGCTCGGGCCCGGAGTGGCGTCGGCGATCCAGGGGCCGTCGCCGCTGGGGTCGATGATGCCCTCCTCCAGCCAGGTGTAGGTGCCGTCGAGGACTCCGGAGACGACCTTGCGGTCGAGTTCGTCGGTGTTGGACCACAGCCGGCCGAACAGCTCCTCGACGCGGACCCGGGCCTGCCGGCAGAACACATCGGCCAGCTGCTGCGCCTCCCGGCCGTGGTCACCGGTCTCCCGCAGGTACTCGGCCCGCACACAGGCCGCGCTCATCGCGAAGAGTTCGGCGCCGATGTCGACGATCCGGCCGAGGAAGCCCTGCTTGGTCTCCATCCGGCCCTGCCAGCGGGACATCGCGTAGAAGGTGGAGCGGGCGAGCTTGCGGGAGGTCCGCTCGACATAGCGCAGATGGCCCGACAGCTTCCCGAACTCCTGGTACGTACGCGGGAGCTGGCCCGGTCCGGCGACGAGCCTGGGCAGCCAGCGGGCGTAGAAGCCGCCCGCCTTCGCCGCCGCCCGGCCCTTGTCGGCGAGGGTCTTGTCGGGGTCGATGAGGTCGCCGGCGACCGAGAGGTGGGCGTCCACGGCCTCACGGGCGATCAGCAGGTGCATGATCTCCGTGGAGCCCTCGAAGATCCGGTTGATGCGCATGTCGCGCAGCATCTGCTCGGTGGGGACCGGGCGTTCGCCGCGGGCGGCGAGCGAGTCGGCGGTCTCGTAGCCGCGGCCGCCGCGGATCTGGACCAGCTCGTCGGCCATCAGCCAGCCCATCTCGGAGCCGTAGAGCTTGGCGAGGGCGGCCTCGATGCGGATGTCGTTGCGGTTCTCGTCGGCCATCTGGGAGGACAGGTCGACGACCGCTTCGAGGGCGAAGGTCGTGGCGGCGATGAAGGAGATCTTGGCGCCGACGGCCTCGTGCCTGGCGACCGGCCGGCCCCACTGCTCACGGGCCGCCGACCACTCGCGGGCGATCTTCAGGCACCACTTGCCGGAGCCGACGCACATCGCGGGCAGCGACAACCGGCCGGTGTTGAGGGTGGTCAGGGCGATCTTCAGGCCGGCGCCCTCGGGGCCGACGCGGTTCGCGGCCGGGACGCGTACCTGGTGGAAGCGGGTGACGCCGTTCTCCAGGCCGCGCAGGCCCATGAACGCGTTGCGGTGCTCGACGGTGATGCCGGGCGAGTCCGCCTCGACGACGAAGGCCGTGATGCCGCCCTTGTGGCCCTCGGACGCGGGCACCCGCGCCATCACCACCAGCAGGTCGGCGACGACCCCGTTGGTGGTCCACAGCTTCACGCCGTCGAGCACGTAGTCCGTGCCGTCCGGGACGGCCATGGTCGCCAGCCGGGCCGGGTCCGAGCCGACGTCCGGCTCGGTCAGCAGGAAGGCCGAGATGTCCGTCCGGGCGCAGCGGGGCAGGAAGGTCTCCTTCTGCTCCTTGGTGCCGAACAGCTTCAGCGGCTGCGGTACGCCGATCGACTGGTGCGCCGAGAGCAGCGCGCCGATGGCGGGGCTGGCGGTGCCGACCAGGGACAGCGCCCGGTTGTAGTAGACCTGGGTGAGGCCGAGGCCGCCGTACTTGGGGTCGATCTTCATCCCGAACGCGCCGAGCGCCTTGAGCCCGTCGACGGTCTCGTCCGGGATCTGCCCCTCGCGCTCGATCCGGGCGCCGTCGACCTCGTTCTCGCAGAACTCGCGCAGGGTGGCGAGGAACTTCTCGCCGCGGCGCACGTCGTCGACCGCCGGGGTGGGGTGCGGATGGATGAGGTCGAGCCGGAAGCGCCCCAGGAACAGTTCCTTGGCGAAGCTGGGCTTGCGCCAGTCCTGCTCGCGGGCCGCCTCGGCGACCTGGCGTGCTTCGCGCTCGGAAACGTTGCGGATGGATGGAGCGGTCATCAGGAGCTCACCTCGCCGCTGGGTCGGGAGTTCAGCGCCGGCGGGCCGGTCGGCCGCTGGACAGCGCTACTTGTGAGAGTTACCCGATCCGCACGGGTTGCACCACTGGAGCTACCGGACACAGTGGAGTGCCGGGACCATCGCACACCAAGCGGGACATACCCCCCACCCCCGGGCCCGGCCGGCCGGCCGCCCTCCGCCCTTCGGGGGGTGCGGCCTACCGCGAACGGTGTACCCGGGGCGGTGATTCCCCCCTGTGGTTCCGCCGCGGCTCCCTCTCAGACAGGAGGAAGCGGAGGGGACCCGTCCCGTACGGTCAAGATCCCGGCACGGCGGGGAGACCGCGCCGGGTACAGGGGACGCGGCGCGCTCCGGAAACAGGGTGCCGGAGCGCGCCGCGTCGAGAGCGCCGGGGGCCCGCCGGCCGGGCCCGGACGGCGATACGGCCCAAGGGACGGCCGTCGCTGTCCACCGGTCCGGGCCGGGCCGGTGGGTTACAGGGCGAGTCCGGTGAGGACCATGACCCGCTCGTAGGTGTAGTCGTCCATCGCGAAGCGCACGCCCTCGCGGCCCACACCGGACTGCTTGACGCCGCCGTAGGGCATCTGGTCGGCGCGGTAGGACGGCACATCGCCGATGATCACGCCGCCGACCTCCAGCGCGCGGTGGGCGCGGAAGGCGGTCTGCACGTCGTGGGTGAACACGCCTGCCTGGAGGCCGAACTTGGAGTCGTTGACGGCCGCGAAGGCCGCCGCCTCCCCGTCGACCTTCCGGAGGGTGAGCACCGGGCCGAAGACCTCCTCGCAGGCGAGGGTGGCGTCGGCGGGCACGTCCGCCAGTACGGTCGGCGCGTAGGAGGCGCCGTCGCGCTTGCCGCCCGCGAGCAGCTTCGCGCCGCGCTCCACGGCCTCGTCCACCCAGGACTCGACGCGCTTGGCGGCGTTCTCGTCGACCAGCGGGCCGACCTCGGTGGCGTCGTCCGACGGGTCGCCGGTGACCTGTGCCTCGACGGCCGCCACGATCTTCGGCACCAGCCGGTCGTAGACGGAGGCGTCCGCGATGACCCGCTGCACCGAGATGCAGGACTGGCCGCCCTGGTAGTTGGAGAAGGTGGCGATGCGCTGCGCCGCCCAGTCCAGGTCCGCTTCGGAGGAGTAGTCCGGCAGGACGACGGCCGCACCGTTGCCGCCGAGCTCCAGGGTGCAGTGCTTGCGCGGCACCGAGTCGAGGATCGCGTAGCCGACCTTCTCGGAGCCGGTGAAGGAGACCACTGGCAGCCGCTCGTCCTGGACCAGCGCCGGCATCCGGTCGTTGGGCACCGGGAGGACCGACCAGGAACCGGCCGGCAGCTCGGTCTCGGCCAGCAGCTCGCCGAGGATCAGGCCGGAGAGCGGGGTGGCGGGGGCCGGCTTGAGGATGATCGGGGCGCCGGCGGCGATGGCCGGGGCGATCTTGTGGGCGCAGAGGTTCAGCGGGAAGTTGAACGGGGCGATGCCGAGGACCGTGCCGCGCGGGAAGCGGCGGGTCAGGGCGAGCCGGCCGGCGCCGCCCGCGTCGGTGTCCAGGCGCTGCGCCTCGCCTCCGTTGAAGCGGCGGGCCTCCTCGGCGGCGAAACGGAACACGGAGACGGCCCGGCCGACCTCGCCGCGCGCCCACTTCATGGGCTTGCCGTTCTCCGCGGAGATCAGCCGGGCGATCTCCTCCGTACGCTCCACCAGCCGGCGGTGCACATGGTCCAGGGCGGCGGCGCGCACATGGGCGGGGGTCGCGGCCAGCTCGTCCTGGACGGCGACGGAGGCGGCGACGGCCTCCTCGACCTGGGCCTCGGTGGGGACGCTCACCGTGCCGACGAGACGTCCGTCCCAGGGGGAGGTGACATCGAAGGTGGCCTCGCCGGTGGCCTCGCGGCCGGCGAGCCAGAAGGCGGTGGGGGCTGCATCAGTGGGGATCGGCACAGTGGAACCCGGCCCTTCAGACGTGGTGGGTGGTGCGCATGGCTCTGGGAGCGTCTCTGCGGTGTTGACTCTGGCTCCACGGTAGGGGTGCGGCGCCCTCGTGGCGTTTGTCCGAAGCGGCGTAATCACCGCGCCCGTCTCTCCGCGGTGGAAGGGGCGGACGGGGCAGACCCGGGGCGCGCGGAGGCGCGGGCCCCGTACGCGCCCGCGCCGGTCCGCCCGGAGGCGGTCACCTGCGAGGAACGCGCGGGACGCGGGCCGCCCTCACTCCCCCTGCGCCGTTCTCACTCCCCCTGGGGCGCCGAGGTCGCCTTGAGCGCCAGCCACAGCTCCATCCGCACATCCGCGTCGTCCAGCGAGCGCCCCAGGATCTCCTCGACCCGCCGCATCCGGTAGCGCAGGGTGTGGCGGTGCACTCCCAGGTCGGCGGCGGCCGCGTCCCACTGGCCGTGCCGGGCGAGCCAGGCGCGCAGCGAGGCCACCAGATCGCCGCGGCCGGTCGCGTCGTGCTCGCGCAGCGCCCGCAGCAGCCCGTCCGCGAACGCGCGGACCGCGTCGTCGGCGAGCAGCGGCAGCACCGACCCGGCCGCCACGTCCTCGTGCTCGACCAGCGCACGGCCGCGCCGCCTGGCCACCGACAGCGCCTGTTCGGCCTGGCGGTAGGCGTTCGCGGCGGCGGTCGGCCCGGTCGGCGCCGACAGCCCGGCGGCGAGCCCCTCGCCGTGGCCCGCCGCTCGCGCCGCCCGGCCGCGCGCCCGCGGCTGCCGGCCCGCACGGGCCTCGGCCTCGGCGGCGTACGCGGCACAGGCGTCCGCGGCCGCCCCGCCGTCCGCGACCAGCACGACCAGCCGGCCGCCGTCCGGGACGGCGAGCACCGCCTCACCGGTCCGCGCGGCCGCCGAGTCCATCGCGTCGGCGAGCCCGTCCAGCACCCCCACGGCTCCGGCGCCCGACGCCACCCCCGAGGACGGCTCGTCGCCCGCCACCGGCTCGGCGACCACCACCCGGAACGGGGCGTCCAGCAGCCCGCCGTAGAGCCGCCCGGCCACCGCCCGCGCGTGGTCCGGCTCCCCCGCGAGCAGCATCTTCAGCACCGCGTCGCCCAGGCGCTGCTCGGCGTCCTGCAGCGCCCGGGACCGCTCGGTGGTCAGGGTGAGCAGGGCGACAGCGGAGTGCACGGCATAGCGTTCGGCGGTGCCCAGCGGCGCCGCGGTGCCCACCGCGAGCACCCCGCGGGCCCGGCGCCCGGTGCCCAGCGACTGGAGCTCGACGCGGTCGTCGCCGTCGGTGTCGCTGACGACCGAGCTGGCGGGGGCGGGCCGCTCCCGCAGCCGCCCGACGTCGTCGGTCAGCCGGGCCGCGCGGCGGGCCGCCCAGTCGGGGGCGGCGGCCACCACCGCGCCCGACGCGTCGTAGAGCGCCGCCCAGCCGTCCAGATGCGCCGCGAGCCGGGCCAGCAGCTCGGCCGGTCCCTCGGTGCCGAGCGCCGCCCGGGTCAGCTCCCGCTGCGCCTCGAACCCCGCCGTCACCGCGCGGTACTGGTCCGCCGCGACGGCCGCCGACACCGCCTTGCTGATCGCGATGAACGGCGTCCTGCGCGGCACCCCGAGCAGCGGCAGCCCCTGCTCCCTGGCCGCGTCGACCAGCGCCTGCGGCACGCCCTCGTAATTGACCCCGACCGCGAACCCCAGCCCGACGACCCCGGCCTCCGCGACCCGCCGCACATACCGCCGGGTCGCCTCCGCGTCCTCCGCGTCCAGCTTGAGCGCGGTGATCAGCAGCAGCTCCCCGCCCTCCATGTACGGCACCGGGTCGATCAGCTCGCTCGCATGCGCCCAGCGCACCGGCGCCTCCAGCCGCCCCTCGCCCGCGAGCACGGAGAGCTTGAGCGCGGTGTGGTGGACCAGGGAGGCCAGGGTGTGCGGCATGGGACCTTCATGACGTCGACGACTGCGAGGGACGACCGGACGGCAACCGGCCACGAGCCGGCCGGTGCCGCCCGACACCCGATTGTTTACGCCGCCACGTATGAACGGCCAGTCCCGATTCTGCCTCAACGGCGGAATCGACCGGGACCCCACACTTTCCGGCCCCTCCCCGCGGGCCACACGTCACCCCCGGCCGTACAGGCCCGGGGGCGCCCCCTCCCTCCAGCTCAGGACCGCAGATCCACCAGCACCGGCGGCGCGTGCTCCCCCGCCACCGACGTCACGGACAGCACCGCATGCCCCGGCGGCACCGAATTGGCCAGATCCGAGGCGGACCAGCGCTCCCGCTCGACGGTGCGGACGGTGACGGCTTTGGCGGTGGCCGCCTTGCCGGTGACCAGTTGGCGCACCATGTGGAACGCCTTGCCCGCGGCACTCTCCGCGATGATCTGCCGGTCGGTCACATCGCGGGTCTCCACCCACTCCTTGCCCCACACCTCGGCGAACCGCGCGCCGTCCCAGGTCGTGACCCCCGCGAACGCCATCCGGCAGCCGACGGCACCGAGCAGCGCGCCGCGCAGCGGGTCGGGGACCTCGTCCAGCGAACGCAGGGTCAGGACCGCGCCGGCATGCGCCGAGCGCAGCCGTTGCAGCCCGCGCAGCGCCTCGGCCGTGATGGTGTGCGCGGCCTCGTCGATGACGAGGCACGCGAACAGCGAACGGTCGCCACGGGCCACCGCGCACTCGGTGAACTGCGCCAGGACCAGCCGGGCGAGAATCCGCGAGGCCTCCGCGTGCCCGCGCTCCGGCAGCTCGATGCGGACCCGCAGGGGGTGGTCGAGGGAGCGCAAGGAGACCTGGCGGGTGCTTCCCGTGGGGTCGAAGAAGGCGGCGAAGGCGGGCCGGTCGAGCAGCGCGATGCGGTCGGCGAGCAGGACGGCGACATCACCGGGGCGGTCCGACTGCCGGGCACGGGCGTCCAGTTCGCGCAGCAGGGTGTGGTCACCGATGCCCTCCAGCGCGGTGCGCAGGGCGGCCGTCGCCCGGGGCGCGCCGTCCAGCAGTTCCCGTAGTTCGGGCACCGTGGGGAAGCGGTCGTGGGCGGCCCTGAAGGGGCCGAGCAGCTGGGACAGCGCGGTCGCGGCGCGCCGGCTGTCACCGCCGGGCAGCTGCTCGGCCAGGTCGCCGACCAGCGCCTCGGCGAGGATTCCGGACGCCTCGTCAGGGTCGGTGGTGCCGCCGTACAGGTCGAGATCGCACTCCGGGTCCGGGCGGCCGACCCTGACCACCACATCGAACGCGTCATCCGGTCCGAGGTCCGATCCGGCCGGGCCGACGGCGATCACCGCGCACTGTCCGGCCAGCGCCTGCAGACACATCGACTCCACGACCGGCCGGACGACACGGGTGGTCTTGCCGCTGCCCGCGGGGCCCACGGCCAGCAGCGAGGTGCCCAGGACAGCGGGCGACAGCGCGCTTCCCGCGCCGCGGTGCTGATACGGGTTCCGCGGGTGTTCGGCGGTGGTGCCGATCCGGACCTGATGGGCGAGCAGATCGTGGTGGGCGCCCCTGCGGGTCAGATCGCGCAGCCCGGAAGGGTGCGCACAGGCGGCCGCACCGTGCCGGAGCACGGTGTCGGTGAAGGAGGCGACGGAGTTCTTGCCGGACCGCACCGACTGCCAGGCACGCTCGATCCTGGCCACGTCCACGTCGTTCATCCGCCCGGCCCGCGCCTCGGCCGCGAGCTTGTCGGCGGCATCCGAGGCACCGTGGGCCCGCAGGTCGGGCCACTGGGCGGGGTCGGCGGCGGGGTGGGATGTGGGGGCAGCGGGGGTTCGGTTGCGGAAGCGACCGACAAGCGGCCCCAGGGAGCGGCGGAGGAGCTCCGGCCAGCGTCCCATTCGGCCGAAGACGACGGCCAGGAGCGCAAGCACCAGCCCGTAGTAGATGTAGGTGGCCCAGACATAGGCCATCTGGTTGCCGCCGGCCATCCGCCAGGATTCCGGCGTGAGCAGCAGCAGCGGCCAGAGCCAGTAACCGCCGAGGTAGCTGTTGACCAGCAGCGACCACAACAGCCATCCGCACAGAAACGAGATCACCGCGCCGCTGATCAGCTGCCGTCCGGGGACCCGGTCGGGTTCCTGTGCGGCGCGGGGCCGGTGGCCGTAGGTCCAGATGCCGGGTGCGGCCGCGGGGCGCGGGGTGCGCAGCCAGCTCAGCACCGGCGGTTCGGCGGCCGCGGGGCCGCCGGGCGCGGTGCCCGGAGGGCCGGCCGGCATGGCCGGTACGTTCGGCGGGGCTGCGGGCGGAGTGCGCGGTGCCGCGGCCGGTGGGGCGGGAGGTGCCGCGGGACGCGGCACGGTGGGTTCGGGTCGGTGTGCTCCGCCGGACGGCTGGGGAGCGGTGTGCTGTGCGTCGTGCGTGCCCTCGGTGTCCATCCGGTGACCCTTGTCCCCCTTGAGCCGTGGCCTGCTGCGTGGTGGTGCGGCGGCCGGGGCGGCCGGCCGCGTTGCCATTGTCGTGCCCGCGCTGGTGGCCGTCCGTTGCCGGGCGGGCCGTCGTTCAATCTACTGGCCGTGGGCCGCCGCTATGTCCGGTGCGGACAACGCAACACGCGCACTTCTCCCGAACGGAACATGCCAGACCCGCCCGGCCGCCCCTAGCCTGCGAGAACAACACCTTTGTACGTCCCCCGTCGCACTCCAGGAGACTGCCATGACCGAACTGTCCGGAGGCCCGGCCCTCCCCCAGGAGCGTCGCGTCGTCACTGCGATCCCCGGCCCGAAGTCGCAGGAGCTGTGGGCCCGTAAGCAGGCCACGGTGGCCGGTGGCGTCGGCGCCGTGCTGCCCGTGTTCGTGAAGCGCGCGGGCGGCGGCGTCCTGGAGGACGTGGACGGGAACTCGCTGATCGACTTCGGCTCGGGCATCGCGGTGACCTCGGTCGGCAACAGCGCGGAGGCGGTCGTCCGCCGGGCCACCGCGCAGCTCCAGGCCTTCACCCACACCTGCGCCATGGTGGCGCCGTACGAGCCGTACATCGAGGTCTGCGAGCAGCTGGCGGAGCTGACGCCGGGCGACCACGCGAAGAAGTCGGCGCTGTTCAACTCCGGCGCCGAGGCGGTCGAGAACGCCGTCAAGATCGCCCGGGTGCACACCAAGCGCCAGGCGGTCGTCGTCTTCGACCACGGCTACCACGGCCGGACGAACCTGACGATGGCGCTCACCTCCAAGAACATGCCGTACAAGCAGGGCTTCGGGCCGTTCGCGCCCGAGGTCTACCGCGTCCCGGTGGCCTACCCCTACCGCTGGCTGACCGGCCCGGAGAACTGCGCGCAGGAGGCCGCTGAGCAGGCCATCTCGCAGATCACCAAGCAGATCGGCGCGGAGAACGTCGCGGCGATCATCATCGAGCCGGTGCTCGGCGAGGGCGGCTTCATCGAGCCGGCCAAGGGCTTCCTCCCGGCGATCGCCGCCTTCGCCAAGGAGAACGGGATCGTCTTCGTCGCGGACGAGATCCAGTCCGGGTTCTGCCGCACGGGCCAGTGGTTCGCGTGTGAGGACGAGGGCATCGTGCCGGACCTGATCACGACCGCGAAGGGCATCGCCGGCGGTCTGCCGCTGGCGGCCGTCACCGGGCGCGCGGAGATCATGGACGCGGCGCACGCGGGCGGTCTGGGCGGCACCTACGGCGGCAACCCGGTGGCCTGTGCCGCAGCGCTGGGCTCGATCGAGACCATGCGCGAGCAGGACCTCAACGCCAAGGCCCGCCGGATCGGCGAGATCATGAAGCCGCGGCTGAACGCGATCGCCGAGAAGTACGACATCGTCGGCGAGGTCCGCGGCCGTGGCGCGATGATCGCGATCGAGCTGGTCAAGTCCGGTTCCAAGGAGCCCAACCCGGAGGCCACCGCCGCGCTGGCCAAGGCCTGCCACCAGGAGGGCCTGCTGGTGCTGACGACCGGTACGTACGGCAATGTGCTGCGCTTCCTGCCGCCGCTGGTCATCGGCGAGGACCTGCTGGGCGAGGGCCTGGACATCCTCGAGGGCGCCTTCGCCTCGCTCTGAGCGGCGCTCCGCACCTCCGCACGGCGGGTCCGGCGGGAGGAACCCCGGCACGGCCCGGGGCACGGCTCATGTCGTGCCCCGGGCCGTGTCCCGTTTCCCGGGCCGGGACCGTCGCGCCGCCTCCGCATCTCCTCCCCCACCGCCTCCGTTCTGTCCCGCTTTCTGCCCTCATTTCCGCATGGACGCGCGTAGCTGCAGACATGGCGTGAAGAAGATGTGCGGGGGCCATGGCGGCCGGGTGATGCGGCTGTCGGGCGCGCTCCCCGTGCCGTACGGTTTCTGCAGATGAGAGAAACACCCCGCTCGCAGGGGACTGCGGGCGACGCCCGGTCGGCGCTTCCCCGGCTCCGACCAGGCCGTGCCCTCGCGCACGACTCCGGAACCCCCGGTTCCGGGAATCCTCACCGATCGGATGTCCGCCCGCCCCATACCCCCCGGGGCGCGCGGGACACCGGTCAGCCCGGCCGCCTCGGAACCACCCCCCCTGTTCCGAGGCGGCCGAACCCTTTTCCGGGTTCCCCGGGCCCCGTGGCCCCGTCCGGGCGCGGCTCCCGGCGCTTCTCCCCGTGGTGGATCTGCTCCGTCGGCCTGCTGCTCTTCGCCGCCCTCACCTGGCAGGTGGCGGCCCACGGTCCGCTGCGCACCCTCGACGAACGGCTCGGCCGGGCGCTGGCCGCCGACGGTCATCTCCCCACCGGGCTCGCCGAGTTCTGCGCCGACCTCGGCAACACGGCCGTGGCGCTGCCGGTGTTGTGTGCGGTGATGGTGTGGGCCGGGTGGCAGGGGTGGCGGGCCAGGAGCCGTGGGGTGCCCGAGGGGGAGGAGCCCGTGCGCTGGTGGCTGCCGCCGCTCGCCGCCGGTCTGGCGATGGCGGCGGTGCCGGCGCTGGTCGTGCCGCTGAAGCTGTGGCTGGCGCGGCCGGGTCCGCCGCCGATGGCGGGCGGTGCGCACGACGGCTTCTATCCCTCGGGCCATGGCGCCACGGCGGCGGTGGCCTACGGCGTGGCCGCGCTGATGGTGCTCCGTAGGGGACGGCGGGCGGGACGGCTGTTCGCGCCGGTGGTCGTGGCCGTGGTGGCGCTGCTCAACGGGGCCGTCGGCCTCGGTCTGGTGCGCCGGGGCTATCACTGGCCGCTGGACGTCCTCGGCAGCTGGTGTCTGGCCGGGGTGCTGCTCGCGGTGTGGTGGGCGGCGTGCGACCGGTGGGCGGGGACGAGGACCGGGCGGGCGCCGGACGGCCGATGACGGACGGGGGCGGACGGCTCGCGGCCGCCCGCCCCCGTCGCGCCGGACGCAGGCGGTCGGGGCGTCAGCTGTCGAAGCCCAGGCCCACCTTGTCCATGGCCTTCAGCCACAGGTTGCGGCGGCCGCCGCGGCTGTCGGCCCGGGTCATCGACCACTGGGTGATCCCGATGCCGGCCCAGCGCAGCGGCTCGGGCGGGAACGGCAGCGGCTTGCTGCGGACCATCTCCAGCTCCGTGCGCTCGGTGCGCTCACCGGACAGCAGGTCGAGCATCACCTCGGCGCCGAAGCGGGTGGACCCCACGCCGAGGCCGGTGTAGCCGGCGGCGTAGGCGACCCGGCCGGCGTGGGCGGTGCCGAAGAACGCGGAGAAGCGGGAGCAGGTGTCGATGGCGCCGCCCCAGGAGTGGGTGAAGCGCAGCCCCTCCAGCTGGGGGAAGCAGCGGAAGAAGTGCCGGGCGAGCTTCTCGTAGGTGGCCGGGTGGTGGTCGTACTCGGCCCGGACGCCGCCGCCGTAGCGGTAGACGATGTCGTAGCCGCCCCACAGGATGCGGTTGTCGGCGGTGATGCGGAAGTAGTGGAAGTGGTTGTTGGAGTCCGAGAGGCCCTGGCGGTTCTTCCAGCCGATGGCGGCGAGCTGCTCCTCCGAGAGCGGCTCGGTCATCAGGGCGTGGTCGTAGACCGGGACGATGTACGGGCGGACCCGCTTGACCAGGGACGGGAAGGCGTTGGTGCCGAGCGCGACATGGCGGGCGAAGACCCGGCCGTAGGGGGTGCGGACGGCCGTGCCCGCGCCGTCGGAGGCCAGGTCGGTGGCCGGGGTGCGCTCGTAGACGCGGACGCCGAGGTCGAGGCAGGCCTGCTTCAGGCCCCAGGCGAGCCGGGCCGGGTTGAGCATGGCGACGCCGTCGCGGTCCCACAGTCCGGCACGGAAGGTCGGCGAGTCGACCTCGGCGCGCAGCGCGTCCTCGTCGAGGAAGGTGTGCCGGTCCAGGCCGATTCCGGCGGCGTCCTCGGCGAACTCCTTGAGTTCGGCGATCTGGTGGGGCTCGGTGGCGATGTCGATCTCGCCGGTGCGCTCGAAGGCGCAGTCGATGCCGTAGCGGGCCACGGCCTCCTCGATGGCGTCGAGGTTGCGGATGCCGAGCTGTTCGAGGGTGGCGAGTTCGCCGGGCCAGCGGGCCAGGCCGTTGCCGAGGCCGTGGGTGAGGGAGGCGGCGCAGAAGCCGCCGTTGCGTCCGGAGGCGGCCCAGCCGATCTCGGCGCCCTCGACGAGGACGACATCGCGCTCGGGGTCACGCTCCTTGGCGATCAGCGCGGTCCACAGGCCCGAGTAGCCGCCGCCGACGACCAGCAGATCGCAGGTCTCGTCGCCGACGAGGGCGGGCCGGGCGGCCGGCCGGTCCGGGTCGGCCAGCCAGAAGGGGGTGGGTTCGGCGTCCGCGAGCGCGTGCGCGGCGGACGGGGTCATGGCAGCTCGTGCCATGGTTCTCAGCTCCTCTTGCTCCTTTTGCGGGCCCCGGCCAGCTGGCCGACGACTACACACAACACGGCGACCAGGAACATCGCCGTGCCGATGACGTTGATCTGAACGGGCGTGCCGCGCTGCGCCGAGCCCCAGACGAACATGGGGAAGGTCACGGTGGAGCCGGCGTTGAAGTTGGTGATGATGAAGTCGTCGAAGGACAGGGCGAAGGACAGCAGCGCACCGGACGCGATGCCGGGGGCGGCGATCGGCAGCGTCACCCGCAGGAAGGTCTGGAGGGGTGAGGCGTAGAGGTCCTGGGCGGCCTGTTCCAGGCGCGGGTCCATGCTCATCACCCGGGCCTTGACGGCGGTGACGACGAAACTCAGGCAGAACATGATGTGCGCGATGAGGATCGTCCAGAAGCCGAACTGGATGCCCATGTTGAGGAAGAGGGTCGCCAGCGAGGCGGCCATGACGACCTCGGGCATCGCCATCGGCAGGAAGATCAGGGTGTTGACGCCGGCGCGGGCGCGGAAGCGGTAGCGGGCCAGCGCGAAGGCGATCATGGTGCCCAGGGCGGTCGCGCCGACGGTGGCCCACAGCGCGAGCTGGAGGCTCAGGCCCAGCGAGCCGCACAGGTCGGCGACGCCGCACGGATCGCGCCAGGCGTCCGTGGAGAAGCGCTGCCACTGGTAGTTGAAGCGGCCGTTGGGCTTGTTGAAGGAGAAGACCAGCACCACGAGGTTGGGCAGGATCAGATAGCCCAGCGTGCACAGGCCGGCGAGGGTGACGAGGTTGCGGCGCAGCCAGCGCAGGGCCCGGTTCGGGGTGCGGGCCGCGGTGGCTTCGGTGGTCTCGTGGACGGCCATCAGACCAGGTCCTCCGTCCCGGACTTGCGGATGTAGAGGGTGACCATGGCGAGGATGGCCGCCATGAGGATGAAGGACAGGGCGGCGGCGGTCGGGTAGTCCAGTACCCGCAGGAACTGCGACTGGATGACGTTGCCGATCATCTTCTGGTCGGTGGAGCCCAGCAGTTCGGCGTTGATGTAGTCACCGGCGGCCGGGATGAAGGTGAGCAGGGTGCCGGCGACGACTCCGGGCATGGACAGCGGGAAGGTCACCCGGCGGAAGGTGGTGGCCGGGCGGGCGTAGAGGTCGCCGGCGGCCTCGTGGAGGCGCGGGTCGATGCGCTCCAGCGAGGTGTAGAGCGGCAGCACCATGAACGGCAGGAAGTTGTAGGTCAGTCCGCAGACCACGGCGAGCGGGGTGGCCAGCACCCGTTGTCCCTCGGTGAGCCCCAGCCAGCTGGTGACGTCCAGGACGTGCAGCGAGTTCAGCAGGCCGACGACCGGTCCGCCGTCGGCGAGGATCGTCTTCCAGGCGAGCGTGCGGATCAGGAAGCTGGTGAAGAACGGGGCGATGACCAGGATCATCACCAGATTGCGCCAGCGGCCGGCCTTGAAGGCGATCAGGTAGGCCAGCGGGTAGCCCAGGAGCAGGCAGAGCACGGTGGCGGTGGCGGCGTAGGCGACGGAGCGGACGAACTGCGGCCAGTACTCGCCGAGCGCGTCCCAGTAGGTCGCGAAGTGCCAGGTGACCTTGAAGCCCTCTTCGAGGGAGCCGGTCTGGACCGAGGTCGACGCCTGGTAGACGAGCGGGGCGGCGAAGAAGACGATGAGCCAGAGGATGCCGGGCAGCAGCAGCCAGTAGGGGACGAGCCGTTTGCGGGCGGGGGTCTTGCGCACTTCCAGGGGGGCCGTCCCGGCCGCTCCGTCCGGTGGTGCGGGCGTCTCGGTGGTGGTCACGCGGCCTCCTCGTCGAGGTCCGCGCCGGCCTGGATGTCCTGGGCGGCGTCCAGTCCGAAGGTGTGCGCCGGGCTCCAGTGCAGGACGATGTCGGCGCCGGGTACCAGGCGCCCGTCGCGCTCGACGTTCTGCTCGTAGACGGCGAGTTCGCCCAGGCCGGGCACCTCGACGACGTACTGGGTGGAGACGCCGATGAAGCCGGCGTCCTTGATGCGGCCGGACAGCCGGTTGCGGCCGTCGGCGACCGCGTCGGCGTCGTCGCCGTGCGTCAGGGAGACCTTCTCGGGCCGTATGCCGGCCAGCACCTTCTCGCCCTTGCGGGCCGCGGCGCGACATCGGGCGGCGGGCAGCCGCAGCGTCGTGTCCACGGCCTTGAGCAGGAGTTCCTCGCCGCCGGTCTCGACGACCTCGGCCTCGATGAGGTTGGAGGTGCCCAGGAAGTTGGCGACGAAGGTGGTGGCGGGGTTCTCGTAGAGGTCGGCGGGGGCGCCGAGCTGTTCGACCCGGCCGCCGTTCATCACGGCCACGGTGTCGGCCATCGTCATGGCCTCCTCCTGGTCGTGGGTGACATGGACGAAGGTGATGCCGACCTCGGTCTGGATGCGCTTGAGCTCCAGCTGCATCTGGCGGCGCAGCTTGAGGTCGAGGGCGCCGAGCGGCTCGTCGAGCAGCAGTACCTGGGGGTGGTTGATCAGCGCGCGGGCGACCGCGACGCGCTGCTGCTGGCCGCCGGAGAGCTGCTGCGGCTTGCGGCGCGCCATCGGCCCGAGCTGGACCAGGTCGAGCATCTCCTCGACCTGCTTCTTGACGGACTTGATGCCGCGGCGGCGCAGGCCGAAGGCGACGTTCTCGTAGATGTCCAGGTGCGGGAAGAGCGCGTAGTTCTGGAAGACGGTGTTGACCTGGCGCTTGTAGGGCGGCAGCACGGTGACGTCCCGGCCGGACAGCTCGACGGTGCCGGTGGTGGGCTCCTCCAGCCCGGCGATCATGCGCAGGGTGGTGGTCTTGCCGCAGCCCGAGGCGCCCAGGAGCGCGAAGAAGGAGCCCGCGGGGACCGTCAGGTCGAGCGGATGGACGGCGGTGAAGGAACCGTAGGTCTTGCTGATCCCTTGGAGGCGGACGTCGCCGCCGCTGCTCTGGGGGGTCGCGGTGTGGGTCATGTCGGTCGTCCCGTGGGTCGGAGGGCGAAGCGGCTCGGGCGGGCCCGGGGCGTGGGGTTCAGGCGCCGGTGAGGTCGGAGAACTTCTGGGTGAACGCCTTGTTCTCCTTGGCGGACAGCGCGCGGAAGGAGTGGGACCTCTCGGCCATCTCCTTGTCGGGGATGATCAGCGGGTTGTCGGCCGCCTTCTTGTCGATCTTGGCGAGTTCCTCGCGTACGCCCTCCACGGGGCAGACGTAGTTGATGTACGCCGCGATCTTCGCCGCCACCTTCGGCTCGTAGAAGTAGTCGATGAGCCGTTCGGCGTTCTGCTTGTGACGCGCCTTGTTCGGGACCATCAAGTTGTCGCTGGAGGTCATGTAGCCGGCCTTGGGGACGGCGAAGGCGATGTCCGGGTTGTCGTTCTGGAGCTGGACGACGTCGCCCGCCCAGGCCACACAGGCGGCGAGGTCGCCCTTGTCCAGGTCGGTGGTGTAGTCGTTGCCGGTGAAGCGGCGGATCTGCTTGGCGTCCACGCCCTTCTGGAGGCGGGCTATCGCCGCGTCGTAGTCGTCGGCGGTGACGTCCTCGGGCTTCTTGCCCATGTCCAGAAGGGTCAGTCCGACGCTGTCGCGCATCTCGGAGAGGAAGCCGACCCGGCCCTTGAGCTTCGGGTCCTCCAGCAGCTGGCTGACCGAGTCGACCGTGCGGCCGCCGGTGGCCTTCTTGTTGTACGCGATGATCGCCGGGATGCCCTGCCAGGGGTAGGAGTGCGCGCGGCCGGGGTCCCAGGCGGGGTTGCGGAACTGCGGCGAGAGGTGGGTGTAGGCGTGCGGCAGGTTGGCCGGGTCCAGCGACTCGATCCAGCCGAGGGAGATCATCCGTGCGCACATCCAGTCGGTGAGCACGATCAGGTCGCGGCCGGTGTCCTGGCCGGCCGCCAACTGCGCCTGGATCTTGCCGAAGAACTCGTCGTTGTCGTTGATGTCCTCGGTGTATTTGACCGCGATGCCGGTGCGTTCGGTGAAGCGCTCCAGGGTGGGCCGGTGCTTGCCGTCGTCGCTGACGTCCATGTACTCGGTCCAGTTGGAGAAGTTGATCCGCTTCTCCGCCCTGGAGTGGTCCGTGGACCGGCCGGCGTCCGTACGGCCGGCGGGCGGGATGCCGCAGGCCGCGAGGGAACCGAGGCCGCCGACCGCGGCCGCGGTGGCGGCGCCCGCGCGCAGCAGGGAGCGGCGGGTCATGGCGAGCCGGCCGTCGGTCAGGCTGCGGCGCACGGCGGCGAGTTCGACCGGGGACAGGGGTTCGGGCTGCTCGTGGTGCTCCATGCGCGGTGCCCTTTCAGGGGGTGAGCCCGGCGCTCGGCCGGTGGTGACGATGCCGCGCGGCCCGGCCGCGGGGTGGGGGCCCGCGGGTGGGGCCGGTGGGGGGCTCGGTGGTGCCGGCGGGGCGTCCCTCAGGGGCGGTCCCCGAAGATCGTGCGGTGCCAGTCCTTGCGGGCGACGCCGGTGTTGTCGTACATGACGTGCTTGACCTGGGTGTACTCCTCGAAGGAGTAGGCCGACATGTCCTTGCCGAAGCCGGACGCCTTGGCTCCGCCGTGCGGCATCTCGCTGAGGATCGGGATGTGGTCGTTGACCCAGACACAGCCCGCGTTGATCTCACGGGTGGCGCGGCCGGTGCGGTAGACGTCCCGGCTCCAGGCGGAGGCGGCCAGCCCGTAGGGGGTGTCGTTGGCCAGCGCGATGCCCTCGTCGTCGCTGTCGAAGGGCAGCACGACCAGCACCGGGCCGAAGATCTCGGACTGCACGATCTCGCTGTCCTGCGCGGCGCCGGCGATCAGCGTCGGCCGGTAGTAGGCACCCTTGGCCAGCTCGCCGCCGGGCGCCTCGCCGCCCGTGACCACCGTGGCGTAACCGCGCGCCCGGTCGACGAAGCCGGCCACCCGGTCGCGCTGGGTGTGCGAGATCAGCGGGCCCAGGTCGGTGGACGGGTCGAAGGGGTCGCCGAGCCGTACGGTCGCCATCAGGTCGGCGACGCCGCTGACGAACGCGTCGTAGAGCGGACGCTGGACGTAGGCGCGGGTGGCGGCGGTGCAGTCCTGGCCGGTGTTGATCAGCGAGCCGGCGACCGCGCCGTGGACGGCGGCCTCCAGGTCGGCGTCGTCGAAGACCACGAACGGAGCCTTGCCGCCGAGTTCGAGGTGCAGCCGCTTGACCGTGCCGGTGGCGATCTCGGCGACCCGCTTGCCGACCGCGGTCGAGCCGGTGAAGGAGGTCATCGCGACGGCGGGGTGGCCGACCAGGCGCTCACCGGCGTCCCGGCCCGCCCCGGAGACGATGTTCAGCACTCCGTCGGGCAGGCCGGCGCGCTGGGCGGCCTGGGCGAACAGCAGCGAGGTGAACGGGGTGATCTCGGCCGGCTTGAGGACAATGGTGTTGCCCGCGGCGATGGCCGGCAGCACCTTCCAGGCGGCCATCTGCAGCGGGTAGTTCCACGGCGCGATGGAGCCGACCACGCCGATCGGCTCGCGGCGGATGACGGAGGTGTGGTCGGCGCTGTACTCCCCGGCCGCCTTGCCCTCCAGGTGGCGGGCGGCGCCCGCGAAGAAGGCGGCGTTGTCGATCGAGCCCGGTACGTCGAACTCCTCGCTGAGCTTGATCGGCTTTCCGCAGTTCAGCGATTCCGCGTGGGCGAGGTCGGCGGCGTCCTCGGTGAGCGCGGCGGCGAAGCGGTGCAGGGTGTCGGAGCGCTCCCCCGGGGTGGCGCCGCCCCACTCGGGGAACGCCTGCCGGGCGGCCTCCACGGCCGCGTCGACGTCCGCGGTCCCCGCGAGTTCGTAGGAGTACACGGTCGCGCCGGTCGCCGGGTCCACGACGTCCTGGGTACGGCCGGAGCTGCCGGAGCGGAGACTCCCCGCGATGAATTGCGCGCCCTCGGCGAACCGCTCGGTGACATCGAATCGGTGATCCATGGTGCTCTCCTCCGCCGGGGCGCCGGGGCCGCTCGGCGGCTCTGTCGGGCGTAGCTATTTCCGGAATCGATGGCTGATCTTGGCAGAGGAGCAGAGCCTCAACAAGGGATTCCGTTGTTGCCTTTTGGTTACGCGACGGATTACGCGTTTTCCTCCGCAGGAGCCCCGACACGTTGTCAGTGCCCGCTGACAGAATCCCGGCATGATGCACGACAGCACGGGGATCACCACGGGGGACGCGGCCGAAGGCGCCGCGGACGGTCCGCGCTCGGTCGAGGAGCTGCGGCGGGCGGCGGCCGCCGGGAAGCGCGCCAAGTACGTCCACTTCTGGGGCCACGGCCCACGGCGGGACGGCAGCCTCGGCGCGAGCTGTTTCAGCCAGTGGTGGCCCGCCCCCTTCACGGTCGACGGGGTCCGGTACGCCACCGCCGAGCACTGGATGATGGCCGGCAAGGCCCGGCTGTTCGACGATGCGGAGGCGGAGCGGCAGGCGCTCGCGGCGGGCCACCCCAAGCAGGCCAAGGACGCCGGGCGCCGGGTGCGCGGCTTCGACGAGGAGACCTGGCGGCGGCACCGCTTCGGCCTGGTCGTCGAGGGCAGCGTCCAGAAGTTCGGCCAGGACCCCGCGCTGCGGGAGTACCTGCTCGGCACGGGCTCCCGGGTGCTGGTCGAGGCCAGCCCGCTGGACCGGATATGGGGCATCGGCCTCGCGGCCGACGACGAGCGGGCCGGCGATCCGGCGCGCTGGCGGGGTCTGAACCTGCTGGGCTTCGCGCTGATGGCGGCCCGGCAGCGGCTGCGGGAGGCGGGCGGTGCGGAGCCGCTGCGTTAGCCCCGGTCCGGTCCCGCGCCCCCACGCCCCCACCGCCCTCCCGGCGCCGCATAGCATGGCTGGGCCGTTCCGCGCACCGTGCGCCCCTTTGACCAGGAGGAACCGTTGTCCGATCTCGATGCCTTCATCGCGGGCCTGCCCAAGGCGGAGCTGCACGTCCACCACGTCGGATCGGCCTCGCCCCGTATCGTCTCCGAGCTGGCGGCGCGGCACCCCGACTCCGCCGTCCCCACCGACCCCGAGGCGCTGGCCGACTACTTCACCTTCCGCGACTTCGCGCACTTCATCGAGGTCTATCTCTCCGTCGTGGACCTGATCCGCGATGCCGAGGACGTCCGGCTGCTGACGTACGAGGTCGCCCGGGACATGGCACGGCAGCAGATCCGCTACGCCGAGCTGACCCTCACCCCGTTCAGCTCGACCCGCCGCGGTATCCCCGACGGCGCGTTCGTCGAGGCCATCGAGGACGCCCGCAAGGCGGCGGAGGCGGAGCTGGGCGTGGTGCTGCGCTGGTGCTTCGACATCCCCGGTGAGGCGGGGCTGGAGGCCGCGGAGGAGACCGCCAGGATCGCCTGTGACCTGCAGCCCGAGGGCCTGGTCTCGTTCGGTCTGGGCGGCCCGGAGATCGGGGTGCCGCGCCCGCAGTTCAAGCCGTACTTCGACCGCGCCCGCGCGGCCGGTCTGCACTCCGTCCCGCACGCCGGGGAGACCACCGGCCCCGGCACGATCTGGGACGCCCTCAACGACCTGGGCGCCGAGCGCATCGGCCATGGCACCAGCGCCACCCAGGACCCCCGGCTGCTGGCCCATCTCGCCGAGCACCGCATCCCGCTGGAGGTCTGCCCCACCTCCAACATCGCCACCCGCGCGGTGCGCACCCTGGAGGAGCACCCGCTCAAGGAGATGGTCGCGGCGGGCGTGCCGGTCACCATCAACAGCGACGACCCGCCGATGTTCGGCACGGACCTCAACACCGAGTACGCCGTCGCCGCCCGGCTGCTGGGGCTGGACACCGACGGCCTGGCCGGCCTCGCCAGGAACGCCGTCGCCGCGTCCTTCATGGACAACGCCGCCAAGGCCCGGCTGACCGCCGAGATCGACAACTACACCGCGACGTGGCGCGGCTAGCGCCGGAGGCCATGGCGCCCGCGGCAGGTTCGGATCAGCCCCCCTGCGCCTGACGGGTGCCGCGGTAGGCGATGACCACGAGCGTGAGGACGGCGAGCACGGCGGCGCCGATGAGGAGCGTGGGCGGTGCGAAGAGCCCGGTGCACAGGGTGATCACGTAGGGGGCGAGGAAGCCCAGGTATGCCAGCGCCCAGAAGGAGGAGGTCAGCCGCGCCAGCCGGTGTGTGGGCGCGAGGGCGGCGACCTCGGTGAGGCCGTAGGCGACACACAGGCCGTAGCCCGCGCCGAGCACCGTCGACGCGAGCAGGGCGACCAGGGGCCGGGCCTGCGCCGCGGCGAGCGCGGCGATCAGCATCCCGAGGGCGACGGCGGCCAGTCCGATGACGCCGGTGGCGATGCGGTGCCGGGCGGCCAGCGCGCGTGCGAAGGGCGCCACCAGGATGCCGGCGCCAGGGGTGACGGCGGTGATCACACCGGCGTAGACGGTCTGCAGGCCCGCCAGGTCGGCGTCGACCAGACCGGGCAGCGTGGCGAAGGCCACCGCCGGGGCGATGAACACCCACGGCGCCACGGGGGCGACCAGCCTGCGGAACTCGGCCGCCGCGGCACGCTGTTCGCGCTGCGCGCCGGGCGCGGGAGCCGCCGAGCCCCTGCGGGGGTGAGCCGGTGAGGTCTCCGGGGCGCGGGCCGCGCAGAGCGCGGCGGCGGCGGAGAGGACCAGGTGCGGGACATAGGCGGTGACCAGAGGGTACGGCGCCCACTGGGCGATGAGGGAAGCGGCCGGGCCGCCGGTCGCGAAGCCGGCGGACAGGAACAGGCCGGAACGGCGGGCCGCCACCCCCGGGTTGGGGGCGGTGCCGTACGGGGCCGAGGACAGCTCCTTGATCCACGCGCCGCCCGCCGACAGCAGGGCACCCGCACCGATCCCGGTGAGGAAGCGTCCGGGCCACAGGAAGGCGGAGGCGGCGGGGCCGAGCATCAGCAGACAGGTGGCCAGAGCCGAGGTGCCCAGCGCGAGAAGAACGAGGGGGCGGCGGCCCCGCCGGTCGGCGAGGGGGCCGCCCAGCAGCAGGCCGGGGAGGAGTCCCAGCACGTAGATGCCGAACAGAGCGGTGGTGGTGGCCGTGGTCAGGCCCAGTTCGCTGCGGTAGGAACCCAGCAGTGCGGAGAACTGGTTGGCGCTCCAGCCGGAGGCCGTCATCACCCACCCCGCGCTCAGCCAGTACCGGCGTGCGGGCGCGGGTGTGCCCGAGCCCGTCGGCGGAGTGGGGGTGAACGCTGCGGGCGGGGTGGCCGGGGCGGTGTGCTTGCTCATGCCGACCGTTGTACGGGCCGGGCGGGTCCCGGCGCCGCCCCCGTTCAGGAATCCTGAACGCCCTCGTGACCAGGCGCAGCGCGGTCGTACCGTGGCCCGTATGGATCTGCGGAAGCTGTCCTCCTTTCTGGCGGTGGTCGAGGAGGAGCACTACGGACGGGCGGCCGCCCGGCTCTTCCTGTCGCCGGCCGCCGTCACCCTGCATGTACAGCAGCTGGAGCGGGAGTTCGGCACCCGGCTGCTGGACCGCGGCAACCGCCCCGTCGTCCCGACCGCCGCCGGACGCCGGCTGGCCTCCCACGCCCGCGCCCTGCTCGCCGCGGCAAACGCGGCCGTCGAGGACGTGACCGGGGCCGCCCTCGCTCCGCCGGCGGCCGACCGCGTCCTCCGGGTGGGCATCATGGGTCACGGCTCGGCCGAGGTCACCCCGGCCGCCGTCAACGCCTTCCGCCGCGCCCGCCCCGAAGTGCCGCTGGAACTCGTCCAGTTGAACTTCACCGAACACCTCAGTGCGCTGCGTGAGGACCGCGTGGACGTGGCCTTCGTCCGCCCCGCCTTCGAAGCCGAGGGCCTGGCGGTGGACATCCTCACCTCCGAACAGCGGATCGTGGCGGTCCCGGCCCGTTCCCACCTCGCGGACGCCGCCGGGACCGGTGTCCACCTGGCCGACGTCATCGACCTGCCCTACCTGCAGCTGCCCCGGCACACGCCGCGCGACTTCACCGACTACCTGTACTTCGAGTCCGGCGGACACCGCGCACCCGACTGCGCCCTCACCCCTCAGGACATCCTCACCAGCGTGGCGGCGGGCCGTGGCGCCGGCTCCGGACTCGCCTCCTTCGCGCGCTACTACCCCTGGCCCGGCACCCGGTACGTACCGGTACTGGACGCCCCTCGTGCGCACAGCGTGCTGGCCACCCGCACCACCGATCCCCACCCGGAAGTGCGCGTCTTCCGTGCCCTGACGGTGGCCCTGGCGCGCGAGATGGGCGTGACCGGTACCGCGTCCTCCGGGTAGCTCCGGTGGCGGCGGTATCCGGACGGAACAGAAACGGACTGTTGTTCCGCGACGATCTGTTCCGTTCGAGGGGATCATGCACATCAAGGGGGAAACATGCGTACAAAGCTGGCCGGCCTGATCGGGATGGTCGCCCTGGCCGTCGTCTTCGGGACCGGAGCGGTGGTGCACCACTCCGAGGCCGACGGGGCCGGGAAGGGTGTGCAGATTCTGGCCACCAATGAGGGGCCGGGCTCCGGCCACCAGTGAGGGGCCGGGCCGGCCGGCCGGTCCGTGCCCTACGCCTGTGTGCTGCAGCAGAAGGAGCCGAGCGTGCAGCACACAGGCGCACGGTCGGGCGAGCGCAGGGCGGCCCGGGGGATGTTCATGGCGGCGAAGAGTTCCTCGGCGCTGCGCAGGTGCTCCCGGGAGACCTCGTGCCGTCCCAGCGACTTCTCGGCCTTCGCCATGCCGTGCAGTCCGTACGCCATGCCCATGCGGTAGCCGATGCTCAGTGCCCTCTGATGGGCACTCCGGTGCAGGCCGAGCGCCTTCTCGTGGTCCCCTCCGCGCTGGTGGACCAGTCCCGCGATGTTCTCGACCTCGCACTGCCAGGTCACCGTGCCCAGCGGGCCGACGAGCGCGAGTGCCTGATCGAGGTACGTCATCACCTCGTCGCTCTGTCCGCTCCGCTGGTGGAGAACGGCCCGCAGCGCCAGGGACATGGCCCGGTTCCTGGGCATCGCGGACTCCTCGCCGAGCGCCAGGGCCCGGTCGAGGTACCGCTGTGCCGCCGCGTCGTCGCCTCCGCCCAGGTGCGCGATGACCAGGTCGTTGAGGGCGGCCACCTCGTGCTCCTGCTCCCCGACCTCCCGGCACAGCATGACGGCCCGTTCGGCGGCGGAGACCGCTTCCGTGGTCCGGCCGTGCCACAGGTGCAGGGTGCTGAGATTGCACAGGGCGATGGACTCCCGTCTGGGGGTTCCGAACTCGCGGTGCAGCCCGATGCCCTGCAGCAGGAGGTCGTACCCCTCGGAAAGGCCGCCCAGCACGATGCGTGCCCAGCCGAGCAGGTCCAGGAAGGCCGCCTCACT
Organism: Streptomyces sp. NPDC048612; assembly: GCF_043199295.1. Taxonomy (NCBI): domain Bacteria; kingdom Bacillati; phylum Actinomycetota; class Actinomycetes; order Kitasatosporales; family Streptomycetaceae; genus Streptomyces; species Streptomyces sp. NPDC048612. Next base: position 29,696 of record NZ_JBICVV010000022.1, read on the forward strand.
GACGGGGTCCCCGTGCGACCGGGCCACCCGCAGACCCTCCTCCGCCGCCTCCGCCGCCAGCCGGAACTCGCCGAGTATCTGATGGGCCGAGGCCAGGTTGGCCAGGCTCAGGCACAGGGCCTGGGTGTCGGCCGCCCGGCGGGCCGCGGCCACCGCGACCTCCGCCAGCTCCCGGAAGTCCCGGATGGCCCCCTGCGCGTGCAGGTGGAGCACCGTGTTCCTGGCCAGGTAGCTGGCCAGCCGGTGGAAGTCGTGCCGCTGCCCCAGCCGGACGGTGGCCTGAAGGGCCCTGCTCTCCCGCTCGTACCACCGGCGGGCGGTCTGTGCGGTGCGCAGCGCGGGCAGCCCCGGCGCGCTGCCGGTCGGAGCGGACGCGTACTGGCGCAGGCCGGGAAACAGAATCCGGCACGCCTCATTGGTGGCGCCCAGGTAGTAGTTCATCAGCCGGCCGACCGCGGTGTCCTTCTCGTGCCGCACGGAGTCGTCCCAGAGGCTGCGGGCGAAGCTGCGGATGAGGTCGTGGAAGGAGTACCGCCCCGCCTCGTGCTGCTGCAGCAGCTGCGAGTCGAGCAGGTCCTCCAGCATCTGCTCCGCGTCCTTGGGCGTCATGTCCGTGAGGGCCGCGGCCGCGTGAGGGTCGAAGTTCGGCCCGGGGTGCACTCCGAGGAGCATGAACGCCCGGCGGTGCTCCTCGCCCAGGGCCTCGTAGGAGAGCTGGATGGTCGTGGCGACGCTGCGCTCGGTGGAACGCAGCTCCGTGAGCAGGGCGTCCTCCTCGCGGAGCCGGTCGACGAAGTACTGCAGCGTCCAGCGGGGGCGGTTGTGGAGCCTGGCCGTGGCGATGCGCAGGGCGAGCGGCAGATGCCCGCAGAGGGTGGCCAGTGACTTGGCGGCTTCGGGGTCGGCGGCCACGCGTTCCTCGCCCAGCGTCCGGGTGAGCAGCGCCGCGCTGTCCTGCGGCGGCAGGGTACCCACCGATATCCAGTGGGCCCCGTCGAGGTCGAGCAGGCGGCAGCGGCTGGCCACGAGGACCAGGCACTCGGACGTGACGGGCAGCAGCGGGCGTATCTGGGCGGCTTCGGCCGCGTTGTCGAGGACGAGGAGCAGTCTCCGCGAGGCCGAGGCGGCCTGCCACATGGCGAATCGGCTCTCGGTGTCGTCGGGGACGGCACCGGCGGGTGTTCCGAGGGCGCGCAGCAGGATGCGCGTCGCCTCCTCGGGTACCAGGGGATGTTCCCCCGGGGTGAAGCCGCGCAGGTCGATGTAGAGCTGCCCGTCCGGATACGCGGCGGCCAGGCGGTGGGCCGCACGCACGATGAGGGTGGTCTTGCCCGCGCCGCCCATCCCGTCGACGGCGACGATCCGCACCCCCTGGCCCGCCTGTCCCCGGTCGAGCAGGGCCGTGAGCTCCAGGTGACGTCCGGTGAAGTCCGGTAGTTCGTACGGCAGGGTGCACGGGGCGCTCTCGGTGGCCCACGCCCCCTCGGACGGCCGGAGGGCAGGAGCCGCGGGCGCCGGTGAGGGCGTGTCCAGTTCGGGGCTGGCCCGGAGAATCTTCTCGAACAGGCCGGCCAGGTCCGAGCAGGGACTGATCCCGAGCTCGTCCGCCAGTAAGTCCCTTACGGCAGCGTATTCGTGGAGGGCCTCGGCCTGCCGTCCGGTGCGGTACAGGGCGAGCATCAGCTGGCCGCGCAGGCCCTCGCGCAGCGGGTAGGCGGCGACGTACTCGCGTAACTCGCTGACGAGGTCGCTGTCCTCGCCCAGCTGGAGTCTGAGCGCGAAGAGCTCCTCCACCGCGGCCAGGCGCCGTTCCTCCAGCACGGTGGACGCCGCGTCGAGGACCGGTCCGCCCGTCCCATTCAGCACCGGGCCACGCCACCTCGCCAGGGCCTGCCGCAACTCCCCTGCCGCCGCGCCGAGTTCGCCCTCCGAGCGGTCGGAAGCGGCCCGCTGGACATGGTGCGAGAAGAGGTGCAGGTCGACCTGGAGCGGCTGCACGGACACCCGGTAGCCGGCGTCCTCGGTCACGATCAGCGCCGGTCCCCCGGGGATGCGCCGCCGGAGGTCGGCAACGGCTTTGCGCACCTGCTGCTTGGCGGTATCGGGTGCGGATTCTCCCCAAGCCGTCTCGATGAGGCGCTCGATGGACACCGTCCGTCCGGACTCCAGGAGCAGGTACGTCAGAATGCGCTCCTGAAGCGGCCCGCCGAGCTTGATCCGATGCCCGTCAGCCAGGCATTCCAGAGATCCAAGAACGTTGAACCGCAGCCCGCGGTTTTCCGCGCCCGTCACTGTGCACCCCCCTTGTGCTGACTGGAAGATACCAGGCCAAACACCCACAGCGACAGCTTCGGGCGGCTGCCGCAGCGAGCGGTATCGGACCGGTAGGTGAGCGGTATCGCCGCCCGGCAGGCTTCTCGCAGCCACCGGAAGTGGCGCTCTACCAAGCATCGCGAGGCATCCACCGGTGCCGGAGGCGGCGGCCCCGGAATGCGCTCGGAACGAAATTCCTGCGCAATCCACGACGCCGGCAATTCCTGCGAAGCAATTCGACACAAGGGAGTCAGGGAAATGGCACTTGCGACCACTGTCGCCAGCTGTCTCGTATGCGACACCGAATTCGAGGTGCGCGACGACTGGGAAAAGGGTGAGATCACCGAGTGCGGGGCCTGCGGCCAGGAGCACGAGGTCGTCGAGAAGTCCGCGACGGGCATACGCCTGGACCTCGCCCCCGAGGTGGAAGAGGACTGGGGCGAGTGACGACCTCCGACCAGGTCCTGCTCTCGGTCACGATGCTGCGCCCGGAGGAGAAGCTGCTCCTCGGCGCACTGCGTGACCAGGGTCTGACGGCGCGACCGCTGCTCATGGAGGATCTGGCCGAGATCGTGGCGGGCCACCCCGGCCCGCCCGCTCTCGCCCTGATCAGAAACCTTTCCCACCGGGACGCGATCAGCGTCTCCCGCCGCCTGGAACACGCCGGAGTCCCCACTCTCAACCGCGCGGCGACGATCGAGACGTGCAACGACAAGGGACTGCAGTCGCTGCTCTTCGCGCAGCACGGAATTCCGCACCCCGACACCCGGCACGCCTTCAGCCTCGACCAGGTCCGCAAGACCGTCGCCGACATGGGCATGCCCGCCGTGGTCAAGCCGGTCAGCGGTTCCTGGGGGCGGGGTGTCAGCAAGATGACCCACCTCGACTGCGTGGAGGCGTGGGCCGCGGGCCGCGAGTCCACCGACGCCATGGGAAAGCAGTTCCCCGTCGTCGTGCAGGAGTACATCGACAAGCCCGGCCACGATCTGCGGGTGGTGGTCGTCGGGCGGACCCCGGTGGTGGCCATCCAGCGGGTGTCGGACGACTGGCGCACCAACACCCACCTGGGCGCCGAGGTCCGTCGCGTCGAGGTCACCGTGGAGATGGAGAAGCTCTGCGGCCAGGTCGTCGACGCCCTCGGCCCCGGCTTCTACGGGGTGGACCTGGTCGAGGACCGGTCCACGGGCGGGCTGCTCGTGCTCGAAGTGAACGCCAATCCCGAATTCGCCCGTTCCTCCGCCCAGCACGGAGTGAACGTGGCCGGCCACCTCGCCGCCTACGTCGCGGAGACCCTCACGGCCTCGGCCGTGTGACACGGAGAAACCCATGGAACTGTTCGACACCGCTACGGTGCTCGCCCGCGTCCTCACCACTGGCGTGGTCATGAGCATCGAGAAGAGCGACCGGGAACTGCCCGGACTGGAACGACTGCTGACCAAGCAGACCGGACGCGCACGGGCCGTGCTCGTCAACAGCCGTACCGCCGCGGTCCACGCGGCGCTCGCCGGCCAGGGCATCGGCCACGGCGACACCGCCGCCGTCCCCGAACCGGACGCCGCGCTCGGCCGCTTCCTCAACTGGCTCGGCGTCACCGCCGGGGCCCCGGGGCCGGCCGCGTGCGACTACGTGTCGCTGGATTCCGCGAACGCCGACCAGCTGGGCGAGCTGACCCGGGCATCGACCGCCCCCGCTCTGGTCGTGGACCTCACCGGGCTCGGCTTCGGGCCGGCCGCCGCCGTCCTCACCGACGACGACAGGGTCTGGGCCCGCGCCGAGCGGCTGAAGATCTTCGGCGCCTACGACCTGCGGACGATGTGGACGCAGGAGGAGGCCGACGCCTCGCTGGTGCCCGGGGTCCAGTTCAACTACCGGCTCAGCCCCCTCGTGGCCGCCTGCGTGCGGATGGCCCTGACCCAGGCGGCACGTCCCGCCACTCCCACCGGAGCACGCTCATGATCACTGATTTCCCGGCAGCCCCGCTGCCCCTGCCCGACCCCGCCGAACTCACCTCCGAACTCGCCGCCCTCGGCGGCGAGGCCCTGATCCCCAAGGCGTCGCGCCGGACCCTCTTCCCGGTCATCACCAAGGAAGACGTCTTCAACCTGATGCTCGCCCAGCGGCAGGCGCCCGGGAAGGTCGTCGCCGACTTCGCCGAGGCGTACCGCTCCTACGTCGGTGCGGCACACGCACTGCCCACGGCCAGCGGCACCTCCAGCCTGCACATGGCCCTCGTGGGCGCCGGTGTACAGCCCGGCGACGAGGTCATCGTGCCGGCGTTCACCTTCATCGCGACCGCGCAGGCCGTCGTCGCCGCGCACGCGGTCCCGGTGTTCGTCGACATCGACCCGGTCACCTACTGCATGGACCCCAAGGCCGCGGCCGCCGCGGTCACCGACCGCACCCGCGCACTGATGCCGGTGCACGTGCACGGCCTGCCCGCCGATGTGTCGGCCCTGCGCACCCTCGCCGACCGGCACGGCATCGCCCTCGTCGAGGACGCCTCGCACGCCCACTCGGCGAAGGTCGGCGAGCAGGTGGCCGGTTCCATCGGAGACGCCGCCGGCCAGAGCCTGATGGCCGACAAGAACTTCCCGCTCGGCGGCGAGGGCGGCATCGCGTTCTTCGCCACCGAGGAGAGCTTCGACCGGGCGCTGGCCTACCTGGAGCGGCACGGCATCGACTACGGCATGTCGTGGGTCGCTGCGGCCTTCGGCGCCAGCCAGCTCAAGCGGCTGCCGTACTACGACGAGATCCGGGCACGCAATGCCGCGCTGCTCGGCGAAGTCCTCGCCGAGACCGGCCTGTTCACCCCGCCGCACGTCCCGAGCGGGCACGTCCACGCGTACAACATGTACCGCACCACCCTGCACCCCGAGGCCGTGGGCCTGGGCGACATCCCGGTGTTCGCGGTCAAGGAGGCCGTGCACGAACTCCTGGTCGCCGAGGGCGTCCCGGCCCGCGAGTGGCAGAACACCCCGATTCCGTGCCACCTGCCGTTCCAGCACCGGGACGGCTTCGGCAACGGCTACCCGTTCACCCTCAACCCCGGTGCCGTGCGCAACCACCGGCCCGAGGACTTCCCGGTCACCCTCGGCATGCTCGACAGCACCCTCGTCCTCTGCCGCGAGCTGCGCTCCCCGGTGGAGTACGAGCGCATCCTCCGGTACGCCGACGCCTTCCGTAAGGTCGCCCGCCGCCCGGACGCCATTCGCAAGCTCGTCGAGACCCGCGACTACAGTCGCCCCTACGACAAGGCGGCCCGCCTTGGCTGAGGCAGCGCACGAGAAGCTCCGCGTCGCCGTCCTCGGCGCCAGCGGCTACACCGGCGGCGAGGTGATCAGGCTCCTCCTGGAGCACCCGCAGGTGGAACTCGCGTTCCTCTCGGCGGAGCGCGCCGCGGGCACCACCGTCGGCAGCAGCCACCCCTGGCTGCGCAACCACCCCAAGGCGGCCGGTCTCACGTTCCGGCCGCTGGCCGAGCTCGCGGACACCGACACCGTCGATGTCGCCTTCGGCTGCCTGCCCACCGGCGCGCTGCCCGCGCACCTGCCGCTGGTCGCCGACCGGGCCAAGCGCGTGCTGAACCTGGGCGGTGACTTCCGGCTGCGCGACGCGAAGGAGGTCAGCAGGCACTACCCGGGGACGGCGTCCCACCCGCCGCTGGAGGACTTCGCCTACTACGTACCGGAGTTGAGCCCCGAAATCCCCGAGAGCAGGTTCGTCAGCCTGCCCGGGTGCATGGCCGTCACCACGGTCTACGCCCTGTACCCGCTGTTCGCCGGCGCCGGTCCGCTGGTCGCCGACCGGGTGGTGGTCGACGCCAAGACCGGGTCCACCGGCGGCGGCCGCGGGAGCGGCGAGCCGCCGGCCGAGCGCAGTGGCAACTTCCGGGTGCACAAGCTGCACGGCCACCGGCACGCGCCGGAGGTCCAGCAGGCCCTCGCCGACTTCACGGGCGCCGCTGTCGATCTGCGGTTCTCCACGCACAGCCTGGACGTGGCGCGCGGCATCATGGTGACCGCCTACTCCGAACTGCGGCCCGGGGTCACCGCCCTGGACGTCAAGCGCGCCTACGCCAAGGCGTACGTGGGCAGGCCGTTCGTGCGGGTCCGCCCGGCGCCCAAGGCGCCGCAGGACTTCCCGATGCTCAAGGCCGTCACCGGCTCCAACGTCGCCGAGGTGGCGGTCGCCGTCCGCGACGGTCAGTGCGTCACGGTGGCCGCCCTCGACAACCTGATCAAGGGCGCGGCGGGCCAGGCCATCCAGGCCATGAACCTCATCCACGGCTTCGACGAGGCGGCCGGGCTGCCGGTCACGGCGGTGTCGCCATGAGCCGGCCGCTGTATGTCATCAAGGCCGGCAGTGCCACGCTCGACCGCGAGGCCGTCCACAAGGAGATCGCCGATGTCGCCGCCCGCGGCGCCCGGGTGCTCCTGGTGGCGGGCGGGGCCACCGGCATCGAACGCCACTACGCCGCCATCGGCCGCCCGGTCCCCACGCTCCGGCTGACCAACGGCGACGTGGTGCGCTACTGCCCTCCCGAGGAGATGGACCACCTCGTCGACGCCTACGAGCGGGTCACCCTGCCCGCCGTGGAACGGGGCCTGCGGGCCCTGGGCCTGCGGGTGTTCACGGCCGTCGGTGCGCGCGGCGGCCTGGTCGCCGGCCGGAGCAACCGCCCGCTGAAGGCGCTGTCGGCCGAAGGCCGCCCCGTCGTGGTCCGGGACCACCGGGCGGGGGTGCCCGCCGAGGTCGACTCCGCGGCGCTGAACGCCCTGCTCGACACGTACGACGTGGTCTGCCTGTCCCCACCGGTCGCGGACCGGGACGGCGGCGCTCCGCTGAACGTGGACGCCGACGTGCTGGCCGCGGTGCTCGCGGTCGCCCTGGACGCCGACCACCTCCGGCTGGTCACCGGCACCGCGGGGCTGCTGACCGACCCGGACGTGCCGGACTCGACGCTGCGCGACGCCTACCCGGGCGACGGGGCGCGGTACGCCGGCGGACGCATGCGGCAGAAGGTGCGCGCAGCCGAGATCGCCCTGGAGGGCAGCAGCGCCGACGTGGCCATCACCGGCCCGCACACCATGGGCGAGCCGTCCGGGTGGACCCGGTTCTGGCGCACCCGGGGGCCCGCCGACGACCTCGACCTGCTCACCCGCGCGGTCTGTGTGCCCTCGGTCTCCGGCGACGAGGCGGAACTCGCCTCCTGTCTCACCGAGTGGTGCCGCGAGCGGGGCATCGAGGCCCATGTCGACCCGGCGGGCAACCTCGTCGCGTCCCGGGGCACCGGTGCGCGGCGGCTGCTGCTCCTGGGGCACCTCGACACGGTCCCGCACCGCCGGCCCGCCGAGTGGCGGGACGGTGAGCTGTGGGGGCGCGGCAGCGTCGACGCCAAGGGCAGCCTCGCCGCCTTCCTGGAGGTGCTCGCGGACGCCGCCGTGCCCGAGGACGGCCAACTGACCGTGATCGGCGCGGTGGAGGAGGAGATCTCCTCCTCGAAGGGCGCGTTCCACGTCCGCGACCACCATGCGGCCGACGCGGTCGTCATCGGTGAACCCAGCGGCTCGGGGAAGCTGACCCTCGGCTACTTCGGGCTCTTCAAACTGGCGGTGACCGCCTCGGTGCCCACCGGTCACTCGGCCGGCATGGACGCGGTGTCGGCCCCGGACCGCCTGATCCGCGTCCTCGGGGAGATCCGCGCGTCGGTCCTCGCGCAGGCGCCCGAGGCACTCAGCGCGGTCATCGACATCCGCTGCGAGCGCGGCCGGGAACACGACCGGGCCCACGGAACCCTCAACTTCCGGGTGCCGCCGGGAGCCGATCTGGAGGCGCTGCGCACCGCCGCGCTCCGGCACGCCGGCGACGGCGTCGGGATCGAGGCGCTGCGGGCCACACCGGGCCACCAGGGCGGCCGCTCGGGCCCGCTGGCCAAGGCCTTCGTCCGGGCCTTCGCCGAGGCCGGGGTCCGGCCCCGGTTCGTGGTGAAGAAGGGGACGTCGGACATGAACACCCTGGCGACCACCTGGCACGACGTGCCGATGGTGGCGTACGGGCCGGGCGACTCCGCCCTCGATCACACCGACGAGGAGCGCATCGGCGGCGAGGAGTACCGCACCGCCCGCGCGCTGCTCGCCGACGCGGTGAGCCGCTGGTTCGCTCTTCCGGAAGGGAGCCGGCGATGACCGCCGTACTCGACAGTCCCGCCGGCGCCGGGGTGCTCGCCGCCACCCTGGCCGAACGGGCCCTGGAGGCCCGGCGGCTGGTCGTCGACATGGCGGCGTCCGAGCGCGGCTGCCATCTGGGCGGCAGCCTGTCGGTGCTCGACATCCTCATCGCCGCCCTGCACCGGGCCTCGGCCGGCGACGGCACGGAGGTCGTGCTGAGCAAGGGGCACGCCGCCGCGGGCCTGTATGCCGCGCTGCACGTCAGCGGCGTGCTGCCGGAGAACCCCGCGCCGCTGTACGGCCAGGCGGGCCGGCCCTACACCGGCCATCCGGGCCCCAAGGTGCCCGGTGTCCGGTTCCCCACCGGGAGCCTCGGACACGGCGTCCCGTACGCGGCGGGCTGGGCCCTGGCCCGCCGGATCGGCGCACGGAGCGGCCTGGGCATCGCCGTCGCGGGCGACGGCGAGCTCCAGGAGGGGCTGGTCTGGGAGACCTGCCAGGTGGCGGCGGCGCGCGAGCTGGGCAACTTCGTGCTCGTCGTGGACCGCAACGGCGGGCAGAACGACGGGCTCGTCGCGGACATCTCGCCGCTGCCGCACCTCACCCAGCGGTTCGCCGCCTTCGGGTTCGAGGCCGTGGAGGCCGACGGGCACGATCTGGCCGCCCTGACCGAGCTGTTCGCCGCGGACCGGTCGGCCGCCCGCCGCCCGCTCGCCGTCATCGCCCACACCGTCAAGGGCAAGGGCGTGCCGGCGGTGGAGGGCAGGGCCGGCTCTCATTACGTGACCATCGACGCCGTGCGCGCCGCGAAGTGGAAGCGAGCGATCCGATGACCCTCTCCGGTCGTGACGCCTACCGGGACGAGCTGACCGCCCTCGCCGCGGAGGACACCGCCGTCGTCTGCCTGGAGGCGGACCTCGGGGGCAAGAAGCACCCCTTCCAGACCGCCCACCCGGACCGGTTCTTCAACCTGGGTATCGCCGAGGGCGCGATGGTCGACATGGCAGCGGGGCTGGCGGCCGGCGGGTACAAGCCGTTCGTCAGCACCTTCGCCCCCTTCGCGGCGCTGCGCGCGGCGGAGAGCCTGAAGCTGACGCTGGGCTACCTGAACGCCGGGGTCACCGTCGTGGCGCCGTACGCGGGCGTGTCCGGTGCCTGGTTCGGCACCACCCACCACTGCCTGGAGGACCTCGCGGTGCTCCGCAGTATCCCCGGCGTGACCATCGCGGCCCCCTACGGCGAGGCCGAGATGCGGGCGGTGGTCCGGTCCGCGGTGCGCAGCGGCAGGCCGCACTACATCCGCACGGGCCGGAATGCAGCGGACGAGTCGCTGCCCCTGCCCGGCGCCGGAATCCCCCTGGTCAACTGGGAATCCGCGGCGGAGCCCGAGGACGTCTGCCTGGTCTCGGTGGGCGAGGAGGGCACCCGCCTGGCGCTGGCCGCCCGCTCCGCCACCGGGGTCTCCCACGCGCATCTGACCTATGTGGACCACACGCATCTGGCCGAGGCGGCCGCGGAACTGGCGGGCCGGCACACGCGGTTCGTCGTGGTCGAGGAGCACCGCGGTCAGGGCGGAGTGGCCGAGGCGCTCGCGCTGCTGCTGCCCCGCTGCGAGGTGGCGGGTGTGAACGCGGGCCACGACTGGCCCGCCGAGGGCGGCGACCACCACGAGGTCATGGCCCGCCTCGGCTTCGATCTGCCCGCCGTGCTGTCGGCGGTGGCCCGGATGCGCTCCGGCGCCCCGGGTCCGGTACTCACGGGCGGCCGCGTCAGCTGACCCCCGCCCGTCTCTCCGCATCAGCCCAGAAACCCCCTGAAGACAAGGAACCTCCCATGCATATCCTCATGATCGAGTGCAACCCCAACGGCATCGCGGGCATCGCCAACGCCCTGGAACTCGGGCACGACGTGACCTTCGTGTCCGCCGACCCCGGCTTCTATCTGGGCGCCTCGCCGCTGGCCGAGGCCGCGTTCGCGCACACCCGGTGCGAGGTGATCAAGAGCGAGACGGTGTTCTCCATCGACGAGCTGGAGCGGCTCGCCAAGGAGGTGCACGCGGCGAAGCCGGTGGACGGCGTCATGACCTACAGCGAGTACCACACGGTGCACGCGGCGTCGGTGGCCCGCTCCCTCGGTCTGCCGGGCATGAGCGTCGAGGCGGCCCTCAACGCCCGTCACAAGCACCGCACCCGGCTCGCCCTGCAGGACACCGACGTGCGTCAGCCGCGCTTCGTGCACGTCGCCGAGCCCACGTCCGGCGACGCCATGGAGGCCGCGGTCCGTGAGATCGGCTTCCCGTGCGTGGTGAAGCCCTCCGACGGCACCGCGAGCCTGCACGTCCTGCTGCTCCGCGACGAGGAGGAGCTGGCCGCTTACCTCGCGGAGCTGGCGTCGGTCGGCGACTACGGGCGCGGGGTCACCCGTATCCCGGACATCGTGGTCGAGGAGTTCGTCGAGGGCGAGCTGGTCTCCGTCGAGGCCTGTGTGCTCCAGGGCGGCGAGATCGTCAACCTCGGCATCACGGACCGCAATCTGAGCGGTTTCCCGTACTTCATCGAGATGGGCCTGACCTACTTCCGCGGCCACCCGCTCCAGGACGAGCTGTACGCGATGAACGAGCAGGTCCTCAAGGGCCTCGGCATCGACTTCGGCTTCATCCACGCCGAGTACTTCCTCGGCGCGGACGGCCCGGTGCTGTGCGAGGTCAACGGCCGGCTCACCGGCGGTATCGTGCCGCAGCTGATGGAGCTCTCCAGCGGCGTCAACGCCTACCTGGAGGTGATCCGCCAGGCCCTCGGCGAGCGTCCCGAGCTGCCGATTCCCGGCGACGTCATCGCCAGCGGCCACTGGTTCGGCTCCCCGGTCGAGGGCGAGCTGGTCTCCGTCGGCTTCGACCGGATCAAGGACACCCCGGGCTTCGTCGAGGCCCTCGCCTACGCCAAGCCGGGCCGTCGTGTGTCGCGCCTGTCGAAGAGCAACTTCGACTGGCTCGGCCACCTCATCTTCACCGGCCGGGACCGGGACGAGGCGGCCGGACGCGTCCAGGCGGCCCTGGACGACATCGAGTTCACCATCGCCGTGCAGGTGGCCCGATGACGCGCGTCGCGATCCCGGAGCTGGACCCCACGGCGGTCTTCGACGTCACCGTCGAGGACGGGCACTTCTCCGGTATCCGCCCCGTCGCCGAGCGGACGGCCGATGACCTCGCGACGCCCGAGCTGTGGCCGGGCTACGTCGAGACGCACGCCCACGTGGGCCTCCCCGCCAACTTCGACGACTCGCTGGAAGACGCCCGTATCGTCGCGCTGCAGTACCTGTACAGCGGGGTCACGCATGTCGTCGACATGTTCGGGTTCCCACTGGTCCAGGAGGACTGGGAGCAGGGCGCCGCGGAGTCGGCGCTGCCCTACCCGGAGCTGGTGCACTGCGGTTACGCGGCCACCGCGATGACGAACGCCGCCGGCCTCACCGGCCACGGTGTCGAGTTCCCGGCCCCGGTGCACATGATCGCCACCGAGACCGACCTCGAACACGCGATACGTTCCAACGTCGAACGGGGCGGCACCTTCCTCAAGGTGATGTTCACGGACGGCACCGAACAGCCGGACAGCCCGGTGAAGTTCTCCCGGCTGTCCCGGCGGGTGCTGGAGTTCACCGCCCGGATCGCCGCGGAGCGCGGCGTCACCGCCGTCATCGACTGCAACACCCTCCAGGAGACCCGCTGGGCCTACGAGTGCGGCTTCCGCCTCTTCGCCCACACCGTGCGGGACCGGACGCTCGACGCGGCCGACTGGAAGGAGTTCGAGGGGGCCCGGTTCGTCTCCACCCTGGCCGGTCTGCGCACCATGATCATGACGGGTGAGGAGTTCCGGGCCGAGTACGGGCGCGAGGGCTTCGCCGAGACCCAGGACCTCCGCAACCTGGAGTTCTCCCAGGCCATCGAGAAGCCCTACGGCATCGAGTACGGCTGCCAGGAGACCCGCACGGCGGCCCTGGCCGACATGCGCCGCAACGCCCTGGCCACGCTCCGCGAGGGCACGCTGCTCATCGGTACCGACTCGGGCAACACGGGCGCGTACCACGGCTACTCGTTCCTGAGCGAACTCGGCCTGCTGCGCGGCGACGACGCCTCGCTCGACGGGCCGCTGCGGCACCAGGCGACGGTCGGCGGCCGCCGCTACTTCGACGAGCTGAGCGGCGGCACGGGCACGGCCCATCCGCTGAGCGTCGGCGCGGCCGCCACCTACAACCTGCACGCCCCTGGCCGGCCGCTGTCGGCCCTCCCGCTGAGCACCGTCGTGCGGGGTGTGCCGATCGACCGGCAGGCCGTCACGCGTGCCATCGCCGGGCTGCGTGCGGCCGGGACGGACCGGAAGGAGGAGTCTTGATCAAGGAACGCAAGCGCGCCCTGATCGGCGTGACCGGGGGCATCCTGCTCGCGAACGTGGGGAGTTACATCTGGTTCCCCGTGCTCGTCGCCACCCTCGGCGGGACCGACAGCGGTTTCTGGGCGGGCGTGGTCATGTGTATGACCTACGTCGGCCGGCTGCTCGCCACCTTCTGCTACGAGGGGATCGCGGCGCGCTGCGGCGTCCGTGGCGGCGTCTTCCTCGGTACCGCGATGGAGGCCCTGGCGCTCGGGCTCATGGGGTTCACCGACGGCGTGCTCGCCTTCAGCGTGCTGGCGTTCTTCATCGGCTTCGGATCGGGGACCTCCTTCCCGGGGCTGAAGAACGTCCTGGTGTCCTTCCCCGAGGACGAACGCCCCAAGGCGTTCTCCGCGTTCCAGATGGCGGGGCAGGTCGGCCTCTTCGGGGGCGCGCTGCTGGGCGCCGTGCTGGCCGAGGTGGAGCTGCGGACCCTGTTCTCGGTGGTGTTCGCGTTCTTCATCGGCTTCTGTCTGATCGCCTCGGCGCTGATCCCCCGGGACGGCTTCGGGAGCGCGGCGGCCGCCGGCCACCGGGCCCCGCTGTTCAGCCTGGCGGCGTTCAAGGGCATCGAAGTGCGCGGCGCCACCCGCTACTTCCTGCTGTCCGCCGCGTTCTGGTTCCTGTCCCTGGGCTTCGTGGTCGGCATCCCGCTGCACATGGCGGCGTACGTCCCGGGGTGGGCGCCGTCCTCGCCGTTCTGGATCACGGGGCTCAGCATCCTGGTGCTCCAGTACCCGCTGTTCAAGCTGTTCAACAAGCGGTTCAGCCCGGGGGCGGTGATGGCCGTCGGCCTGGCCGGGATGACCCTCGCGTTCGTCGCATTCGGGGCCGGCCGCACCGGCCCCTGGGTGGTGGCCGGCTGTCTGACGGTGGTGCTCGGAGAGATTCTCTTCGTGCCGTCGTTCGACCTCTGGATCGCCCGCAGGGTCCCTGAGCACCGGCTGGCCAGGGCCATGGGCGCGATGCACTTCTTCCGCAGCGCGGGGAACATGGTCGGCTCCCTCGCCGCGGGAATCCTGTTCGATCTGTCGCGCTCCCTCGATGTGGTGGGCGGCAACTGGTACGTCGCGGCCGTGCTGGCCGCGGGCTGTGCACTCGTCTGCCTGAGCGGCCGGAACTCCGGCGCGGCCGGGGAGCCGCAGCAGACCGGGGGCACGGAAGGCACGGAGAACGAGGAGAAGGTGAGGGAGAATGTCTGATATCTGCGTCATCGGGGGCACCCGGTACTTCGGCAAGGTGCTGGTCCGGCAACTGCTGGCCGACGGGCACCGGGTCACCCTGGTCAACCGCGGGCGGACCCCCGACGCCTTCGGGGACGCGGTACGGCGGCTGCGCGCCGACGTGACCGTCCCCGGGGAGCTGACCGCCGCGGTGGCGGGGGAGCGTTTCGACGCGGTGGTGCACCAGATGTGCTACACGCCGATCGACGCCGTGGAGGTGTGCGAGGCCTTCGGCGACCGGGCCGGGAAGATCGTCATGACCAGCACCATCGAGGTGTACAACAAGGACACCTTCCGCTGGCGGTTCCCGGCCCCGCCGTTCGCCGCCCGCGCCCGCGAGGAGGAACTCGACCCGGCGGCCTACGACTTCGACACCGGCCTGCCCTGGTACACCCCCGGGTACCTGGACGCCCACTACGGCGAGGGCAAGCGCCAGGCCGAGGCCGCGCTGACCCGCTCCGCGAAGGTGCCGGTGCTGCTGGCCCGGGTCGCCCATGTCCTGGCCGCGGAGGGCGACTTCACCGGCCGGCTGCAGTTCCACCTCGACCACGTCAGGGAGGGGCGGCCCGTCGTCGCCCACACCTCGCCCGGCCGGACCTCACTGGTGCGGGCCGACGAGGCCGCCGGCTTCCTCGCCTGGGCGGCCCTCTCCGACGCCATCGGAGCGGTCAACGTCGCCTCTCCGGACACCGCCGACGTCTATGACGTCTGCGCCGCGGTGGAGAGCGCGACCGGACTCACCGCCGACGTGATCGAGAAGGACGATCCCACCGGCGACCCCGGCCTGTCCCCGTTCTCCTGCCCGTCCGACTTCGGCATGGCGAACGACCGGGCGACGGCCCTCGGCTACCGCTTCACCCCGATCGCCGAGTGGCTGCCCGCGGTCGCCCGCAACGCCCTCGCCGACTCCCCCCACTCCAAGGAGCAGTGATGTTCGACCTCATCGTCATCGTCCGGGTCCCCGAGACCGACGACATCGCGCCGGTGGCCGACGCCCTGGCCCGCATGCGCCCCCTGTGCCTCGCCGAGGACGGCTGCGTCAGCTGGGAGGCCTACCAGTCGGAGGGCGACCCGGGCCGCTTCGTCCTCGTCGAGCGCTGGGCCAGCCGCTCCCACTGGGAGGCTCACGACTCCGGCGACGCCATCCAGAAGATCTACCTCCCGGAGCTCATGCCGCGCATCGAGCGCGAGGTGCACCCGAGCAGCCCGGTGCGCGGCGCGCAGTAGCAGACGACAGGGCGACGGGGTGTGGGCCGTCTTCACCGACGGCCCCGCACGCCCTCGCGGGACCCGCCGATTCGGCACGAGCACTGGGGTGCGCGGCAGGCTCCCACGACTTCGAGGTCACCGACCTGTTCGTCCCGGAACGCCACACCTTCGGGCTGGTGCCGTCCGGCGCCGCGGGCCGCCATGTCGCGTCCTCGGAGAAGATCCTCGACGGGGTCGGCGACCTGCGGCTGGGGGGCGCCCCCGCCTCACCGCACCTCTGACGCCCGGCTCTCCCCCTCACAGCCCCACGATGGCGTTCCACTCCTTGGCGAACTCGGTGCGCTCCCCGGAGGTGATGTCGCGGGCGATGACCAGCCGCTTGCGCATCGCCTCGTCGGGGAAGACCAGCGGGTCCTCGGCGAGCGCGGCACGCTCCTTGTCCTTGGAGGAGGCGAGGACGTCCCGTGCGGCCGGTACGGGGCAGACGTAGTTGACCCAGGCGGCCAGGTCGGCGGCCACCTCGGGGCGGTAGTAGTGGTCGATCAGCTGCTCGGCGCTGCGCTTGTGCTCCGCACGGTCGGGGATCAGCAGGCTCTCCGCCCACAGCTCCGCGCCCTCCTGCGGCACCACGAACGCGATGTCCGGGTTGTCCGCCTGGAGCTGGATCACGTCGCCCGAGTAGGCCTGGGCGGCGAGCACGTCCCCGGAGTCCAGGTCCTTGATGTAGTCGTTGCCGGTGAACCGCCGGATGTGGCCCTTGCCCACGAGGCGCCGGACCTGGTCGGTCATCCGGTGGAAGTCGTCGGCCGTCCAGCGGGTGATGTCCACCCCGTCGCCCTGCATGAGCATCGCGAAGGACTCGTCGAGCCCGGAGAGCAGGGTGACCCGGCCGCGCAGATCGTCCTTCCACAGGTCGGCGGTGTGCTTGATCTCCCGGCCGAGCTTCTTCCGGTTGTAGGCGATGCCGGTGATCCCGGACTGCCAGGGCACCGAGTGCCGGCGGCCGGGGTCGAAGTGCGGGGTGCGCAGCAGCGGGTCGAGGTGCCGGGCGACGTGCGGCTGGGCGGCGCGGTCCATCTCCTGTACCCAGCCCAGCCGGACGAACCGGGCGCACATCCAGTCGCTCATGACGATCAGGTCGCGGCCGGTGCTCTGGTGGTTCATCAGCGCCGGGCTGATCTTGCCGAAGAACTCGTCGTTGTCGTTGATCTCCTCGGTGTACGTGACGGAGATCCCGGTGCGCCGCTCGAAGGCGTCCAGGGTGGGGCGGCGCTGCTTGTCGTGGTCGTCGACGTCGATGTAGAGCGGCCAGTTGGCGAAGGTGAGCCTGCGGTCCCGTGCCGAACGGTCCGGGCCGCCGCGGTCCGCCGCCTCGACGTAGGCCGGCGGCACCCCGCATCCGCTCAGGGCGGCCAGCGCCCCCGTCACACCCAGTCCGCCCATGCCCCGGAGCAGCGCCCGCCGCGAAAGATCTGCCATGGCCGCACTCTCACGCGCCGCGGGCGGAGGCGGCAAGCGACAGAGCGTCAGTTGCCGGGCCTCCGCCCGCGACGGTGTGTCGAGCGTTCGTGGCGCCCGACGTGGTGGGTTCCCCCGGCTCAGCCGTCGAGGGAGGTCATCACGTGCTTGATCCGGGTGTAGTCGTCGAAGCCGTAGGCCGACAGGTCCTTGCCGTAGCCGGACTTCTTGAAGCCGCCGTGCGGCATCTCGGCGACCAGCGGGATGTGGGTGTTGATCCACACACAGCCGAAGTCGAGGCTCCTGGACATCCGCATGGCGCGGGCGTGGTCCTTGGTCCACACCGAGGACGCCAGGGCGTACTCGACGTCGTTGGCCCACTGAACGGCCTGCTTCTCGTCGGAGAAGGACTGGACGGTGATGACCGGGCCGAAGACCTCGTGCTGGACGATCTCGTCGTCCTGCTTGAGGCCCGAGACGACGGTCGGGGCGAAGAAGTAGCCCTTGTCGCCGACCTGTTCGCCGCCCGCCTCGATCTTGGCGTGCGCGGGCAGCCGCTCGATGAAGCCCTTGACCTGCTTGAGCTGGTTGGCGTTGTTCAGCGGGCCGTAGAGCACGTCCTCGTCGTCGACCGCGCCGGTCTTGGTCTCCGAGGCGGCCTTGGCCAGCGCGGCGACGAACTCGTCGTGGATGGACTCGTGGACGAGCACACGGGTGGCGGCCGTACAGTCCTGGCCGGCGTTGAAGTAGCCGGCGACGGAGATGTCCTCGACGGCCTTGGCGATGTCGGTGTCCTCGAAGACCACGACCGGGGCCTTGCCGCCCAGCTCCAGGTGGACCCGCTTGAGGTCCTTGGAGGCGGACTCGGCGACCTGCATGCCGGCGCGCACCGAGCCGGTGATCGAGGCCATCGCCGGGACCTTGTGCTCGACCATCAGCCGGCCGGTCTCGCGGTCACCGCACAGGACGTTGAACACGCCGCGGGAGTGGCCCAGTTCGTCCAGCACGCTGCCGATGATGTCGGCGATCAGCACCGTGGAGGCGGGCGTGGTGTCGGACGGCTTGATGACGACGGTGTTGCCCGCGGCCAGCGCCGGGGCGAACTTCCACACGGCCATCATCATCGGGTAGTTCCACGGCGCGACCTGGGCGCAGACCCCGACCGGCTCCCGGCGGATGATCGAGGTGAAGCCGTCCATGTACTCGCCGGCCGAGCGGCCTTCGAGCATCCGGGCGGCGCCCGCGAAGAAGCGGATCTGGTCCACCATCGGCGGGATTTCCTCGGACCGTACGAGCGCGACCGGCTTGCCGCAGTTCTCCGACTCGGCGGCGATCAGCTCCTCCGCCCGCTCCTCGAAGCGGTCGGCGATCTTCAGCAGGACCTTCTGGCGCTCGGCCGGGATCAGGTCGCGCCAGGCGGGGAAGGCGGCCTCGGCCGCGGCCATCGCCGCGTCCACGTCGGCGGCACCCGAGAGCGGGGCGGTGGCGTACGGCTCACCCGTCGCGGGGTTGACCACCTCCGTGGTCCGCCCGTCGGCGGCGTCCCGGAACTCCCCGTCGATGTAGTTGCGCAGACGACGCAGTGCGGTGGTCACTGTGCGCCCCCTTCAGTCAGAAGTCTGGTGGTTTGGACATCCACCCTAGCCATGGAACCCACGTTTTCAACACACCCGCCACCCAGGAACAACGGAATCAGTGAATTTTCGATCGCGACACGACTAATTTCATCGCTTTGGGGTTGCGAGACAGACGAGGCTCGTGCACAGTGAACGGCGTGGCTCCCCGTAACGGTCATGACAGAACCGGCACCCCGTCGATTGACTCCGTCTCCCTGGCGATCATCGAGCAGCTCCAGGAGGACGGGCGCCGTCCGTATGCCGCGATCGGCAAGGCCGTCGGCCTGTCCGAGGCGGCGGTACGCCAGCGCGTACAGAAACTGCTCGATCAGGGCGTGATGCAGATCGTCGCGGTCACCGACCCCCTCACGGTCGGTTTCCGGCGGCAGGCCATGGTCGGCATCAACGTCGAAGGTGACCTCGACCCCGTGGCCGATGCCCTGACGACCATGGAAGAGGTCGAGTACGTCGTCATGACGGCAGGCTCCTTCGATCTCCTCATCGAGATCGTCTGCGAGGACGACGACCACCTGCTGGAAATGATCAACAAGCGGATTCGCACGCTTCCCGGCGTCCGATCCACCGAGAGCTTCGTGTACCTCAAGCTCCGGAAGCAGACCTACACCTGGGGAACGAGATAGCAATGAGCGGCGACCTCTCCAAGACCGCATACGACCACCTGTGGATGCACTTCACCCGCATGTCGTCGTACGAGAATGCCCCCGTGCCCACGATCGTGCGCGGTGAGGGCACCAACATCTACGACGACAAGGGCAAGCGCTACGTCGACGGGCTCGCCGGCCTCTTCGTGGTCAACGCGGGCCACGGCCGGGTCGAGCTCGCCGAGACCGCCTACAAGCAGGCGCAGGAGCTGGCCTTCTTCCCCGTGTGGTCCTACGCCCACCCCAAGGCCGTGGAGCTGGCTGAGCGGCTGGCCAATGAGGCTCCCGGTGACCTCAACAAGGTCTTCTTCACCACCGGCGGCGGCGAGGCGGTCGAGACCGCCTGGAAGCTGGCCAAGCAGTACTTCAAGCTCGTCGGCAAGCCGATGAAGCACAAGGTGATATCCCGTGCCGTGGCCTACCACGGCACCCCGCAGGGCGCCCTGTCCATCACCGGCCTGCCCGGCCTGAAGGCCCCCTTCGAGCCGCTGGTCCCCGGCGCGCACAAGGTCCCGAACACCAACATCTACCGCGCCCCGATCCACGGCGACGACCCCGAGGCCTTCGGCCGCTGGGCCGCCGACCAGATCGAGCAGCAGATCCTCTTCGAGGGCCCGGAGACCGTCGCCGCGGTCTTCCTGGAGCCGGTGCAGAACGCCGGCGGCTGCTTCCCGCCGCCCCCCGGCTACTTCCAGCGGGTCCGCGAGATCTGCGACCAGTACGACGTGCTGCTCGTCTCCGACGAGGTCATCTGCGCCTTCGGCCGCCTCGGCACGACCTTCGCCTGCGACAAGTTCGGCTACGTCCCGGACATGATCACCTGCGCCAAGGGCATGACGTCGGGCTACTCCCCGATCGGCGCCTGCATCATCTCCGACCGCCTGGCCGAGCCGTTCTACAAGGGCGACAACACCTTCCTGCACGGCTACACCTTCGGCGGCCACCCGGTCTCCGCGGCCGTCGGCATCGCCAACCTCGACATCTTCGAGCGCGAGGGCCTCAACAAGCACGTCCTCGACAACGAGGGCAACTTCCTGAGCACCCTGCAGAAGCTGCACGACCTGCCGATCGTCGGCGACGTCCGCGGCAACGGCTTCTTCTACGGCATCGAACTCGTCAAGGACAAGACCACCAAGGAGTCCTTCAACGAGGAGGAGACCGAGCGCGTCCTGTACGGCTTCCTCTCCAAGGCGCTGTTCGACAACGGTCTCTACTGCCGCGCCGACGACCGTGGCGACCCGGTCATCCAGCTGGCCCCGCCGCTGATCGCCGACCAGTCGGTCTTCGACGAGATCGAGCAGATCCTGCGCACGGTCCTCACCGAGGCCTGGACCAAGCTCTGATCCGTAGGGCGCCTGCGCGCCGCCTCATCAGGCACAAGTGAATACCCAGCGGCCCAGATTCACTCACTTCAAGCCATACGAGTGAATCTGGGCCGTTGTGCTGCCAAGCGGCGAATACCGGGGGTCACCAATCCTTACCGTGCTTGTGACCGATACCCTCCATGGTCGTTCACCCGGTCGGGGGAACGATTCGACGCCTACAACAAGAGGTGCGCAGATGGTGGCCCCGCCTGACAACGACGTTCTCTGGGCCCGCGGCCTGCACCACGCGTACGGCGGCACCTCCGCCCTCGCCGGAGTCTCCGTCGGCGTCCGCGAAGGCGAGATCCTCGCCGTCACCGGCCCGCGCGGCAGTGGCAAGACCACCCTCCTGAAATGTCTCTCCGGCCAACTCGTCCCGGCCGAGGGCGAGGTGTGGTTCAACAGCGCCCCCGTGCACACCCTCTCCTCCCCCAGCCGCGAACGGCTGCGCCTGGACCGGTTCGGCTGGATCGACACCGAACCGCACCTCGTCCACGAGCTCACCGCCTGGGAGAACGCCGCCCTCCCCCTCCTGCTCCGCGGCACCGGCACCCGCTCCGCCAAGCACACCGCCCTCGAATGGCTGGACCGCCTCGACGTCGGCATGTGCGCGAGCCGCCGCCCCGCGCAGCTCGACCAGTCCCAGCGTCAGCGCATCGCCATCGCCCGCGCGCTCGCCACCACCCCGCAGGTGCTGTTCGCCGACGAGCCGACCGCGCCACTGCACCGCGCCGACGGCACCCAGGTGCTGCGCACCCTCACCACCGCGGCCCGCTCGCACCAGATCACCGTGGTCCTGGCGACCCATGCCCCCGAGGTCGCCACGCTCGCCGACCGGTCCCTCACGCTCCTCGACGGACACCAGTCGCACGGGGCGCCCGCCGGAACCGGCTCCGACGACGAGGAAAGCAGGGCAGAGTGCTCGCTCTCCGTCTAGCCCGCGGCTCGCGCCCCCTCGTCCAGCTGCGCCGCCTCTCCGTCACCGCCGCCGCGGCAGGCACCGGCTTCCTGCTGCTCTCCACCGTCGGCCACGCCGCCGGGCACCCGTCCGCGGCCGACGAGTCGCTGGTGCGCCTGCTGTGGTGCGCGGCCCCGCTCGCCGCCACCGCCCAGTTCGCGGTGTCCACCGCGCGTACGGACCCCGCCGCCCGTCTCCAGCGCGGGATGACCGCCGCCGGCCTGGGCCCCTTCCGGCTCACCCTGCTCGCCACCGTCTCCACCGCACTGTCCTGCTTCCTCGGGGTCCTGCTGGCCCTGCTCGTCTTCCTCCGGCTGCGCGGCGACCTGGGCGGCCCGGGCCTCTTCGGCCGCCCGTCCGCCCTCGGTGTCGACGGCAACCTGCTCGGCGCCGGCCACCCCGTGCCGCTCGCCGGCGCCCTTCTGCTGCTGGCGACCGTGCCGCTGACCGCGGCGGCCGCGGCCGCCGTCGCTCTGCGCCCCCGCCATGAGGCCGGCGCCCCCGAGAGCGACGCCCGCCCCCGGACCGCCCCGCCCTCCGGACTCCCGTGGGGCATCGCGATGGCCGCGGCCGGGCTGGCGATCGAGGCGTACGCCAGCCGCGGCGCCCACACCCCCGGCGGCCTGCTGCCGCTCCCCGGCCGGCTGGTCGGCAGCCCTCCCGGGGTGCTGGCCGGCTGGGCGCTGTCGGCCTTCGGGCTGGTGCTGGCAGGTCCCGGGCTGGTGCATCTGTGCGGCCGGCTGCTCTGCGCCGGCCGCCCCGGCGCACTGCGGCTGCTGTCCGGTCGGGTGCTCCAGGAGGAGGCACACCGCCTCGGCCGCCCGCTGGGGGTCCTGTGCGCGGTCGGCTCCGCCGCGTACGCCGCCGTGAAGGTGTATGAGGCCTCCCCCTCCAGTCCGTTCGGACCGCTCACCGCCGTCGGCGCGGCGGTCGTGCTCGCCTGTGTCGCCGCCAGCGCCCTCACCGCCGCGGTGGAGTCCCGCTCGGCCCGCGCCCACACCACGGCGGCGCTCCGCCGCCTGGGCGCCTCCGCCTCCGTCCTCCACCGCGCCGCCGCCCTGCGCTTCCTGGCACTGGCACTCGTCCTGGCACCGCTGACCTGGACCGTCGCGGAGATGGCCACGCTTCCGCTGGTGCGTTGACGGGTGCGGGGCGGGGCCCGGTCCCTCTGACGACACCGGCCGTGGCAGCGCCGTCGGCCGGCCGCACCGCCGTCGCGGGGCGGGCCCGCCCGGGACCCCACGACGGCCCGCGGCTCCACCGGAAGGAGCTGACTCCGGCGGCTCCTGGCCGCCCCACCGCACGGTCCGGTGGGGCGGCACCCCTCACCGCGCGAGCGCCGTGACCTCCTAACATGTCGGACGTGCAGTCGAATTCACAGCCGCCGGCGTCCCGCCGCACCCGCGCCCACGACGACCACGACGACCGGGAGATCGAGTCCCTGGAAGAGTTCGACCAGGTCGTCGCCTCCGGCAGTCTCGCCGGACACCGCGTCCAGTCGGTCGACCTGACGGACCGTACGTTCGCGCTGCTCGGCGCGGACACCACGGAGTCCGTGTTCCTCGGCTGCGTCATGGAGCCGGACGCCGCCGCCAAGATCCGCGCGAGCGGCGCCCTGGTCTTCCCGCCGGTGCCCGGCCTCCCGTTCGACCCGTACCGGGGCGGTCTCTACGACCCGGACGAGCTGTTCGCGGGGCTGGCCGACGGCGGCTTCGACGCCACCCCGGACGCCCACACCTACCGCTGGTACCAGGACACCAAGTCGGACGGCGACATCTTCGCCTCCATGCTGCGCAGCATCCATGACGACGCCGTCTCCGACTCCCTGGACGAACACCTCACCGGCGCCCGGGTGGTGGGCGTCATGGGCGGCCACGCCCTGGAGCGCGGCACCGATGCCTACGCGGGCGCCGCCCGCCTCGGCCGCCGGCTCACCCGCGACGGGCTGACCGTCGCGACCGGCGGCGGCCCCGGCGCGATGGAGGCGGCGAACCTCGGGGCGT
Organism: Streptomyces sp. NPDC048612; assembly: GCF_043199295.1. Lineage (NCBI taxonomy): Bacteria > Bacillati > Actinomycetota > Actinomycetes > Kitasatosporales > Streptomycetaceae > Streptomyces > Streptomyces sp. NPDC048612. The sequence goes on from NZ_JBICVV010000022.1 coordinate 53,096, forward strand.
ACGCCGCGCCCTTCGAGGACGAGATGCTCGACGCGGCGCTGGAACTCCTCGCCAAGACACCCCACTTCACCCCATCCGTCACCGACTGGGCACACGCCGCCTTCGAGATACGCCGCAGTTGGCCCGGCGGCGGCACCTCGGCCGGCATCCCCACCTGGTTCTACGGCCACGAGCCGCCGAACGCCTTCGCGTCCCACATAGCCAAGTACTTCGTCAACGCGGTACGCGAGGACGGCCTGCTGGCACGCTCCAACGCCGGTGTCGTGTTCCTGCCGGGCGCGGCCGGGACCGTACAGGAGATCTTCGACAACGCGACCCCGAACTACTACGGGTCGCGGGGCGAGCCGACCCCGATGGTGCTCGTGGACCGCGCGCACTGGACGGAGAAGCTGCCCGCCTGGCCGCTGCTCCAGGCGCTCGCCGCGAAGCGTCCCATGGCGGCCCGGATCGCCCTGGTCGACTCGGTGGACGAGGCCCCGGAGGCACTGGCCCGTCTCCGCGCCCAGGCGCCTTCCTGACAGGCCGGCCGTACACCGCCGCCCCGTACGAAGAGCCGGGCCGGCCTCTCGGACGGCGGCGCACGAGAGGTGCGCCGCCGGAAGCAACTTCCGTCCCGGAATGCACGTCTGCCAGAAGGTAATGAACGCGTCATGCGCACAGCGGGCGAACGGAGCTCTTGGTGATCATCGGCCTTCTGACGGCGGTGGCGGCGTCGGCCTGCTACGGCACGGGATCGGTCCTGCAGGCGGTGGGCTCCCGTAAATCCGCCCGCCGGGAGGCGGCCGAGTCCGCCGGCAGCGGCGTCACCCAGCATGGCGGCCCCAGCCTGTCGTCGACCGCGAAGGCGGCCGTGACCTGGGAGTTCATGGTGGGCACGGTGCTGGACTTCGTCGGCTTCGGCCTGGGCGCGCTGGCGGCCCGGCTGCTGCCGCTGTTCCTCTCCCAGACCGTGATCAGCGCCAACCTCGTGATCACGGCCGTTCTGGGCATCAAACTGCTCGGCATCCGGCTCAGCCGGGCCGAGTGGTCCTCCATCGCGGTGGTCTGCGGAGCGCTGGTCCTGCTGGCCACGGCCGCGGGGCCGGAGGGCAGCGGCCACACCCCGATCGCCGGCCACTGGTGGCTGCTCGTGGCCTCGGTCGTGCTCATCGGCGGCGGCACCCTGATCGTGCGGCTGCTCGGCGGGCGGGCCGCGATCCTGGCGGGCCTGCTCTCCGGACTGGGCTTCGGCGCGCTCGGCGTCGGCGTACGGATACTGAACGGCGTGGACCCCTTCCACCTGCCGACGCTGCTCGCCGACCCGGCCCTGTACGCGATCCTCATCGCCGGTATCGGGGGCATGTATCTGCACACCGTCGCCCTGCAGATCGGCTCGGTGAACGGCGCCACGGCGGCGCTGGTGGTGGGTGAGACGGTGGTCCCCGGCATTCTCGGAGTGCTGTGGCTGGGCGACGCGTCCCGGCCCGGCTTCGCCTGGGTCGCCGTCCTCGGCTTCGTGGTGGCGGTGGCCGGTGCCGTCGCGGTCGCCTGGTTCGGCGCGCCGGAGCCTGACCCCGGCGCCCCGCAGGCCGGGACACGGGAGGGCGACGCGCTGGAGGCCGCGGCCCGCTGAGGCGCGGTCAGCCCGCCGGAGCGGAGCCGTCCAGCACCACCACGTCCCGCGCCTGGAAGGCGATGCCCACCCGCTCGCCCACTTCGGGCGCGTCCCGCAGGGCGCAGGCCGCCTCCACCTGCGGCCCGGTGGCGGGCCGGAGCAGCAGCGCGACATGGGTGCCGCGGAAGGTACGGGCCGCGACCGTGCACGGCAGACCGTCCGGGGCGGCCGTCAGCCGGACACCGGCCGGGCGGACGAGCAGCCGGCACGGCCCGTCCGTGGTGGCCGCCGGGACGGGCACCTTCCCCCAGGGGGTGGCGGCGGCCTCGCCCTGCACCGTCGCCTCGACCACGTTGTCGAAGCCGAGGAAGCGGGCCACGAACTCGCTGGCGGGCCGCTGCCAGACCTCCAGCGGGGTGCCGGTCTGCGCGATCCGGCCGTCCTGCATCACCACCACCCGGTCGGCGAGCGCGAAGGCCTCGCCCTGGTCGTGGGTGACGGCCAGCACGGTCGTGCCCAGTTCGCGGAAGAGCCGCCGGAGTTCGACGACGAGCCGTTCGCGCAGCCCGCGGTCGAGCTGGCCGAGGGGCTCGTCCAGCATCAGCAGCCGGGGGTGCGGGGCCAGCGCGCGGGCCAGGGCGACCCGCTGCTGTTCGCCGCCGGACAGCGACGCCACGGCGCGGCGCTGGGCGCCCGGCAGCCCGACGAGATCCAGCATTCCGGCGACCGTACGCTCCCGTTCGGCGCGCGAGGAACGCCGCATCCGCAGCCCGAAGGCGACATTGCCCGCGACATCACGCTGCGGGAACAGCTGGTGGTCCTGGAACATCAGGCCCACCCCGCGCCGGTGCGTGGGCACGCCCGACTGGTCCCGGCCCTCCAGCAACACCCGGCCCGCGTCGGCCTGTTGGAGCCCGGCGACGACCCTCAGCAGCGTGGACTTGCCGCTGCCGCTGGGCCCCAGCACGCAGACGATCTCCCGGTCGGCGACGTCCAGATCGACCGCGTCCAGCGCGGGGCGCCCGCTCGTGCCGAAGCGGACGGTCACCCCGCCCAGCCGCAGCAGTTCCCGCGCCGTGGTGGTGCCGGTCCGTGCCGTCATCTAGAACTCCCCGGATCGGTCGAGGGGGCGGAGGCGCTCCAGTACCAGCAGCGCGGCGGCGCACACCACCATCAGAAGGGTCGACAGGGCCATCGCCTGCCCGTAGTTGAGCTCGCCCGCACGTCCCAGCAGCCTGGCCACGGCGACCGGCAGCGTCGGCTGGTCCGGGCGCGCGATGAAGACCGTCGCGCCGAACTCACCGAGCGACACGGCGAAGGCGAAGCCCGCGGCGATCAGCAGCGCCCGCCGCACCAGCGGCAGGTCGACCTCGCGCCACACCTGCCAGGGTGAGGCACCGAGCACGGCGGCCGCCTCCCGCAGCCGGCCGTCGACCGCCCGGAGCACCGGCAGCATCGTGCGGACCACGAACGGCACCCCGACCAGCGCCTGGGCGAGCGGCACCAGCCACCACGAGGCACGCAGATCGAGCGGGGGCGCGTCGAGGCTGATCAGAAAGCCGAAGCCCACGGTCACCGCGGAGACCCCCAGGGGCAGCATCAGCAGGGCGTCGAAACCGCGGACGAACCGGCTGATCGCGGGGGTCCGCCCGGACGGGCCGCGGCGCAGCCGGGGCAGGGTCAGCGCGGCGGCCGCCAGTCCGCCCACCACCAGCGCGATCGCGGTGGCCGCCGCCCCGTAGGCCAGGGAGTTCCCCAGGGCGTCCAGGGGGGCGACGGCGAAGGTGCTGTCGGCGTTCGCGGCGGACCCCAGCGAGGTGTAGAAGACCGTTCCGTAGCCGTCCGGCCCGGCGAACGACCGCTCCACGAGCACCAGCAGCGGCGCCAGGAGCAGGACGGCGATGACGGCGAGCGTGCCCCACAGCAGCGCCCACTGGCCGGGGCCGCGCGGCCGGTGGGCGGTGCGCGCCGCGTCCACGAGCCGGAGCGCGGACTCCCGGCGGCGCACGGTCCAGGCGTGCAGCGCCAGTACGCCCAGCACCGCGGCGAACTGGACCAGGGTGAGGACGGCGGCGGTCGGCAGGTCCAGGAAGTCCGCGGTCTGCCGGTAGATCTCCACCTCCAGCGTGGAGAAGGCGGGGCCGCCCAGGATCTGCACCACCCCGAAGGAGGTGAAGGTGAACAGAAAGACCATCAGGGCGGCGGCCGCGACGGCCGGCCCCAGCGCGGGCAGCGTCACCCGCCGCCAGGCCTCGAACCGCCCGGCTCCCAGCACCCGCGCCGCCTCTTCCTGCCGCGGGTCGAGCTGCCCCCAGAGCCCGCCGACGGTCCGGACGACCACGGCGTAGTTGAAGAAGACATGCGCCAGCAGGATCGCCCACACCGAGGTGTCCAGGCGCACGCCCCACAGGTCGTCCAGCAGCCCGCCCCGCCCCAGCAGCGCGAGGAAGGCGGAGCCGACGACGACGGTCGGCAGCACGAACGGCACCGCCACGACCGCCCGCAGCGGCTGCTTTCCGGGGAAGTCGAAGCGCGCGAAGACGTAGGCGCCGGGCAGCGCGATCAGCAGGGTCAGCCCGGTCGAGGCGGCCGCCTGCCAGACGGTGAACCACAGCACATGGACGATGTCCGGGTCGCTCAGCACGGCACCGAACCGGCCGAGCTGCCACTGCCCGCCGTCTTTGAGCCCCCGCCCGACGATGGCCACCACGGGGTAGGCGAAGAACAGCGCGAAGAAGGCGAGCGGCACCGCCATCAGGCCGAGCCGCACCGCCGTTCCCCGCGCGGGCCTGCCGCGCCGGGCACCCGTGGTGTCCGGGGGCGTTACTTCAGTACGAGCGAGGACCATTGCTTGATCCACTGTTCGCGGTTCTTCGTGACCGCCGCGGGGGCCAGCGTCGTCGGCTTGTCGATCGCCGTGCCGTAGCGGGTGAACACCTCCGGCACCGCGGCGTCCGCACGGGCCGGGTTGACGAACATCTTCAGCGGTACGTCCTCCTGGAACTTCTTGCTCAGCAGGAAGTCCAGCAGCGCCTTGCCGCCCTTCTCGTTCCGCGCGCCCTTGAGCAGACAGCCGAACTCGATCTGCCGGAAGCAGGTGCCGGCCGCGACACCGGTCGGCGCCTCCTTGGGCGCGGGCTTCTTGGCGAGCACCTCGGCGGGCGGGCTGGAGGCGTACGAGACCACCAGCGGCTTGTCGCCCTTGCCCTTGCCGGCCGCGGAGCCGGAGAACCGGTCGTTGTAGGCCTGGTCCCAGCCGTCCACGACCTCGACACCGTTGGCCTTGAGCTTCTTCCAGTAGCTCTGCCAGCCCTTCTCGCCGTACTTGGCGATGGTGCCGAGCTGGAAGGCGAGCCCCGGCGAGGACGTGGCGGGGTTCTCCGTGAGGAGCATGCCCTTGTACTGGGGCTTGAGCAGGTCGTCGAAGGTCTTCGGCGGGGCGATCTTGTGCCGGTCGAAGTAGCCGCGGTCGTAGTTGACGCAGGTGTCGCCGTAGTCGAGCGGCGTGACCCGGTGCGCGCCCTTGTCGAGCTGGAGTTCCGCGGGCACCTTGTCCAGTCCCTTGGCCTCGTACGGGCTGAAGAGCCCCTCGTCCAGGCCGCGCGAGAGCAGGGTGTTGTCGATCCCGAAGAACACATCGCCCTGGGGGTTGCCCTTGGACAGGATCGCCTGGTTCACGGCCTTGCCGGCGTCCCCGCCCCGCAGGACCGTCACCTTGTAGCCGCTCTCCTTCTCGAAGGCGGCGAGGACGGACTTGGACGCGTGGAACGAGTCATGGCTGACGAGGGTGACGGTCTTGGCGTCGGCGCTCCCGCCGCCCTGGCCCCCGCAGGCGGCGAGGGCGGCCGTGCCGACCGCGGCGGCCACCACCGCCGCGGTGATCCTGCTGGTGGTGTTCACTGACTTCCTCCTGGCTGGCCAGGAAGAGACGCGGCCCTGCCCCGGTTCCACTGCTCCGTCGTACGCGGACGTACCGGACGGAGGGGACCCGGGGCAGGGCGCAACAGCATGAGTGACGACCGAACTTCCTACCCGGAATGACCCGGGCGAGGTTCAAGGGTCTGCGGGCACCGTAGGACTACGGCGCTTCCGCACTCTCAGCGCTGTGGCGCTCCCCTGTCGGAATGTGTGCTTGTTCGACCACACCGTACCAGCGGGCGGTCAGCGCTCCGAGGCCGCGAGCTGACCGCAGGCGCCGTCGATCTCCTGGCCGCGAGTGTCCCGAACGGTCACCGGCACCCCGTGCGCCTCGATGGCCTGGACGAACGCCCGCTCGTCCTCGGGACGCGAGGCGGTCCACTTCGAGCCGGGCGTCGGGTTCAGCGGAATGAGGTTCACATGGACCCGCTTGCCCTTCAGCAGCCGCCCGAGCAGATCACCGCGCCACGCCTGGTCGTTGATGTCCCGGATCAGCGCGTACTCGATCGAGATCCGCCGCCCGGACTTCTCGGCGTACTCCCACGCCGCGTCCAGCACCTCCCGCACCTTCCAGCGCGTGTTGACCGGCACCAGGGTGTCCCGCAGCTCGTCATCGGGGGCGTGCAGCGACACGGCCAGCCGGCACTTGAAGCCCTCGTCGGCGAACCGCAGCATCGCCGGCACCAGGCCGACGGTGGAGACGGTGATCCCCCGCTGCGACAGCCCCAGCCCGTCCGGCTCGGGGTCCGTCAGCCGCCGGATCGCCCCGACCACCCGCTTGTAGTTGGCGAGCGGCTCCCCCATCCCCATGAAGACGATGTTGGACAACCGCGCCGGCCCGCCCGGCACCTCCCCGTCACGCAGCGCACGCATCCCGTCGACGATCTGGTGCACGATCTCGGCGGTCGAGAGGTTACGGTCCAGCCCCGCCTGGCCGGTGGCGCAGAACGGGCAGTTCATCCCGCAGCCGGCCTGCGAGGAGATACACATGGTGACCCGGTCCGGGTACCGCATCAGCACCGACTCGACGAGCGTCCCGTCGTGCAGCTTCCACAGCGTCTTGCGCGTGGTGTCGTCATCGCACGAGATGTGCCGCATGACCGACATCAGATCCGGCAGCAGCTCACTCGCCAGCTTCTCGCGCGCCGCCGCCGGAATGTCGGTCCACTGCGCCGGGTCATGCGCATAACGGGCGAAGTAGTGCTGCGACAGCTGCTTCGCACGAAACGGCTTCTCCCCGATCGCAGCCACCGCTTCGCGACGCTCGACAGGACTGAGATCGGCAAGGTGCCGCGGCGGCTTCTTGGCCCCGCGCGGCGCGACAAAAGTGAGTTCTCCGGGTGCAGGCATGGTGGGTCCAGTGTGGCAGATCATTTACGGGGGCCCAGGTCGGAGCTGCGAGGGGATAGTCACGCGGTGTGGCCTCCTGCCGTAGGCAGTCCGCCTCGCACGGCCCAGGACTCTGGTCAGGGTGCTACTCGTAAACGGTGGCTGCGCTCAGGGCTCTGGCGAAGAAGACCCAGTCACCGTTGTCAGGTAGGTCGTGACCGGCACTCCGATACCAGCCGGCCGCGTCATCGACCCAAGCGGCGAGAGCCTCCAGGAAGTCACCAAGGTCGGCGTTGTCCCACGAGGCGGCGCTGTCGGCATAGTCACGGTGCAGGGAGCGGACAAACGACGCCAGCGCTTCCCTGCTATCCACGCGGTCAGGAGACGAAGTCATGGGCCTGGACGCTACCGCCCTTGGGACTACTGCTTTGCAGGTCTGGCAGTGATCGCCGCGACGGGCCTGCTGGTCGGTAGTCGTTGATGTCAGCGATGCATGTCAGGCGATGCGTTCCGCAAGGCTGTCGAACCCCGCTCCGCCATGATCCGATGGCAACCAAGGGTTGGCAGTGGCTCTGGGCTCGGGCCCAGGCAAGCTCGTGGGGGGGGCACATGCAGTGGTCAGCGGTTGTTGCCACGGCTCTGGGCACGGTTCTTGGTGTGGTCAGCACGCTCGTTGCTGACCACGTCCGATGGCGCCGTGACACATCAGAGCGGGAGCGTGATGCACTGCGCACCGCCTGCATGGAATACCTCACGGCACTCGCTCAGGCCCGGGACGCATTTTCCCGGGGCGAGCTTCGTCCGGAACGCATCGGCAACGGTCACGTCGCGATCGGCGAGCATGGTGTGTACGCAGCACAGCATCAACTGCAATTGGTGGCCCAGCAGCCGGTTGTCGAAATGGCCGGACGCGCCACTCTCAGCGTGCTCGACTTCCACGACGTCGTGGTTGCCGGTCATGACTCGGACTCCGTGGAGTACCTCCGTGCCTGGCGGGCCGCTCGCGAGGCCCGCAGCGCGTTAACCGACGAGATGAGGACGGCTCTGCAGCGAACCTGAGACGAGGTATACAAGCATCCAGGTGGAACACGCAACTCCTCTCCCTGAAGCGTACTGGGCAGGCGCCACTAAAAAGCGTGCAGGCCAAGCCTAGGGGCAGGAGAGGGGTTTTAGGGCCGATTCTTAACGGGGCTTCTTGCTCTGAGCCCTGTTGGGGAATCTCAATGAACTGAATATCTGCAGGTCCACACCGTGGCCGTTCGCGCCTGAGCAACAGAGCGCTACAGTGCCCTACCGAGAGCTTCAGAACGGGGGGATGGATTGTGCGAGGACGTAACGCGGCCACCTGTGCGCTTCTGGTCGTCACCCTGGCCGGGTGCAGCGGCACTCCACACAACGACGAGGGGAAGAAAACGGCCTCACCTCGGCCGTCCATCGCTGACTTTGTCGGCAAGACCAAGAGCGAAGCAGATTCCGTACTGAGCTCGCCGATGACGTTGAGGGCCTATCTGGACGTAGAAACGAAAGCGGATCGCAGTGATTCCACATTCGATACATGGATCATCTGCAAGCAGAAAGTGCAGCGGGACGGCCCTGTGATGTTCTCTGTCGCCGCCACCCGCGAAGCCTGCGGATTGCCCTCGGTGCCTGATAGCCCGGAACCTCATTCGCCCTCCCCCGACGTCGTGGACGAGGTTCCCGCATCATCAGACAAGGACGATCGATACGCCGACGCCGTGAAAACCCGCGCCCCCGGACTCGGACCGGTGGAAGCCGACGACCTCGGAGTTCAGGGGCAGCTCATATGTACAGAACTCGATGCGGGTGACAGCCCCCGAGAAGTACTCGAAACCGCGCAGGCCGCATACCCGGGAGCGAAGGGGCTGGCCATCGTTACCGAAGCCCCGCCCGTCTACTGCCCGTCGCATACGTCCGCTGTGGCGGCAGCACTGAAGTAACTCGCGGACCAATCCGGAAAGCCCAGGTCGGAACACTGGGCCACGGAGAGCACAGTCACCCGTGGTGGTCCGCCTGCCGGTGCGAGGCGCCGAGCCGGACCAAGCCTCTCGCAGCCGCGCCCCACCAAAGAGACCAAGCCGACGTGTCCACCCCCCGCCGCCTTCGTTGGCCACCGCGCCATGGTGGCGGGTGTGGGGTACGTCAGGAGCGTGGAGCAGTGGCCGTGACCCGTTGGATCGTGATCAACGTGCCTTCCTGGCTGCTGCTGGCCGGGCTCGTCGTCGGCATCGCCGGCGGGACGGCGGCCTTCCAGGCGGTGGTCCGGCACCGCATCCCCCGCGTCAAGCGGGGCGAGCAGAACGAGATCGCGCAGTTCCTCTTCCCCGTGATCGCGGTCGTCTACGGATTCCTCATCGGCTTCATCGTTCTCGCCCTATGGGGCCAGGTGAACGCCGCGGACCAGACGACCCGGACCGAGGGCGCCATGGCGACGCAGCTGGCCAGGAGCCGCGAGGTGTTCGGCAGGGCCGAGAGCGCACGGATCAGGCAGAGCCTGTTGGCGTACGGACGCGCGGCGGCGGCCGAGTGGCCCCGGGCCGCGGCAGGCGATGCCACGCCCGGGGCCGAGAACGCGCTGAACCGCCTGCACAGCACGTACGAGCGCATTCAGCCCCGCAACGACACCCAGCGGGCCTTCCTCACCAGCTCGCTCGCGTCCCTGAGGGAACTGAGCCTCGCCCGCACGGAACGACTGCTCGAGGCACGCACCAACATCGGCCCGCCCCTGTCCCTGTGGCTCGCGGTCCTTCTGACCAGTGGACTGGTCCTCGGATTCTCCGCCACCTTCGGCTCCGAGCAGGCCCTGATCCACTACGGGATGGTCGCGGCGGTGAGCGTCCTCGTCGCCACCAACCTGTTCCTGGTCACGGAACTGTCGTATCCGTTCCTCGGCGAGTTCGCCACGTCGCCGGAGCCGCTGCGCGCGGCGGTCGAGACCCTGTCGCCACCCTGATAGCCGGCGGGCGGACTCAGGGGAGGGAAGGCACGGAAAAGGGCAGGGAGAGGATTCCTCTCCCTGCCCTCATCTGCGAGTACCCAGCGGTCAGCCGGAGCCCACGAAGACCACGAACAGCAGCCAGACCACGGGCGCGGTCGGCAGCAGCGAGTCGAGCCGGTCCATGATGCCGCCGTGACCGGGGAGCAAGGTGCCCATGTCCTTGATGCCGAGGTCCCGCTTGATCATGGATTCGCCGAGGTCGCCGAGGGTCGCGCTGGCCGCGACGGCGAGGCCGAGCAGCAGGCCCTGCCACCAGGCGCCGCCCGTGATGAGGAACTCCATGCACAGCGCACCGGCCGCCATCGCGAAGAGCACCGCGCCGACGAGTCCCTCGCGGGTCTTCCCGGGGCTGATGCGCGGCGCGAGCTTGTGCTTCCCGAACCGCCAGCCGACCGCGTACGCACCGGTGTCGCTGACGACCGTCAGCAGCAGGAACGTCAGCACCCGCTGCGGCCCGTCGTCCTCGGCCGCGAGCATCAGCGCCACGAACGTCGCGAGGAACGGCACATAGAACGCCGCGAAGACGCCGGCGGTGACGTCCCGCAGATAGTTCTCGGGCGCCTCGGTCATCCGCCACACGAGCACGGCGAGCGCGGTGAGCGCCATCGCCACCCAGGCTCCCTCGGCGCCGCGGACGTATCCGGCGACCACCATGGCGGTGCCGCCGACCGCGAGCGGCACCAGCGGCACCTTGATGTCCTTGCGCTCCGCCAGCCGCGAGGTCAGCTCCCACAGGCCCACTACTACGGCGATCGCTATCACGCCGATGAAGACGGGCTTGTAGACGAAGAGCGACGCGAGAATGATCGCGCCGAGGCCGACGCCGACCCCTATGGCGGCGGGCAGGTTGCGGCCCGCGCTCTTCTTCTTCGGCTTCTCTGAGTCCGGCGAGCTGTCGGACCCGGAAAGAGAGGTGGGCATGGGCTCCTGCGGCTTTTCGTCGCGGAACAGGGGGCCGCTCCGTCGAGCAGCCCCCCGGTCGTCCAGGTGGTCCCGGCTATCCCGGATGTCCCGATATCCCCGGTTGTCATCCTGGCGTCCGCCTTGCCCGGGCACAAAGGGCATGGGCCGAGTCTGCGCCGCATCGCCCCGGTCGTACACCGGACCCGCCGGAACGGGGGGCGCCGACCCGCGCAGCGAGGGGGCCGGGCCGTGGTCGGGCGGTCCCCATTGACCGGCGCCGGGCGGGGCCCCCCAGGAAGACTCGTTCATCAGACCTCGAGGAGCTCGGATTCCTTGTGCTTGAGCAGCTCGTCCACCTGCGCCACGTACTTCGCGGTGGTGTCGTCGAGCTCCTTCTCGGCGCGGCGCACCTCGTCCTCGCCGGTCTCCTTGTCCTTGACCAGCTTGTCGAGGGTCTCCTTGGCCTTGCGCCGGACGCTGCGGATCGAGATCTTCGCGTCCTCGCCCTTGTTCTTGGCGACCTTGATGAACTCCTTGCGGCGCTCCTCGGTCAGCTCCGGGAACGTCACTCGGATGATGTTGCCGTCGTTGCTCGGGTTGACGCCGAGGTCGGAGTCGCGGATGGCCTGCTCGATGTTGCGCAGCGCGCTCTTGTCGAACGGGGTCACCACGGCCATCCGCGGTTCGGGAACCGAGAACGACGCCAGCTGGTTGATCGGCGTCATGGCGCCGTAGTAGTCCGCCACGATCTTGTTGAACATCGCCGGGTGCGCACGCCCGGTGCGAATCGCGGCGAAGTCCTCCTTGGCGACCACGACGGCCTTCTCCATCTTCTCCTCGGCCTCGAGGAGGATCTCTTCGATCACCACTTGCTCCTGGTCTTTTCGGTAAGAAGCAGAGCCTCGCCCCTGCCGCGCGTGTTCTCCTGCACGGTGTCCGACCGGCAGGCCGTTGTCCATCCCCGTACCGGGGTCTTACCCCGGTACGGCGTTGCCGCCCGTACGGGCCGATGCCCGTACGGAATCGCGGCAGTTGAGGCCGTCAGGCCCGGGTGTCCTGATCGCTGACGAGCGTGCCGATCTTCTCACCCTTCACCGCACGCGCGATGTTGCCCTCGGCGAGCAGCTCGAAGACGAGGATCGGGAGCTTGTTGTCCCGGCACAGCGTGATGGCGGTGGCATCGGCGACCTTCAGGTCCCGGGTGATCACCTCGCCGTATTCGAGGGCGTCGAACTTCACCGCGTCCGGGTTCTTCTTGGGGTCGGAGTCGTAGACGCCGTCCACCCCGTTCTTGCCCATCAGCATGGCCTCGGCGTCGATCTCCAGGGCGCGCTGGGCGGCGGTGGTGTCGGTGGAGAAGTACGGCATGCCCATACCGGCGCCGAAGATCACGACCCGGCCCTTCTCCAGATGGCGCACCGCACGCAGCGGAATGTACGGCTCCGCGACCTGCCCCATGGTGATGGCCGTCTGGACGCGGGAGTCGATGCCCTCCTTCTCCAGGAAGTCCTGGAGGGCCAGACAGTTCATGACCGTGCCGAGCATGCCCATGTAGTCGGAGCGGGCCCGGTCCATACCGCGCTGCTGGAGTTCGGCGCCGCGGAAGAAGTTGCCGCCGCCGATCACGATGGCGATCTCGTAGCCGTCGCGCACCACGGCGGCGATCTCGCGGGCCATCGCGTGCACGACGTCGGGGTCGACGCCCAGTCCGCCGCCGCCGGCGAATGCTTCGCCCGACAGCTTCAGCAGGAAGCGTCGCCTGCCGCCGTGGCCGGAATGGTCTGCGTGCGCGCCGTCGGCACCGTGATTCATTGAGCTCTCCTCGTGCACATACGAAGAAGGCCATTGCCGTGGGTCCTGGTCCAGATCCCTCTGCGGCAATGGCCTCCTCGTCACATCTGCGGCCGGCCGTTGAGCGGCCGACTGCGTACGACCCTAGCGGGGTCGTAGGTCATTCGCTGCCTTCGCGACAGGCTCAGATGCCGACCTTGATGCGCGAGAAGCGCTTCAGGGTGACACCGGCCTCCTGGAGGACCTTCTCGACGGACTTCTTGTTGTCGAGCGCGTACGGCTGACCGAGCAGCGTCGCGTCCTTGAAGAAGCCGTTGAGGCGACCCTCGACGATCTTCGGAAGAGCAGCCTCGGGCTTGCCCTCCGCGCGGGTGGTCTCCTCGGCGACGCGGCGCTCGGCCTCGACGACCTCGGCCGGGACGTCGTCCTTGGCGAGGTACTTCGGCGCGAACGCGGCGATGTGCTGGGCGATGCCCTTGGCGACCTCGGCGTTCTCCTTGTCGAGCTCGACGAGGACACCGATCTGCGGGGGAAGGTCGGGCATGGTGCGGTGCATGTACACCGACACGTAGCCGTCGGAGAACTGCGCGAAGCGGTCCAGGACGATCTTCTCGCCCAGGGTGGCGTTGGCCTCGTCGACGAACGCCTGGACGGTCTTGCCGGCCTCGATCTCGGAGGCGAGCAGGGCCTCGAGGTCGGCCGGAGCGGTCTTCGCGACGTGCGCGGCGATCTCGTTGGCGACGGCCTGGAACTTCTCGCCCTTGGCGACGAAGTCCGTCTCGCACTTCAGCTCGACGATGACGCCGGAGGCGTTGTCGTCGGCGATGAGGGAGACCACCGCGCCGTTCTCGGCGGAACGGCCCTCGCGCTTGGCGACGCCCTTCTGGCCCTTGATGCGCAGCGCCTCGACGGCCTTGTCGACGTTGCCCTCGGCCTCGTCCAGGGCCTTCTTGCAGTCCATCATGCCGGCGCCGGTGAGCTCGCGGAGCTTCTTGACGTCAGCGGCGGTGTAGTTCGCCATGGTCTGTGAATCTCTTCTCGAAATCTCGAAGTCGAAAGATCTACGGGTGGACGGCGGGGGCGGCGCTTGTGGCGCCCTCCCCCGCCGTCGTCAACCGGATGCTGCGGGTCAGGCCTGCTCAGCCGGCTTCTCGGCCTCGGCGGCGGGAGCCTCGGCGGCCGGGGCGGCCTCCTCGGCGGGCTTCTCCTCGGCCTTGGGGGCCTCGTCGTCAGCCTTCTTCTCGCCCTCGAGCAGGTCGCGCTCCCACTCGGCCAGCGGCTCGGCGGCAGCGGCCTTCTCGCCGGGCTTCTGGTCGCCGGTGGCGGCACCGGAGCGGGCGATGAGGCCCTCGGCGACAGCGTCGGCGATCACGCGGGTGAGCAGGGTGACGGAGCGGATCGCGTCGTCGTTGCCCGGGATCTTGTAGTCGACCTCGTCCGGGTCGCAGTTGGTGTCGAGGATCGCGACGACCGGGATGTTGAGCTTGCGCGCCTCACCGACGGCAATGTGCTCCTTCTTGGTGTCCACGATCCAGACGGCGCTGGGCACCTTCTGCATCTCGCGGATACCGCCGAGGGTCTTCTCCAGCTTGGCCTTCTCGCGGGAGAGAACCAGGAGCTCCTTCTTGGTGAGGCCGGAGGCGGCCACATCCTCGAAGTCGATCTGCTCGAGCTCCTTCAGGCGCTGCAGGCGCTTGTAGACGGTCGAGAAGTTGGTCAGCATGCCGCCGAGCCAGCGCTGGTTCACGTAGGGCATGCCCACGCGGGTCGCCTGCTCGGCAATGGCCTCCTGGGCCTGCTTCTTCGTGCCGACGAACATGACCGAGCCGCCGTGGGCGACGGTCTCCTTGACGAACTCGTAGGCGCGGTCGATGTACGACAGCGACTGGAGCAGGTCGATGATGTAGATGCCGTTGCGCTCGGTGAAGATGAAGCGCTTCATCTTCGGGTTCCAGCGGCGGGTCTGGTGCCCGAAGTGGACGCCGCTCTCCAGCAGCTCCCGCATCGTGACGACGGCCATGGCCGTACTCCTTGTTGTACTCGGTTTCACTGCGGCCGGTCGGCCGCGGTGCCTGACGCCCCGACGCGCCTGCCGGGGATGACACCTTGCGGAGCCGTCCGAGGACCGAGGGGCGCGGCCGTCGTGCTGCCCGAAACGGGACTGGTGCACTGACGGCGGGGCGTGCGAAGTCGACCCGGTGACCCGGATCGCCATCAGAAGTGTACGGGACTGCTGATGCACCGGGCGACACGCTCCGTTTCGAGCCCCACACGAGTGACACCGTTGTCCACAACCAGCCGCTCATCCACAGCTTCAACCCAAGATCCACACGCCCCGACGAACTGCGCCACCGTCAGCACATGCGACGCACCACACGACGAACCCCAGGCCCGAACCGACGCTTCCGCACCTTCACGGGGCCCGGCGGGCGCTTCACAGGATCACCCCCCGGCGACCGGGCGGGTGCAGTGGACCGAGCGGGACCGGCTGGTCGGCCGGGGCGGCTCGATCGACAGCGGTCCGCTGATCGGCGGGGGCGGCTCGACCGATCACGGTCAGACGGTCGGCCAGGGCGGCCTGGTCGATCTCGGTCGGCCGATCGGCGAGGGCGACCGGGTCGATCGCAGTCAGCCGATCCGCGAGGGCGACCGGGTCGATCGCAGTCAGCCGATCCGCCAGGGCAGCTCGACCGCCCGCGGTCAGCCGATCGGCTACGGCCGGTTGATCGGGTAGGGCCGGTCGACCGGCTGCGGCAGGGCGACAGCGGTCCGGGGCCTGGTCGCGGCTTCCGGGCGACCGGGCGGAGGGCGGGTTCCGGGGGCCGGGGTCGGCCGGGAGACGGGCCCCAGAGCCTGAGCCAGGAGGGACACGCGCCTGGCCCCCTTCCTCCTTCCCCGTCCCGGTCCCGGTCGCGGGCCCAGTCCGGGTGCCGACCCCGGTCCCGATCCCAATTCGGGTCCCCGTCCGGGTCCGGGCCCCAGCCCCGGCCCCAGCCCGGGTCCCACTCCCGGCCTCGATCCCCATCCCGCCTCTGGTCCCCCTTCCGGCCTCGTCGCCCCCTGTCCCAGCCGGGGTCGCGCTTCCGGTCGCCCGGGCCGCTGCCCCCGGCGCCGCAGCGCGATCCGAACGGATACGGGCCGAGCTGCTTCTTCCCCGCCCACGCGTGGGGCGCACTCCTGGCCCCGACCGCGGCCGCGGTCCTCACCCTCTTCGCCCCATCACTCGCGAACGCTGCCGCCACGGCTCCGTCCACGAGCGGGGCGACGGGACGCGGCGCGGAGCGCGTGGTGGAGCGTGAGCCAGCGCACGGGCTGGGGCTCATGGCGGGCCGACCGGTGGAGGTGAGGACAGTCCGGGCCATGGACGGCAGAGCCGACCCATCAGCGAATCGGCCGGTGGCTCGTGCGGCGGGTGTGGGACGCAGCTGGGTGGCGGGGACTCCCAGAGGCGAGGCACCTCCGGAAGGTGCCGCACCATCCGCCGAGGACCGATCGTGGCCGGTGGGAGGACCTACAGGCTTACAGCCCACAGTGCTCAGGGGCTGGAAACCACCTCCTGCCCCCTGGGCAGCGGGGCACCGAGGGGTGGACCTGGCCGCGTCCGCAGGTGCCGTGGTGCGAGCCGCGGCACCGGGCCGGGTGACCTACGCGGGAACCGTCGCCGGCCGCGGCGTCCTGACCCTTGAGGTATCCCGCTCGGGCCACCCGCCCCTACGAACCACCTACGAACCCGTACGGTCCACGGTCAAGAAGGGCCAGCGCGTCACGGCGGGCCAGCCGGTCGCCCTCCTGCAGAAGGGCGGCCCGTTCCACTGCCGGGAGCCCTGCCTCCACTGGGGCCTGCGCCGCGGCAAGACCTACCTGGACCCGTTGTCGCTGCTGCCCCAGAACATGCTCCGCGGCGGCCCCTCCCGGCTACTGCCGATCATCGGGGTGCCTGTACCAGCGGGCGCAGATCCCACTCCCCCACATCCGGATCAAACCGAACCGACATCCCAGGTCGGAAGTTCGGCCCCGACAGCAACCGCCCTCATAGAGGCGGCAGCCCTCGCACTTGTAGCGGCCTGGGCACTTCGCCGTCTTCCCTCGCGGCGCTCTGCGGTGAGCGAGGGCACACGAAAGCGGCACGGTTGGCGCTACGGCGGCGCGCCCTCTGACCAGGTGCTGAGTAAGCACACGAGGCGACTGTGATCGCGCCGACTAGACGATCACGGCACGACACGAGCGCAGCCCGTAGGCAAGAGCCGTGGTCCTGGCCGCACAGGTAGCCGAACACGGCCAGGACCCGACACAGCCGGAGCCAGCGGAAAAGCGGCACCGCATGTCGGTGCCCCGCCACGGGCACGACCGGGCTGCGGGCTGCGGGCTGCGGGCTGCGGGCTGCGGGCTGCGGGCTGCGGGCTGCGGGCTGCGGGCTGCGGGCTGCGGGCTGCGGGCTGCGGGCT
>NZ_JBICVV010000022.1:70189-149514 GCF_043199295.1 Streptomyces sp. NPDC048612
CGGGCTGCGGGCTGCGGGCTGCGGGCTGCGGGCTGCGGGCTGCGGGCTGCGGGCTGCGGGCTGCGGGCTGCGGGCTGCGGGCTGCGGGCTGCGGGGCCAACGAGCGTGGAGGTGGTGGAGGTGGGTGGGTGGGCCGGGGGCCCGGGGGGGGAAGAAGGGAGAATCCCCCAGTCAGCCGCGAACCCCCCGCAGCGCCATCGCCACCGCCGCCTCCGTGATCTCGCCCGGGTCCTCTGCGGCACCCAGTTCGATACGGCGGACCGCGGCATCGACGACTCCCTGGAGGAGCATGGCCGCGAGCCGGGGCTGTTCGTGGCCGAGGGCGGCGAGCGCCTCGACGATCATGGCGATGAGTCCGCCGTGGGCCGCACGGATCTTCTCGCGCGCCCCCGCGTCCAGCTCGCCGGCCGAGATCGCCACGACGGCACGGTGGCGCCGGTCGCCTACCAGGGCGAGTTGCCGGCGCACATACGCCTCGATCTTGTCCTCGGGCGTGTCGACACGCTGCATCGCCGCTTCGACCTCGGCGGCCCAGACCGGGAAATCGACGGCGCACAACTCTTCGACGACAGCGGCCCGCGACCGGAAGTACTCATAGACGGAGGAGCGCGCGAGGCCCGTGCGCTCGGCGAGGGCGGGGAAGGTCAGCGCTTCCGTTCCGCCTTCGGACAGCAGGGTGCGGGCGGCGTCCAGGAGGGCGCCGCGCTGCATCGTCCGGTGCTCGGCCACGGAGGCCGCTCGAATCCTTGGCACGTCACCACTCTACGGATGGCGCGCCCACCGTGGCACTCCGCCCGGCGAGATGGCGTGGGAAGACCTCGCGCCCGAGGCCCGTGACTCACCGTCCGACGTCGGCGAGTTTCGCCCTGAGCTGGAGTACGGATTTGGTGTGGATCTGGCTAACCCGGCTTTCCGTGACGCCGAGGACATTGCCGATCTCGGCGAGCGTGAGGCCCTCGTAGTAGTAGAGCGTGACCACGGTCTTCTCACGTTCGGGGAGGGTGTTGATGGCACGCGCAAGCAGGCGCCGCAGCTCACGGTCCTCGGCGATCTCCACGGGGTTCTCGGCGGCCGTGTCCTCGAGGGTGTCCATGAGGCTCAGCCGTTCGCCCCCCTCTCCGCCGACGTGCAGAAGGTCCTCCAGCGCCACAACGTTCGCCAGGGACAGCTGGCTGAAAACGCCGTGGAGTTCCTCCAGCGCGATGCCCATCTCCTCGGCGACCTCCGCCTCGGAGGGGGTACGGCGCAGTTGCGCTTCGAGGGTGGCGTAGGCGCGTTCGACGGCGCGGGCCTTCTGCCGTACGGAGCGCGGAATCCAGTCGAGCGCGCGCAGCTCGTCGATCATCGCGCCGCGGATACGGGTGATGGCGTACGTCTCGAACTTGATGGAGCGTTCGGGCTCGAACTTCTCGATGGCGTCGATCAGTCCGAAGACCCCGGAGGAGACGAAGTCGGCCTGTTCGACGTTGGGGGGCAGGCCGACGCTGACGCGGCCCGCGACGTACTTGACCAGCGGCGAGTAGTGCAGGATCAACTGCTCCCGCAGCCGGCCGTCGCCGGACGCCTTGTAGGCGCGCCACAGCTCGTCCAGCGAGGTGGGCGGAGCGGGGCGCACGCTGCCGCGTGCGGCCGGTGGTACAGCCGCACGGTCAGACCCGGAGGTGTGCTGGGGCATTCGTCGCCTTGAGCCGTTCTGCCGAGACGCGGGTGGGTGGATGAGGCTGAAGTGCCTGTGAGCGTAGCGTGACCACAGGGTCGCAGTGCGCGAGGATGGCAGGTTCGGCGGTGCGCAGATACGTTCCGCTGCCCGCACCCCAGGGTTACCTCGTACGCCGTGGCGACATCCGGACGTGGTGGCGGGCGCGGACGGGAGGGCCGTGCGGGCGGACACGGCGACATGACGGGCGAGGCTTCGTGTGTCCCCTGCGCCTCATTGCCGCCTCCCTACGAGTCGGGCCCGCGCCGCGAAGCACAGCAAACCTGGATTCTGCGGTCATTCCCCTCACCCTTTCACCCGTTCGCCCCAGGTCAAGTACCGCCTCGCCGGGAACCTCCGGTCCTCTCGGCGCGTCGCGCCAACTCCCAGCGATCACCGCACCTTTGCACGAATCCGAGGGACAGCAGCTCGAAGAGTTTGGCGCGGGTGACATCGCCGGGCGTGCCGGCTTCCTGGGCCAGACGGCCGGTGTCCGCGCTGCCGCGCGCGGGCAGCGCCTCCAGTACGAGGGTCGCGACGGGGTCGAGAAGGTCGCGGATACGGGACTGTCCTTGCCTTTCGGGGGCGAGTTCGCCGATGCTGCCGACGAGTTCGATGACCTCGTCGGCGTCGGTGACCACCACGGCTTCACCGCGCAGGAGTTGGTGCACACCGGCGGACAGGGCGCTGGTGACCGGGCCCGGCATGCCCATCGTGAAGCGTCCGAGGGCCTGTGCGCGCCGGGCGGTGACGAGTGAGCCGCTGCGGAGCTCGGCCTCCACGACGACGGTGCCTCTGGTGAGTGCGGCGATCACTCGGTTGCGCTGGATGAAGCGGCTGCGGGTGGGGTGGTCGCCGGGAGGTAACTCCGCTACCACCAGGCCTTGTTCGGCGATCCGGCCGATCAGCTCGGTGTGGCCACGCGGGTAGGGGTGGTCGACTCCGGAGGCCATGACGGCGACGGTCGCACCGTCCCCGGCGAGCGCGCCGCGGTGGGCCGCGCCGTCGACGCCGTAGGCCGCTCCGGAGACGACGGTCCAGCCGCGGTCGGCGAGTCCGGAGCCGAGGGTGGTGGCGAGGTGGGCGCCGTATTCGGTGCAGGCGCGGGCGCCGACGACGGCGACCGAGCGCAGCGCCCAGAGTCTGAGGTTGGCCGTCCCGCGCACCCACAGGCCGATGGGGCGGGCGTCGCCGAGGTCGTCGAGCTGGCCGGGCCATTCCTGGTCCCCGGGGCAGAGGAACCTGCCGCCGAGCGCAGCGACGGCATCGAGGTCGGCGGTGGGGCGTGCACGGGCGGCGCGGAGCCGCAGGCCGGCAATCTTGGTGGGCTTCGCGCCTGCGGGCGGGGTCGCATCCTCGTGGGACAGGGTGTGCCAGAGGGCTTCCGGGCCCATCTCGCGCAGCCAGCGGCCGGCGGTTTCGTCGCCTGGTTCGAGGATGCGGGTGAGGGCCGCGCGGGCGGTGCGCTGGGGTTCGGGGGCCTCGCCCACTGCGGGCCGTGGGCCGGCGGTCGCGGGGCTGGTACCGGTCTCCCTGGGCGGGGCAGGGCCTGGTCCGGCCGTCGGGTCGGGGGCGCGGTCCCGGTGCTGCCCGGCCGGCTCCGGCCCCTCGGTGGCGAAGCCCCAGGCGTCGATCCCGTTCATGTCACCTCCGCTCGCGCGACGCACCTGCGGTCGCGGTCTCGGAGATCTTGTCGCCGCCGGTGGCCGCCTTGAGGGCGCCGCGGCGTACGCCGGTGCGGAGTTCCAGCGCCCAGTTGACGTCCTCCTTGGTAGGGCGGTCGCGGCCGGCCAGGTCGGCGGCGGTCCAGGCGACGCGGAGCACACGGTCGAGGCCGCGGGCGGTGAGGAGGCCGCATTCGAGGTCGCGTTCCGCTTGGGCCAGTGCACCGGGGTGGACCTGCCAGCGGGTGCGCAGCTCGTGCCCGGGTACCTCGCTGTTGGTGTGCCAGGGGGTGCCGGCGAAGCGGGCCACGGCGCGTTCACGGGCGGCCTGTACGCGTTCGGCCACGGCCGCGGTGGTTTCCGCGCCACGGCCGAGTGCGATCAGCTCGGCGCGGGCGACCGGTTCCACGACGATCCGCAGGTCGACCCGGTCCATGAGGGGGCCGGAGAGCCGGGCCCGGTAGCGGCGGACGGACGACGGGCGGCATTCGCAGCCACCGCCCGTGGTGCCGTGCCGTCCGCAGGGGCAGGGGTTGGCGGCGAGGGCGAGGAGGATACGGGCGGGCATACGCATCATGCCCGCGACGCGGGCGACGACGACATGACCGGACTCCAGTGGCTGGCGCAGTGCGTCCAGGACACGTGGGCTGCACTCCGCGGCCTCGTCCACGAACAGCACGCCGTGATGGGCGAGGGACACGGCGCCGGGGCGGGGCAGTCCGGTGCCGCCGCCGACGAGGGACGCCATCGTCGCGGAGTGGTGCGGGGCGCAGTAGGGCGGCCGGTGGACGAGCGGCTGGCCCGGCGGGAGGGTACCGGCTACCGAGTGGACGGCGGTGACCTCCAGGGATTCCTTGGGCGACAGGGGTGGCAGCAGCCCGGGGAGGCGTTCGGCGAGCATGGTTTTTCCGGCGCCGGGTGGGCCTTTGAAGAAGATGTGGTGGCGGCCGGCGGCGGCCACTTCCAGGGCGCGTCGGGCGCCGTGCTGGCCGGCGACGTCCGCGAGATCAGGGGTGTGGTCCCCGGGCGGCAGGCCCGCGCCTGCGCCGGTTCCGGGGACGATCAGCCCGGCGAGCGAGGCGTCGGGGCGCCCTTCCTCCCGGGGGTCTTCCTCCTCGGGCACCGGTTCGTCGGCCAGGACGGCGATGAGCTGGCGCAGGCTGCGTACCCCGAGGACGGAGACACCCGGGACGAGCGAGGCCTCGGGAACGGTCTGTTCCGGGACGACGACCTGGCGGTATCCGGCATCGGCTGCGGCGAGTACGGCGGGCAGCACTCCGCGTACGGGGCGGACGCGGCCGTCGAGGCCCAGTTCGCCGATCATCATCAGGTCGGTGAGTTCGCGGGGGTCCAGGCGCTCGGCGGCACTGAGCACGGCGCAGGCGACGGCCAGGTCGAAGCCGCTGCCCCCTTTGGGGACGGAGGCCGGGCTGAGGCCGACGGTGAGCTTCTTCTGTGGCCACTCGGCGCCGGAATTCACCACGGCGGCACGTACGCGTTCTCTGGATTCGATGAGGCTCTTGTCGGGGAGTCCGACCAGGGTGAAGGCGGCGACGCCTGGTTCCAGGTCGGCCTGGACCTCGACGACGACTCCTTCGACGCCCACCAGGGCGACGGAGCAGGTGCGGGCGAATCCCATCAGGCCACCCCTCGTGCGTGCTGGACGACGGGGGCGCCGCGGGCCGGTAGTAGGACGCCGATGACATCGATCCGTACGCCGCCGGGCGGCGGGCCGCCATGTCGCTCCAGCCAGCGTTCCGCCAGCAGCCGCAGCCGGGCGGTCTTCTCGGGGCGTACGGCAGCCATGGGGTGCTCGTACCAGCCGGCGCGACGGGTCTTGACCTCGCAGACCACCAGGGCGTCTCCGTCGGCCGCGACGATGTCGATCTCTCCGTCGCGGCAGCGCCAGTTCCGGTCCAGGATGCGCATCCCGGCCTCGATGAGGCGCCGGGCGGCCAGGTCTTCGCCATAGCGGCCGAGGGCGCGCCGCCGGTTGTCGGCCGGTTCGGGCACTGCCGGGCCGGCGCCGCTCGGGTCGCCGCCCGGTGGCCCGGCGGCAGCCCTCGCCGCCGCAGGGGGCTTACGTCCCGGAGGTGCCGGGGTTCCCGGAGGCGGCGCTCCGCCCTTGCCGCAGTCGGCAGGCGCGGTCCGCGCGGCCTGCCCCACCCCCGTATCGCGCGCCCCTGCGCCGACCGGCCCAGAGCCGGGCCCCGGGCCGATGCGGACCTCGTCCGGACCATCCGCCGAGCGCGCTCCACGCGTCACGTCCCGCCCGCTCGCCCTGCTCGCCGCGCTCGCTCCCCGCGCCGCGTTCCGGTCCCTCGCGGAGCGCGTCCTCTGCGGCGTCTCCGTGCTCGGTGCGTTCTTTCCGGCCCGCGGGCCGGCCTGCATGGCGTTCATGCGGTACCACCTCCGGCACCGACTGTGACGCCCCCGAACCGATCTTTTGGATCTTGGTGGACAACGCCCCGGTTGTGGATAACTCGCTCACCCACACGGGGCACGGCGGGCCGCAGGGCCAGGCCGCTCCGCAGCTCCCGGCCGCCTCGGTCCCGGCCGCCTCAGCTCCCGGGAAGATCCAGATCGCTCTTGTTGAGCTCCTCGATATTCACGTCCTTGAACGTGAGTACCCTCACCTGCTTGACGAAGCGGGCCGGGCGGTACATGTCCCAGACCCAGGCGTCAGCCATCGACACCTCGAAAAAGACCTCGCCCTGGACCGAGTGCACCTGCATCTCGTAATCGTTGGTGAGGTAGAAGCGACGCTCGGTCTCGATCACGTATTTGAACAGCCCGACGACGTCGCGGTACTCCCGGTAGAGCTTCAGCTCCATCTCGGTCTCGTACTTCTCGAGGTCCTCGGCGCTCATGGCAGTCCCCTTCAGCCGTGCGTCCCCCCATTGTGCGTCAGGCCTGCTCGGTCTCCAGGAGCACCGGCGCATCGGGGGGCCCATCGTCGAGCAGTGTGCGCAGCAGCTCGGCGAGTCTGGTCGGGTACACCGTCTCATGGGAGGCGGACAGTTCCTCCGAAGTCCACCACCTCAGTCCCGAGACACTGCGTCGTTCCAGGTCCGTCTGCCCGCCCATGTGCGTGGCAGTCCGTTCCGTTCTCCCCAGGTAGTACCACTCGTCCTGCTCCCAGCGCCGCCCGTCGAAGGGGAAGGCGCAGCGGCGCTTCCACAGCACGGGCCCGAGGACGGCATCGGTGATTCCGGTCTCCTCGGCGAGTTCACGGCGGGCCGCCGCCTCGTGGCTCTCCGTGCCTTCGAGGCCGCCGCCCGGGGTGAACCACCAGGTGTCGGCGGGGCGGTCCGGCTCGAAGCCGTGGAGCAAGAGGATGCGGTCGTCGGGGTCGAGCAGCACGATGCGGGAGACCTGGCGTACCAGGGGCGCCTCCGGTGCCTCGGCAGCCGGCTCCCAGCCCCCGGCCCGCTGCTCGTCGACCGCGGCCCTGCGCCCGTTGGTCTCTTCGGCGACCGTGTGGCCCTCGCCGGCCCCGGCATCGTTCGCCGTCCCGCGCCCCATGGGCTCCTCGGCGCCCCTCCCCCGCTCGTCAGCCACGCTTGCGCGCCGCACGCCGGGCGAGGGGCCCGTAGGCCGCCCCACCGAGGATGAGGACCGCGCCGGCGACCACCGCGAGGGCGATGGGCTGCACCGGGCCGGGCTGCGAGACACCGCCGGGCAGGGCGGCGAAGGCGGCCGGACGCTGCGTCACCCCGACGCTGCCGAGCGGCCAGGCGCGCGCGTCGACCCGGGCGTTGACGGCGCTGCGCGGCACCGAGCCGTGGTCGCTGTCGGTGAGGTGGACGCGGGAATCCAGGGAGTCGTTGCGGTGGTCGCCGAGCAGGAAGAGCTGGCCGGCGGGGACCTTGGCCTTGAATCCGACAGGGGAGGCGGGCCCGTTGCCCTGCAGATACGGTTCCTCGACGGGGGTGCCGTTGACGGTCAGCCGGCCCTGCTTGGTGCAGCAGGAGACCTTGTCGCCGCCGACACCGACGACGCGCTTGACCATCGGAAGGTCTCCCCAGACGTCGTCCTTGAAGACGACGATGTCGCCGCGGCGTATCTCGGAGCCGTCCACCCGCTCGGCGAGCACCCGGGCACCGGGCGCGATCGTCGGCGACATCGAATCGGTCGGCACCGTATAGGGGCGGTAGAGCACCGCCCCCCACACGAAGCCGCCCAGGAACAGCACACAGCCGACGGCCACGGCCAGACCGGACAGCACGCTGCCCGTCGTCCGCCCGCGGCCGTCGGTCCTGAGTTCGGTACTGCTGCTCATCCCAGCGCTCCCACCCCGCGGACCCGGCCCGCGTCGAAGATCCGGGACGGCACCTTACCTGGGGTTACGCTCTCCGGTCAGCCTCCGGCGACGCCACATCACGATCGGCACCGCACCGGCCAGGCCCAGAGCGGCCGGAGCCGCACCGATTGCCTTGTTGAGCCCGGGCTGGTCGAAGGTGTCCGGTACCGGCAGGGTCGACCAGCGGTTGATCGGCCAGGCGATGGTGAACGCCCGGCCGACGACCTCTTCTTCCGAGACCGTGCCGTTGCCCGGGAGGTTCTGGTGGTAGCGGGAGTCGAGGGAGTCGTCGCGGTGGTCGCCCATGACCCAGATCCGGCCCTTGGGGACGTGGATCGGGCCGAACGCGCGGTCACCGCAGGGGGTGACGCCGGGGAAGATGTACGAGTCTTCCTTGAGGGCCTTGCCGTTGACCTTCACCGGGCCGGTGCCGTGGCACTCGACGGTGTCGCCGCCGACCGCGATGACCCGCTTGATCAGGTCCTTCTCCTCCGCCGACGGCATCAGCCCGATGAAGCTGAGGACCTTCTGGACGGGGTTGGGCTCGGGGGTCGGCGTCTCGTTCAGCCAGCCGCCCGGGTCGTGGAAGACCACGACCTCGCCGCGCTGCGGCTTGGAGCCGAACCACGGCGTCAGCTTGTCGACCAGAACCCGGTCCCCGCGCTGCAGGGTGTCCTGCATCGAGTCGGACGGGATCGAGAACGCCTGCACCAGGAACGTCTTGATCAGCAGCGCCAGCAGCAGAGCGATGCCGATGAGGATCGGCAGCTCCTTCCAGAAGGCGCGCGGCTTCTTGGCCTTCTTCATGCCGCCGCTCACCTCCTCGCCTGCCGACCTGTCGAACGTATCGGACGCGCCGGATTCACCGGCCGGGGCAGAACGCTGCGCCTGTGCCCCTGACTCTGCTGGTGACGCAGACACGGAACCCGTCGCCGGTCCCGCGGTCTCACCTCGCCCTGCCGGCTCTTCGGGCTCTTCGGTTCCGGACCGCGCGCCGACCGCCAAGTCCCCCACATCTGCTCCTCACTCCACGCACTCGCCCGCCCGTCAACCGGTGCAGGCCCACCACTCCCATAACGAGCGGGAGTTCCGCAGGGGTCGGGAGTACGGACAAACTCTCGGATGACAGCTTATGCGGCACACCTGCCGAGGACGCCTTGGCGCCCGGCGCGTCGCGCACAGTGGTGAAGGTGTCCGGCTCCTCGAGGCGCCGCCAGTGGCTGAACGGCCAGGCGATCACCACGGCCCGGCCCACGACGTTGCCCTCCGAGACGGTGCCACGGTACGGCTCGTCCAGGTGGAAGCGCGAATCCGCGGAGTCGGAGCGGTGGTCGCCCATCACGAAGATCCTTCCGGTGGGGACGGCCACCGAGAACTTCAGCGTGGAGGGCGGGTTGCCCGGGTGGACATACGGTTCGGTCAGCGGCTTGCCGTTGACGGTGACCCGGCCCTGCTTGTCGCAGCACTTGACGGTGTCGCCGCCGACCGCCACGACCCGCTTGATCAGGTCCTGCTCGTCGGCCGACGGCAGCAGCCCGATGAAGGTCATGGCGTCCTTGACCGGCTGGAAGGCGCCCCCGTCGGAGGGCGGCTTGGTCTGCTCGCCCTTGAGCCAGCCTCCGGGGTCCTTGAAGACGACGACGTCGCCGCGCTCCGGTTTGGAGCCGAACCACGGCGTCAGCTTGTCGACCAGAACCCGGTCACCGATCTTGATCGTCTGCTCCATGGAGCCGGACGGGATGACGAACGCCTGGACCAGGAAGGTCTTCAGAACGAGGGCGATGGCCAGCGCCACGCCGACGAGGATCGGGATTTCCTTGAGGTAGGAGCGCTGTCTGCGGCGCTTGATGCGCTTCGCCTGGCGTCGCCGCTCGGCACGGCCCCCGGCGGCGACACGGCCGGACCGCCGGCCCCCGTGCCCGCCCGTCGGCTGCGGGCCGCCGCGCGCACCGGAGTCGCCGCGCCCACCGGAGCCGACGTACGCACCGGAGTCGACGTACGCGCCGGTGTCGTACGTCTCCGTGCCGCCCGGCTCCGGCCGGTCGGTGCCCCGTGCCCGGCCATGCTTCACCGGGCGCCCGTGGCGGGGGCGTCCGCGGTTACCCATGGCGGCCTGCCGCGGCGGGTATCCGGTCGAAGGACCCCGGGGCGTCGAAGGTGCGCCAGCGGCTCACCGGCCAGCTGATCAGGTCCGCCCGGCCGATGACCTTGTCGACCGGGACGGTGCCACCGCCCGGCTGGCCGAGGTGGTCACGGGAATCACTGGATCTGGCGCGGTGGTCGCCCATGACCCACAGCCGGCCCTGTGGCACCACGATGTCGAAATCCACCGAGGACGGCACGTCCCCGGGGTGGAGATACGTCTCGCTCACGGGCTCACCGTTCACCTTGATCCGCCCCCGTTTGTCGCAGCAGGTCACACGGTCACCGCCGGTGCCGATCACGCGCTTGACGTAGTCGGTCTCGTCGGGCCGCGCCAGTCCCAGCGCCGCGCCGGCGCCGCGCAGCAGTCCCGTGACGGGATTCTCCCCCTGTTCCCTGTGAACGAAGGAGCCGGTGCCGTCGAACACCACCACATCGCCCCGCGCCGGCTCGCTGCCGAAACGGTACGCCAGCTTGTTGACCAGCACCCGGTCCCCGATCCGCAGGGTGTTCTCCATGGAGGAGCTGGGGATCAGAAAGGGCTGTGCGACGAACGTGCTCAGCAGCAGCACAAAGGTCAGGCAGAGCGCGAGCAGGGTGACCGGCCGGTGGCGCAGAACAGCCACTGCACGGGTGCGGAAACGCGCGGAGCGCGACCCCTGCTCCGGCCCCTGGTCGGGGGTGGGAGAGGGGTCGCGCTCCGTGAGCTGTGCGTCGGTGTCCATCGGGCCCTGAGCCTATCCGGCCAGATCCGGACGCCGTACGTGAGCGTCGGTTTGCGTTGCCCCGGCGCAAAAAATCGTGCTCCGGGGCGGCCCGGCTCAGTTGTCGCGCTTCTCCTTGATCTTCGCGGCCTTGCCGCGGAGCTCACGGAGGAAGTACAGCTTGGCGCGACGGACGTCACCGCGGGTCACGACCTCGATCTTCTCAACGATCGGGGTGTGCACCGGGAAGGTGCGCTCGACGCCGACGGAGAAGCTGACCTTGCGGACCGTGAAGGTCTCGCGCACGCCGGCGCCCTGACGGCGGATGACAACGCCCTTGAACTGCTGCACACGGGAGCGGTTGCCCTCGATGACGCGGACGTGGACGTTGACGGTGTCACCCGGGCGGAAGGCCGGGATGTCGTCGCGCTTCGACGCGGCGTCGACGGAGTCGAGAAGGTGCATGACCTACTGCTTTCTTCGTTGATGCCACAGGTCATCAACGGAATGTCGGAGAGATGTTTCGGATGCCGTTCCATCGGGCGGGCGTCGTTCCCCCTGTGGCAGGGGCGCGCGCCGGACGCACACAGCAGCGGCCTATTCTTCCACGGCCTCACGCGTCCGCCCAAATCGGCCGTCGTCACCCTCCGACCAGCCCAGGGCGTCGAGTATCGCGCGGTCGTGTTTGTCGAACGCGGCGGGGTCGGCGCGCTCGATCAGATCGGGGCGGTTGCGGTCGGTGCGGCGGAAGGCCTGGTCCCGGCGCCAGCGGGCGATCTTGCCGTGGTGGCCGCTGAGCAGGACCTCGGGGATGCCGCGGCCGCGCCACTCGGGAGGCTTGGTGTAGACGGGGCCTTCCAGGAGGTCGGCCATCGCGCCGGGGGCGAACGAGTCGTCCTGGTGGGAGGCGGCGTTGCCGAGGACACCGGGCAGCAGCCGGGCCACCGCCTCGACCATGACCAGCACCGGGGCCTCGCCGCCGGCCAGGACGTAGTCGCCGATGGAGACCTCGCGGACGTCGACGCGGTCGCCGTACTCCTCGATGACGCGGCGGTCGATGCCCTCGTAGCGGGCCGGGGTGAACACCAGCCAGGGCTTGGCGGAGAGTTCGACGGCGAGCTGCTGGGTGAAGGGGGCACCGCTGGGCGTCGGGACAACGATCACCGGCTCCCCGTCACCGGACGCGAGGATCTCGTCGAGCGCCTCGCCCCATGGGTCGGGCTTCATGACCATGCCGGGCCCGCCGCCGTAGGGGGTGTCGTCGACGGTGTTGTGCTTGTCGTGGGCCCATTCGCGCAGGTCGTGGATGCGCACATCGAGCTGTCCGCGGGCGCGGGCCTTGCCGACCAGGGAGACGTTCAGCGGCTCGAGGTACTCGGGGAAGATCGTGACGACATCGAGCCGCATCAGCTGTCCTCGCGGCTGCTGGCGATCTCGGCCTGGCTGTCGTCGAGGAGGCCGGGCGGCGGGTCGATGACCGCGCGCTGCTCCTCGAGGTCGATCTCCGGGACGATCTCGGAGACGAACGGGATCATGACCTCGCTGTCGTCGGGCCGACGGACGATCAACAGGTCCTGGTAGGGCAGGTGGGAGACCTCGGAGATCCGGCCGACGACGGTGCCGTCGCGGGTGACGACATCGAGATCGATCAGCTGGTGGTCGTAGAACTCCTCGGGGTCCTCGGGGACCTCCTCGGGGTCGACTTCCGCGATCAGCAGGGTGTTGCGCAGCGCCTCGGCGGCCGTGCGGTCCGCGACGCCCTCGAAACGCAGCAGCAGCCGGCCGCTGTGCACCCGGCCGGTCGCGATGGTCAGCGGTCCGACGGAGGACGGTTCGGTGGCGAGGACGGCGCCCGGGCCGAGCCGCAGTTCGGGCTCGTCGGTGCGTACCTCTACCGTGACCTCGCCCTTGATGCCGTGGGCGCGGCCGATCCGCGCCACTACCAACTGCACGCTGTTCTCTCCCGTTGTCGCGGCCGGCCCGCCGCCGCTCTCGCGGAGGGGGCCGTGGGCCGTCGTGGTTTCTCAGACGAGGGTGACGAGGAGGAATCCGCGGCCCTCAACGAACTCAGGCCGGGGACGGCCCGAGAGCCCTCCCCGGCCCGAGCCGGTGTTCAACTTGTCAGCGGACCTGGTCCACGTCGACGAGATCGACGCGGATGCCACGGCCGCCGATGGCGCCCACGACGGTCCGCAGGGCGCGGGCGGTCCGGCCGTTACGGCCGATCACCTTGCCGAGGTCGTCGGGGTGAACCCGGACCTCGAGAACGCGCCCACGGCGCAGGGTGCGCGAGGCAACCTGCACGTCGTCGGGGTTGTCGACGATGCCCTTGACGAGGTGCTCGAGGGCTTCCTCGAGCATGCTCAGGCCTCGGTCGACTCAGAGGTGGACTCGGCCGCAGCCTCGTCCGCCTTCTTGTCAGCCTTCTTCGCCTTCTGGGTGATGGCCTCACCCTTGGGCTCGTCGCCGGAAGCCTTGGCGGCGGCCTCGAAGAGGGCACGCTTGTCGGCCTTCGGCTCGGCGACCTTCATCGGCGCCGGGGCGGGCAGGCCCTTGAACTTCTGCCAGTCGCCGGTGACCTTGAGGATGGCCATGACGGGCTCGGTCGGCTGCGCGCCGACACCCAGCCAGTACTGGACACGCTCGGAGTCGACCTCGATGCGCGAGGGGTTCTGCACCGGGTGGTACAGACCGATCTCCTCGATGGCCCGGCCGTCACGGCGGGTACGGGAGTCGGCGATGACGATGCGGTAGTGAGGCGAACGGATCTTGCCCAGACGCTTCAGCTTGATCTTGACTGCCACGGGAGTGGTGTCTCCTGGTCTTGACGTGGTGGGGCACAACGGGATGCCACGTGGGGTTGCGGTACTCGGGGTGCCCGATGGACGCGTCAGCCGGAGGAGAGAGGGGTCCTATGCGACTGTCGAGTACAGCTAGCCATTGTGCCACATGCCCTCGGGTCAGCCGACCGCGGCCACCTCAGGAATCCGGAAGGGCTTTCCGCAGCCGCCGCAGACGATCGGCGCCTGGGCGAGCACGGACGGCACCACGCGGACATTGCGCCCGCAGTCGCACACGGCCTTGACGCGGACACCGCCTCCGGAGGAGCCGTGCCGGGCGGCCGGGCCCCGGAAGCTGCGGGTGGTGTCGGTGGCGGTGGCGGCGGTGTGCGCCTTGAGTGCTCTGGTGAGGCGCTCGATGGTGGAGCGGTAGCGCCTCCTGGCCTCGGGGTTGAGCGTGACCAGGGAGAAGCCGCTGCTGGGGTGCGGCTCGTCGAGATGGTCCAGGCCCAACTCCTCGGCGATCGCCAGGAATCGGCGGTTGTGGTAGCGGCCTGCGCGGGAGGTGTCGCGGACGCCGCGGGCGGCGGCGATGCCATGGACAGCCTCATGGAGCAGCCGTTCGAAGGAGAGCTCCGCGCCACAGGCGGACGAGGACTCTCCGATCAGGGACTCGGGCGCGGCCAGATCCGGTAGCTCGGGGTGGTGCCGTTGAATATCGGCCCAGGCGAGTGCCAGCTCGGCGGCGAGGACAGGCGGTGTCGTGCTCACGTCGTGACAACGAGCCGGGGTCGCCGAGTGTTCCGATTCCGGGGCATCCCAAATAATTTGCACGTACCAGTCAGTTTCCGGTCATGAGTCGTGCCGAGGGCGGGGTGCGCAGATCTGCGCAGAAGGCGCCCAGCGGCCCGCAAGCCGGTACGTATCCCCGCGTACGCCGCATGGCGTAGCCGGTCGTATGCCGGGGCAACGATCATCGCGGCGATGGTACGGGGTGGGTCCGTGCCCCGCCGCACCGGCTCGAACCCCACCGTAGGCCCTGCGGACGGGAGCGGCCGGACCTCCCGGACGGCGGGCGCTGCCGTGGCGGAACGCCGTCGGCCGGGGCACGCTGGAACGGCGCTCCAGGGAGCGGGCCCGGCGCACACGGGGGCGCGCGGGAGACAACCCCGGCGCACCCCCTGGACGCCTGGATGAATGCGCAGTTGTCTGGATTGCGGGGGCGCACAACGCGCGAACACGGGGGCGATCGGTACGGAACAGCTTCGGGTTCTCGGCGAATAGGGGCGCTATCGATGTCACCGACGCTCGTGCGGCACCAGTTGCCGCACTCCGGATTCACGCGCTGCGACGACCCGCCCGCTCCGGCCGGGTCGCGGGCGCGCACCCGCGACTGGGCCGAGATCCAGGAGCGGATGCTGGTGCCGCTGTACGAGGCCGCGTACGACCGTCTGGGGATCGGTTCCGGCACCCGACTGCTGGGGCTCGGCTGTGGGTCCGGGCTGGCGCTGCTGCTCGCGGCGGCGCGGGGCGCGCAGGTCAGCGGGGTGGATGCGGACGAGTCCCGGCTGGAGCTGGCGCGTGAGCGGCTCACGCCGGACGGCATGCCGGAGCAGACCCGGGTGGTGAGCGGCGGTCTGGAGGCCGCGGCGCCCGGGGACGCCGCGTTCAATGTGGTCACGGCGTTCCACCCGGTGGGCTGTGTGAGCACGATCGAGGGGCTGACGGCGTCGCTCACGGCGGCGGCCGGGCTGGCCGAGCGGGGCAGCGCCGTGGTGCTGGGCGGCTGGGGCCCGGTGGAGCGGTGTGCCACGGCCGGGGTGCTGCGGGTGGCCGAGCGGCTGGCCGACCCCGGGGGCGAGTACGCCGTCGGCTCCGGCGGGTGGCGGCCCAGCGGGCGGGACGATCTGGAGGACCTGGCGGACCGGGCCGGGCTGCGGCCGGACGGTTCGGGGCGGGTGGCCTGCCCGTTCGGGTACGCGGATGCGGCGAGCGCGGTGCGGGGGCTGTTGTCGACCGGGCTGTTCGACGCGGCGCTGGCGGTGGCCGAGCAGCGGCAGGTGGAGAAGGAACTCGCGGAGGCGCTGCATCCGTATCAGCGGGCGGACGGGACGGTGTGGATGCCGAATGTGTTCCGCTATCTGATCGCGCGGACGAGGTAGCGGGAGCGGGGCGAGCGGCGCGCTCGGGAGACGGGAGCGGCGCCGGGCCGGCGGCAGGCCCGGAGGGCGGGGGCGGGGGCGGCGTTGCCCCGGAGGGCGTGGGCGGACGTCGGCCGGGCAGGAAGCCCGGGAAGGCGGCCGGGGACCGGACCCGGGAAGGGCGGCAAGCCCGGGAAAGCGGCCGGGCGTTCGGCGGTGTCCGGTGGCCGGAGGCGCTCGCGGCGCGGCGGTCCTGTTTTTTCCCCGCCGCCCACCCCCCTTCGGGGGGTGGGCGGGTGTAGAGGCTCGGTTTCGGCAAGAGCCCGACGCCGTGCGAGCGCAGACGCCCGGTCCGCGGCCCGCCCCAACCCCGTAACCGCGCGAAGCAGCCGCACGAAGTAACCAACGAAGTAACCGCGCCAAGTAACCGACGAAGTAACCGCGCGAGCCCCCGGCCCACCATGGGGCCGGGGGCTCGCGAAGCGGAGTTGGGGACCGCGGCGGGGGTCAGCCCATGAACTTCTTGAACTCCTCGGGGAGTTCGAAGTTCTGCGGGTCCTGGCCGCCCTGCGGCAGGCCCAGCGGGTTGCCGGACTGGGCGGCCTCGCGGCGGGCGGCCGCGGCCTCCTCCTCGGCCTTCCGCTTCATCGGGTTGCCGCTCTTGCGCTTGCCCTTGGCCTGCTTGACCTGCTTCTTCTTGCGCGCACCACCGCCCATGCCAGGCATCCCCGGCATGCCGGGCATCCCGGGCATGCCGCCGCCCTGGGCCATCTTCGACATCATCTTGCGGGCTTCGAAGAACCGCTCCACGAGGCCCTTGACCGCGCTGACGTCGACACCGGAACCCCGGGCGATACGGGCCCGCCGCGAGCCGTTGATGATCGTCGGCTCCTGGCGCTCGGCCGGGGTCATGGACTTGATGATGGCGGCGGTGCGGTCGACCTCGCGCTCGTCGAGGTTGTTGATCTGGTCCTTCATCTGGCCCATGCCGGGCAGCATGCCGAGCAGCTTGGAGATGGAGCCCATCTTGCGGACCTGCTCCATCTGGGCCAGGAAGTCGTCGAGGGTGAACTCCTTCGGGCCCTTCGCCAGCTTGGCCGCCATCTTCTCGGCCTCGGCCTGGCTGAAGGTCTGCTCGGCCTTCTCGATCAGGCTGAGCATGTCGCCCATGCCGAGGATGCGGGACGCCATGCGGTCCGGGTGGAACGCGTCGAAGTCGTCCAGCTTCTCGCCGTTGGAGGCGAACATGATCTGCTTGCCGGTGACGTGCGCGATGGACAGCGCGGCGCCACCGCGGGCGTCACCGTCGAGCTTGGAGAGCACCACGCCGTCGAAGCCGACGCCGTCGCGGAACGCCTCGGCGGTGTTGACCGCGTCCTGACCGATCATCGCGTCGACGACGAAGAGGACCTCGTCGGGGCTGACCGCGTCGCGGATGTCCGCGGCCTGCTGCATCAGCTCCTGGTCGATGCCCAGGCGGCCGGCGGTGTCGACGATGACGACGTCGTGCTGCTTGGTGCGCGCGTACTCGATGGAGTCCTTGGCCACCTGGACCGGGTCGCCGACGCCGTTGCCCGGCTGGGGGCCGTAGAAGGCGACCTCCGCGCGCTCCGAGACGACCTGGAGCTGGTTGACGGCGTTGGGGCGCTGGAGGTCACAGGCGACCAGCAGCGGGGCGTGGCCCTGGCCCTTGAGCCAGCGGCCGAGCTTTCCGGCGAGGGTGGTCTTACCGGCGCCCTGGAGACCGGCCAGCATGATCACGGTGGGGGCGGTCTTGGCGAACCGCAGCCGGCGGGTCTCGCCGCCGAGGATGCCGATGAGCTCCTCGTTGACGATCTTGATGACCTGCTGGGCGGGGTTCAGCGCCTGGGAGACCTCGGCGCCGGAGGCGCGCTCCTTGACCTGCTTGATGAAGGCACGGACGACGGGGAGGGCCACGTCGGCTTCGAGCAGCGCGATGCGGATCTCGCGCGCCGTGGCGTCGATGTCCGCCTCGCTCAGGCGGCCCTTGCCCCGGAGGTTTTTGAAAGTACTCGCCAGGCGGTCGGAAAGCGTATCGAACACGGCGGTCGTCGATCCTCGGGGTCGGGGGCGGGGTGCGGTCGGCTTCTAGGGTATCGGCCTCCGCAAGCAAACCGTTCCTGCCTTGTTATTCCCGCGGCTGCTGCAGGGCGCGCTCCACGGCCGCCGCCACGTCATGGGCCGCGGCATCCGTGAGGGGCGCCCCGTCCTCCCCCGTCACATAGAAAGCGTCCACCGCATTGGCACCCAGGGTGCTGATGTGGGCACTGCGGACGGCGACACCGGCCGCCTCCAGGGCACGGCCGATGCGGTGCAGCAGGCCGTGGGCATCCTGGGCCCGGACCTCGATGACGGTCGCGGTGTCGGAGCTGCCGGTGGCGACGGAGACCCGGGGCGGCGGGGCGAGCACGGCCCGGGAGCGGCGGGCGTAGGCGCGCTCGCGCTCGGCGAGGCGGGCGGGGATGTCGAGGGTGCCGTCCAGGGTGCGGAGCAGGTCGGCACGCAGCCGGTCGGCCTGGGGCAGCGAGCCGTATTCGGCGGCGACCCGCCAGCTGAGTACCAGGGCCGGGCCCTCGTCGGCGGGGTCGAGGAGGCGCAGGTCGGCGGCGCGGACGGTGAGCCGGTGC
The DNA here is from genome assembly GCF_043199295.1 of Streptomyces sp. NPDC048612. NCBI lineage: Bacteria > Bacillati > Actinomycetota > Actinomycetes > Kitasatosporales > Streptomycetaceae > Streptomyces > Streptomyces sp. NPDC048612. The sequence goes on from NZ_JBICVV010000022.1 coordinate 88,268, forward strand.
AGGGCCAGCACCCCGGCTGCTGCGGGCAGGACGCCCGGCTGGTCGGGGACGGCGATCAGGAGTTCCACCCCGACCGGCTGCTGGGCGGGCGCCGATGTCTCCGGTCCGGTGTCGGCCTCGGTGGGGGGCTCGGCGCGCGCGTGCAGGGCCAGGACCGGGCCACCGGTGCGGCGGGCTTCGAGCGCCAGCCGCTCCTGCTCCGCGGTCGGCTCGCCGGTGCCGAGCGGCTCCGTCTCGGGCTCCCCCGCGAGCCGCGCGGCGACCCGTTTGACGAGGTCGGCGACGAGTCCGCCGCGCCAGGCGCTCCAGGCGGCGGGCCCGGTGGCCAGCGCGTCGGCCTCGGTCAGGGCGTGCAGCAGCTCCAGGGTGCGGGTGCTGCCGACGGCCTCGGCGACCGCGCCGACGGTCGCCGGATCGTCCAGATCGCGCCGGGTGGCGGTCTCGATGAGCAGCAGGTGGTGCCGTACGAGGGTGGCGATCACGGTGGTGTCCCGGGCGTCGAAACCGAGCCGGGCCGCCACGTCGCGGGCGATGGTCTCGCCGGCCACCGAGTGGTCGCCGGGCCAGCCCTTGCCGATGTCGTGCAGCAGGGCGGCGATCAGCAGCAGGTCGGGGCGGTGCACCCGGCGGGTCAGGGCGGAGGCCCGTACCGCGGTCTCGACCAGGTGGCGGTCGACGGTCCAGGTGTGGACGGGGTTGCGCTGGGGGCGGCAGCGGACGCGCTCCCAGTCGGGCAGCAGCCGGGTGATGAGGCCCTCGGCTTCCAGCGCCTCCCATACGGGCACGGTGTGCGTGCCCGCGCCCAGGAGCGTCACCAGCTGTTCGCGGGCCTCGGCGGGCCAGGGCACCGGCAGCGGCCGGCCGGCGGTGGCGCAGCGGCGGATCGCGTGGGTGGCCAGCGGCAGCCCGGCCTGGGCGGCGGCGGCCGCGGCGCGCAGCGCCAGTACCGGGTCCCGCTCGGGCCGTGCGGTGCGGGCCAGCACCGCCTCGCCGTCGAGTTCGACGACGCCCTCGGCGAGCGGGGAGCGTTCGCCCTTGCCGGCGGTCCGGCCGTGCAGCAGCCCGCGCAGCATCGGCTTGACGGAGCGGGCGCGCAGCACCCGGCCGACCTCGCGCCAGGTGACATCGGCCGCGTAGGAGATGGTGCGGGCGGATTCGTAGGTCTGCCGGAGCAGGGCGTCCGCGTCGAGCATGCCGAGGGTGCCGGCGACCTGGTCCTGTTCCTGGAGGGAGAGGCGGTCGGTGGCGCGGCCGGTCGTGAGGTGGAGCGCGTCGCGGGCGTCGAGCAGACGGGTGCGGGCGGCTTCCAGGCCGCCGCGCGGGGCGTCGGCGAGCCAGGAGGCGGCGACGGCGCGGAGGGCGGTGGCGTCCCGCAGCCCGCCCCTGGCCTCCTTGAGGTCGGGTTCCAGGAGGTACTGGAGCTCGCCCTGCCGCTCGGCGCGCTCCTGGCACAGGTCGTGGAGTTCCGGGAGCCGCTTGGGGGCGCCGGCGCGCCAGTCGGCGTAGGCGGTGGTGCGCACGGCGGCGGTCAGGTCGGGGTCGCCGGCCAGGTGGCGGGCGTCGAGCAGGCCCAGCTGCACCTTCAGGTCCTCGCGGGCCGCCTTGCGGGCCTGGGCCGGGGTGCGTACGGAGTGGTCGAGGTCGAGGCCGAGATCCCAGACGGGGTACCAGAGGTGGTCGGCGAGGGCGGCGAGGGCGCCGGCGTCGGCGCGGCCGTCGTGCAGCAGGAGCAGGTCGAGGTCGCTGCGCGGGGAGAGTTCGCCGCGGCCGTAGCCGCCGACGGCGACCAGGGCGGTGCCGGTCAGGCCGGTGGCGGTGGCGTGCCGGGCCAGCAGGGCGGCGAGCCAGTCGTCGGTGAGCCGGGCGAGGGCGGCGCGGCGGTCGGGGCCGGCGGCGTTCCCGTCCTGGAGGAGCCGCAGCCGGGCCGCGGGGTAGCCCCCTTCCGGGGCGGGCGCGGGCTCGTGCCCCGGGGGCCGCGCTCCGGCGGGTCCTGCCGTTTCCTCGACGCTGTCGGTCACCTCGCGCGCTCCTTGGTCGTGGTCGTCCCCCGCCGTCGTCCGGTGCGGCTCCCGCACCTCAGTCTGTGCCGCCGCGGGGCGGGCGGCCATTCGCCGCCCGGGCGGCCCGGCTCCGGCTCCCGGCGGCGGACGGCCGCCCCGGGGCCGGAGCCCGGCCGTGGCACCTCACAGGGCGTCCGGCCCCCGCTCGCCGGTCCGTACCCGTACCGCGTCGTCGACGGGGATGCTCCAGACCTTCCCGTCGCCGATCTTGCCGGTGCGGGCCGCCTTGACGATGACGTCGGTCAGTTCCTCGGCGTCGGCGTCCTCGGCCAGCACCTCGATACGGATCTTCGGGACCAGGTCGACGGTGTACTCGGCGCCCCGGTACACCTCCGTGTGCCCGCGCTGCCTGCCGTATCCGCTGGCCTCGGTGATCGTCAGGCCGTGCACCCCGAAGGCCTGCAGGGCGTCCTTCACCTCGTCCAGCCGGTGCGGCTTGATTACTGCCGTGATGAGCTTCACGCGTCCACCTTCTTTGTCAGGGCCTCGCCGAGTCCCGGTCCCTTGCGGCCGATCGAGCCGCCGCCCGCGCCGGTGAAGTCGTATGCGGTCTCCGCGTGCGCGGCCTGGTCGATGCCGGCGACTTCCTCGTCCTCGTCGACCCGGAAGCCCATCACCAGGTCGATCGCCTTGGCAAGGACATACGAGACGACCAGGGAGTACAGCAGCACACAGACCACACCGACGGCCTGCCGCCCGAGCTGGTCGAAGCCGCCGCCGTAGAACAGCCCCTTGGCCTTGCTCTGCACCCCGCCGGTGGCGAACAGCCCGACCAGCAGCGAGCCGGCGACACCGCCGACGAGGTGAACGCCGATCACGTCGAGGGAGTCGTCGTAGCCGAACTTGTACTTCAGGTTGACCGCCATGGCGCACAGCACACCGGCGATCGCACCGACCGCGATGGCGCCCAGCGGGCTGACCGCGCCGCAGGCCGGGGTGATCGCGACGAGTCCGGCGACCGCGCCGGAGGCCGCGCCGAGCGTGGTGAACGAGCCGTGCCGGAGCTTCTCGTACACCAGCCAGCCGAGCATCGCGGCGGCGGTGGCGACCTGGGTGTTGACGAAGGCGACGGCGCCGATGCCGTCGTCGTTGCCGAGCCAGGAGCCGGCGTTGAAGCCGAACCAGCCGAACCACAGCAGACCGGCGCCGAGCATCACCAGGGGGAGGCTGTGCGGCCGCATCGGGTCCTTCTTGAAGCCGATGCGCTTGCCGACGACGAGGAGCGCGGCGAGGGCCGCGGCGCCGGCGTTGATGTGCACGGCCGTACCGCCGGCGAAGTCGATGACCTGCAGCTCGAACAGCCAGCCGCCCTCGCCCCACACCCAGTGGGCGACGGGGAAGTAGACGACGGTGACCCACAGCGCGATGAACAGCGCCCAGGCGGTGAACTTCACCCGGTCGGCGAGCGCACCGCTGATCAGCGCCGGGGTGATGACCGCGAACATCAGCTGGAAGACCGCGAACACGTAGACCGGGATGGTGGAGCTGCCCCACAGCTCCGTCAGGCCGATGCCGCTGAGCCCGGCGAAGTTCCCGTCCCAGCCGATGAAGCCGCCCTGGTCCGTACCGAAGGCGAGCCCGAAGCCGTACAGGACCCACAGGATCGTGACGATGCCCAGGCTGATGAAGCTCATCATCAGCATGTTGAGCACGCTCTTGACCCGGACCATGCCGCCGTAGAAGAAGGCGAGACCGGGTGTCATGACCATCACCAATGCGGAGCAGATCAGCATGAACCCGGTGTTGGCCGGGCTCAGTGTCGCCTTGTCTGCTGCGAGCGTCAGGATGCCTGGGGGCATCGGCGTCTCCTCGTCGTCGATGCGGCCCGTGCGGGCGTGGTTCTGGTGGGCCGACTTCGCGATGAGGTTGTCGCAGCACGGTTTCGGCCAAACCTTGCGGGTGTTTCACCGCAGTGACGAAGACGGCCCCCGTGTTACGCCCCAGTGAACTGCCAGATCAGCACCACATCACCCGTTCAACCCACAGAAACCATGAATTGAGCAACCCCCACGGCGAGCAACCACCTCCGCGAGAGCGGCGCCGGTTTAGGCGCAAAGAGGGTCGCAAAAACAGCCCGGCCGCGGCTGCCGCCCGCGTGACCTGGCATGGGGGAGCCGAGTCGGGCTGTACGGGGCGGTGGCCGCGGCCGGTGTACTGGGGGCGGAGTCCGTCAGACGGCCTCCGCGCTCTCGGGCAGCTGGCGGGTGAGCTCGTCGCCGAGCCGGACCACCTCGGCCACGCCGCCGAACTCCCGGGCGGCGTTGTCCACGGTCTTGCGCAGCCGGGTGTTGACCCGCTCGGAGCGGACCTGCCGGGCGAACGGGATCGCCTGCTGCGCCATCGCCGCGCAGGCCTCCGGCTCCTTCTGCAGCAGATGCACGGTGGCCATCCCGATCAGGTTGAGCGCGTACGAACGCTGGTGCTCGGGGTCCTTGCCGAAGAGCTCCACGGCGCGCCGCATGACGGGCTCGGCGAGCGAGGCGTAGGTGGGGCTGCGGCCGGCGACATAGGCGAGATCGCGGTAGGAGTGGGCGTTCTCGGCGTTCAGTTCGGCCTCGGAGAAGAAGCGAATCCAGTCCGGTTCGGGCTCGCCGGGCGTGACGTCGGAGAAGGTGTCCTCGGCCATCCGGACGGCCCGCTTGACCTTGCTGGGCTGGCCCATGCCGGCGTAGGAGCGGGCCTCCATCGCATACAACATGGCCTGGGTGCGCGGGGTGGCGGTCTCCCGGCTGCCGTACTGGGCGAGGTGGATCAGCTCCAGTGCGTCGTCGGGGCGGCCGAGGTGGATCATCTGCCGGCTCATGCTGGAGAGGATGTACGCGCCCAGGGAGCGGTCGCCGGCCTCCTTGGAGGCGTGCAGCGCGAGCACGAAGTACTTCTGCGCGGTGGGCTGCAGGCCGATGTCGTAGCTCATCCAGCCGGCGAGTTCGGCGAGTTCGGCGGCGACCTTGAACAGCCGCTTGGCGACCGGGGCGGGCTGCGGCTCCTGGAGGAGGTCGGTGACCTCGTGCAGCTGGCCGACCACCGCCTTGCGCCGCAGCCCCCCGCCGCACTGCGCGTCCCACTGGCGGAACATCGCGGTCGTCGACTCCAGCAGGTCCAGCTCCGGCTTGGACAGCCGCGCGGGGCGGCGGCGGTCGGGTTCCTCCGCGTCGCCCTGGCCCGCGGGCACCGGGACCAGCCAGCGCTGCATCGGTTCGATCAGGCTGGGTCCGGCGGCGAGCGCGAGGGAGGTGCCGAGGAAGCCGCGGCGCGCCAGCATCAGGTCACTGCGCGAGAACTCGCTGATGAGACCGACCGTTTGGGCGCCGGCCCAGGGCAGGTCCACACCGGAGACGGACGGGGACTGGTGCGCGGAGCGCAGGCCCAGTTCCTCGATGCCGACCACACAGCCGAAGCGTTCGGAGAACAGCTCGGACAGGATGCGCGGGATCGGCTCACGCGGCTGCTCGCCGTCGAGCCAGCGGCGCACCCGCGAGGTGTCGGTGCTGATGTGGTGGGCGCCCATCTGGCGGGCCCGGCGGTTGACCTGGCGGGCCAGTTCGCCCTTGGACCAGCCGCTGCGCATGAACCACGAACCCAACTGCGCGTTGGGTTGCTTGACGGCGTCGGTGCCGCCCGTGCCGCCGTTGCCGCCCACTGGAAGCCCCCATCCCGATAGCTGGCTTGATGCCTGGTGCCTGGTGCGAACCGCCCACAGGCCACCGTCCGTTACGACGCCTGTCCGGGGTACATCTACCCGATCACGGTTTCCGGCCACACCTTTTGGCCTGTGCTCGACCTGTGCGTTGCCACCGGCATACCCGTGCGAAGGGTGCCTCTCCGGGGTTCGCGCACCGAAAGTAATCCTACGATCACGCCCGCCGCGAGGGCGATCGGGGAAACGCCACCATTCGCCACCCCTTCGAATGAACTCCCCACCCAGCTCTCGCGATTGACTTGACACAGGCCGAAGAACGCCGGGCGGAAGGAAGCACACCAGGGCTCACGCGGCGCACCGCACCACCCGGATCACCACCGCACCACGTACCGCCGCCGGAGCGTGAACGGCACCGGACCGTCAACCCGCCGACTCGTAACCACTGGCACGCACCACCCGTTGGAGGGGGCATGGGCTTCACGATCGGCGGCATCCGAGAGATGCGCTCCAGCTCCCGGCGCCGCGCCCGCTCGACCGAGATCTCGGCGGTGGCGGAGTACTCCGGGCTGTGGGGCTGGGACGTCGCCCCCGGCGCCCGGGCGGTCCGCGCGGGCAGCGGCCGTACGGACTGTTCGTGCGGCGACGCCGGCTGCCCCTCCCCCGGTGCCCATCCGCTGGCCTTCGGTGAGGAGCTGGCGGCCGGCGCCGGCTGGGAGAAGGCCGCGGCGGCCTGGGCCGAGACGCCGGGTGCCGCGATCCTCCTGCCGGTGGGCCGGTCGTTCGACATCCTGGACGTGCCGGAGGCCGCGGGCCGCAACGCGCTGGCGCGGCTGGAGCGGATGGCGCTGCCGCTGGGGCCGGTCGCGGTGGCGCCGACCGGCCGTGCGCTGTTCTTCGTCGCCCCCGGCGCGGCCGGGCGGCTCCCCGACCTGCTCTACCGGATGGGCTGGGACGACGCCTCGCTCGACCTGCGCTCGCTGGGCCCCGGCGACCATCTCACCGCGCCGCCCTCCGACCTCGGCGGCCACGGCCCGATGCGCTGGCTGCGCCCGCCCACCCTGGACACCGCCGGGCGGCCGCCGCAGGCGCGGCTGGTGCTGGGCACCCTGGCGTACGCCTGCAACCGCTCGGCGGTCTGAGTTCCCGGCCTGTAGTGGGGCCGGGGAGAGCGCGGGGCCCTCATGGACATGGCGCGGCCCCCGGTACCCGTCGGTGCGGGTCCGGGGGCCGGAGCGGTCCGGGCGGGGCGCCCGGGGCGGTGGCGTCAGTCGATCAGGGCGTCGACGAAGGCCTCCGGCTCGAAGGGAGCCAGGTCGTCCGCTCCCTCGCCCAGGCCGACGAGCTTGACGGGGACGCCGAGTTCGCGCTGGACGGCGACGATGATGCCGCCCTTGGCGGTGCCGTCGAGCTTGGTGAGCACCACGCCGGTGATGTCCACGACCTCGGCGAACACCCGGGCCTGGACCAGGCCGTTCTGGCCGGTGGTGGCGTCCAGGACGAGCAGCACCTCGCCGACCGGGCCGTGCTTCTCGACCACCCGCTTGACCTTGCCGAGCTCGTCCATCAGGCCGGTCTTGGTGTGCAGCCGGCCCGCGGTGTCGATCAGCACGACATCGGCGGTCTCGGCGATGCCCTCCTTCACCGCGTCGAAGGCGATGGAGGCGGGGTCGCCGCCCTCGGGTCCGCGGACCGTACGGGCACCGACCCGCTCGCCCCAGGTCTGGAGCTGGTCGGCTGCGGCGGCGCGGAAGGTGTCGGCGGCGCCGAGGACCACGGACTTGCCGTCGGCGACCAGCACCCGGGCGAGCTTGCCGGTGGTGGTGGTCTTGCCGGTGCCGTTGACGCCGACGACCATCACGACGCCGGGGATCTCGTCCCCGCCGTTGCCGATGCCGTTGGCGGTGTGCACGGTGCGGTCGGCGTCGGTGCCGATGAGGGTGAGCAGTTCCTCGCGCAGCAGCGCCCGCAGACCCTCGGGGGTACGGGTGCCGAGCACCTTGACCCGCTCACGCAGCCGCTCGACCAGCTCCTGGGTGGGGGCGACGCCGACGTCGGCGGTCAGCAGGGTGTCCTCGATCTCCTCCCAGGTCTCCTCGTCGAGGTGTTCGCGGGAGAGGAGGGTCAGCAGGCCCTTGCCCAGGGTGTTCTGGGAGCGGGAGAGCCGGGCGCGCAGCCGGACCAGCCGGCCCGCGGTGGGCTCGGGGACCTCGATCTCGGGGGCGGCGGGCGCCTCGGGCTCGGCGGCCGGTGCCTCGGCCGCGGGGGCCTCGGCGGTGGGCAGCGTGACTTCTTCGATGGTGCGACGCTCTTCGTCGCGGGGGGTCTCGGCCTCCTCGCCGACCTGCGGTTCGGCGGGGGGCGCGGTAACGGAGGGCTTCGGGGCAGCCGGCGGGGACGGCGGCAGCCGCTTCTTCTTGCGGCCGCTGACGACGAGCCCGCTGATCGCGCCGAGCACGACCACGGCGATGACTACAGCAAGGATGACGATGTCCATAACCCCTCCAGTATCAGCCACGCTCCGGCCGTGGGGACTGCACGCGCCGAACCTGGAGGGGCGGTGTCCGGAAAGCGCCGCCCCGGTATCACGGGCATCCGGCCGGCCGCGCGTGCGGCCGCTCCCGCGGACGGCGGCCCCGGGCGGGCCTGGCGTCCGCGCGGCGTCTTCGCCCTGCTCGGAGCGGTGTCCCCGGCCTGGCCGGAGGGCCCGACTGGACCCTTCGACGAGGTTGGGCGACACTCGTTCTCGTCGTGGGGTCCAACGGTGCGAATCGGCAGAAGTTGGATCAAAGTACGATGGTCGACGGCCGCGCAACGCGCGTAGAGTCCTGGCAACCAATTCTGGCCAGGCATCACAGCCGCTGCCTGCACCTCCTCCCCCGTGGGGGTGCGTCCAGATCCCCGCACGGAGATACCTGCACCAATGGGCACCACGTCCGCATCCGCTCCCGCAACCGAAGGCGCCGTCGAGGTCCGCGGCATCGAGCCCGTCCCCGACAACGAACGCCAGGGCCGCGTCCGCGAACTCTTCCCGACCTGGGTCGCCGCCAACATCAGCGTGTTGTTGCTCACCATGGGCGCCTCGCTCGTGGTCAACAACGGACTGAACTTCTGGCAGGTCCTGCTGGTGGCCGCGATCGCCGCGGCCGTCGCCTTCGGGATGGTCGGGGTGCTGTCGGTCTCGGGCAAGTGGGGCGGCGCGCCCGGCGCGATGCTCTCCCGCGCCGCCTTCGGCGTCCGCGGCAACTACTTCCCCGGCGCGATCCTGTGGGTCGCCCGCTTCGGCTGGGAAACGATCAACGCGGTCACCGGTGCCTACGCGGTGCTGACCGTGCTGCACCTGCTGCTGGGCGTCGAGAGCAACAACGTCCTCGTCGTCGTCACCCTGCTCGCCTTCGTGGCCGTCACCTACGTGGTGAGCGGCCTGGGCCGCAAGGCGCTCAACGTCTGCAACAAGTACTCGACGTACCTGTTCGGCCTGTTCAGCGTCATGGTGCTGGCCTACCTGGTCGCCACGATGGACTGGGACGCCATCTTCGCCAAGAAGGCCGGCACCACCGCCATGGTGATCGCCGGTGTCGGCACCATCGCGGCCGGCGGTATCAGCTGGGTGCCCACCGGCCCCGACTTCGCGCGCTACCTCCCGCACTCCGCGTCCGGCAGGAAGATCGTCGGCACCACCGTCTCCGGCGCGGCCCTGGTGCTGCTGCCGATGGTGCTGATGGGCGGCGTGATGGCCGTCTCCAGCCCGAAGCTGGCCGGCCAGAACACCGACCCGATGTCGTTCCTCGGCAGCATCCTGCCGCCCTGGCTCGCGGTGCCGTACCTGGTCACCGCGCTGGTGGGCATGGTGCTGATCAACAGCCTGTCGATGTACTCCGCGGGCTTCACCGCCCAGACCATGGGCGTCAAGCTGCCGCGCGCCCTCGCGGTCAGCATCAACGCCGTCATCAGCCTGGTCGGCGGCCTGTTCATGATGCTGGTGGCCAAGGACTTCATCGGCCAGTTCATCACCTTCCTGACGCTGCTCGCGGTCTCCTTCTCGGCCTGGATCGGCGTCTACGGCATCGACATGGCCCGGCGGCGCAAGCTGGCGGTGCGCTATGACGCCGAGAGCCTGATGAACACCGGCCGCACCAGCCGCTACTGGTACACCGGCGGCTTCTGCTGGCAGGCCATGACCGCCTGGGGCGTGGCGCTCGTCGCGGGCCTGTGCTTCACCAAGGTCCAGTGGTTCACCGGCCCGCTGGCCACCACCTGGATCGGCGAGAACGGCCTGGGCTGGGCGGCCACCATCGCGATCGCCGCGCTGGTCTTCGCCGTACTGCCGTCGCCGAAGGAGTCCGTCCCTGCGGACGAGGCGGCCGCGGCCGAGGCCCGGCAGCCCGTCGAGGTGGGCTGATCCCCCACCCCCGGCCCGCCGGGTTCCTCCCCTAGTGATCTGACGCAACGTCAGCTAACGTCCCCTTCGCCAACCGCCTGGGCGAAGGGGACGTTGCGATGTCGTGGATATCGGTCCTGCGGATCAATCTCGTCGACCCCGCCCCCACGCCCGCCACCCTGTCCGCGCGCTACCGGGCCGCCGTCGAGATGGCGGCGTTCGCCGACGACCGGGGCTTCACCATGGTCCAGACCGAGGAGCACCACGCCACCACCAACGGCTGGATGCCCTCCCCGCTCACCTTCGCGGGCGCCGTCTTCGGCGCCACCCGCCGGATCGGCGTCACCGTCTCCGCGCTGATCACCCCGCTGCACGATCCGCTGCGGCTGGCCGAGGACCTCACCTCGCTCGACCTGCTCAGCGGCGGCCGGCTGATGACCGTCGCCGGTCTCGGCTACCGGCCCGAGGAGTACGCGGCGCACGGCAGGGACTGGGCGGCCCGCGGCCGCCTCCAGGACGAGGTGCTGGCGGCCCTGCTGTCCGCCTGGACCGGTGAACCGTTCACCTACCAGGGGCGCACCGTCCGGGTCACCCCGCGCCCGTACACCCGGCCGCACCCGCTGCTGCTGATCGGCGGCAGCTCCCGCGCCGCCGCCCGGCGCGCGGCCCGTCTGGGCCTCCCCTTCTTCCCCAGTGCCCACCTCCCCGAGCTGGAGGCCTACTACGACGCGCAGCGCGCCGCCTTCGGCACCGACGGGTGGGTGATGCAGCCGCCCGAGCGGACCGCGCTCCTCCACCTCTCCGAGGACCCGGACCGCACCTGGGCGGAGTACGGGGCCCATCTGCTGCACGAGGCCCGGATGTACGCCTCCTGGCAGTCCACCGGTGTCCGCTCCGCGGTCCGCTCGTCCGCGCAGGACGCCGGGGCCCTGCGCGAGGAGGGGATCTACCGCGTCGTCACCCCCGACGACTGCCTCCGGCTCGCCCGGGAGCCCGGCGGCCGGGGCTCGCTCATCCTCCATCCGCTGTGCGGCGGGATGCCCGTCGACGAGGGCTGGCGCTCCCTCCATCTCTTCGCCGAGCAGGTGCTGCCGCGCCTCAGGGACTGACGGGGCTCAGCCTTCCGGGTAGAAGACGAAGAGACGACAGCCCGTCACCGACTGCGGCACGTGCCAGGAACCGGCCGGGGCGTGCAGGAACGTCCCGGCAGGGTGGTCGCGGTCGCCGTCGTTGAAGACGCCCGAGACCACGAAGACCTCCTCGGGGCCCGGGGCGTGCACATCGACGCCCTCCCAGTGGCTGCCGGGGTCCATCTCCAGCACCAGGGCCTTCGCCCCGTCGGCGCCGGTCCACAACGGCCTGACCCGGATTCCGGGGAACACCTCCCTGACCGGGGCGTCCACCACCGCGGCCGAAACGTAGCCCGCGGTACCGCCCACACCTGCGGCGCCCGGCGCCGGACGTCCCTCCTCCGGCCGGCCCGTGATGGCGGGCGCGGGTGCCGTGGCGGCTTCCGTGGTGACCGTGCTCGTATCCCTGTCGCTCATGACTCCACTCTGGCCGGGCGTACGGCGTCTCCCCAGTGTCAGAAATGACGCGCTGGGGTACTTTCCTGCCATGGCCGGACCCCCGCGGCGGACACCGCCGCACGACGTTCCGCACCGCGTGGTGGCGCTGGTGCGCCCGCCCCAGTCGACCTTCGAACTCAGCTGCGCCGCCGAGGTCTTCGGCACCCGGCGCCCCGGGCTGCCCGCCCGCTACGACTTCCGGGTGTGTACGCCGCACCCCGGCCCGGTGGGGACGACGGCGGGCTACGACATGCTGGTGACCGACGGCCTGGCGGCGCTGGCGGATGCGGACACCGTCGTCGTCCCGGGCTGGACACCGGCCGAGGAGCCGCTGCCGCCCGCCGTCCGCCGGGCACTGCGGCGGGCACATGCGCGGGGCGCCCGGCTGGTCAGCATCTGTTCCGGTGCGTTCGCCCTGGCCCAGACCGGGCTGCTGGACGGCCGCCGGGCCACCACCCACTGGAGTCTGGCCGGCGCCCTGACGGCCCGTTTCCCCCGTGTCGAGGTGGACCCGGACGTGCTGTACATCGACCACGGTGACCTCGCGACCAGCGCCGGAGCGGCCGCGGGGGTGGACCTCTGTCTGCATCTCGTACGCAGCGACCACGGTGCGGCACACGCCGCCCGGATCGCCCGCCACATGGTCATGCCGCCGCACCGCGAAGGGGGCCAGACCCAGTACGCGGCTCCGCCCCCGGCGCACCGGCTCGCCCCCGCGTCGGCCATGAAGCACTCGCTGGCCCCGCTGCTGGAGTGGGTGGGCGGCCGGCTGTCCGAGCCGGTCTCCGTCGAGGACATGGCCGGACGGCTGCGGATCTCCTCGCGCACCCTGGCCCGCCGCTTCGCCGACCAGCTCGGCACCAGCCCCGGCCAGTGGCTGCTGGGCCGCCGTATCACCGCCGCCCGGACCCTGCTGGAGGAGACCGATCTGCCCGTCGAGGCGATCGCACTGCGCGTCGGCCTGTCCTCGGCGACCAACTTCCGCCGCCGCTTCCAGCAGGCCCTGCACACCACGCCCGCAGCGTACCGGCGGGCGTTCCGCATCCGCCGCACGGGAGAGCCCGCCGGCCGCCCCTGAAACCCGCCCGGCCCCGGCCCCGCCCGGCACCGGCACCGGCACCGGCCCAACCGCGGCCACGAAAAAGGGGTACTGCCCGGGGTCCCTGTTGACCCGGGGCAGTACCCAGTGCTGAGGAGACGGACTGGCGGGGGGTTAGCCCATCTCCTCCAACGCCTTGCCCTTGGTCTCCTTCACGAACTTGAGCACGAAGGGGATCGAGAGCAGGGCGAAGACCGCGTAGATGACGTACGTACCCGAGAGGTTCCAGTCGGACAGGCTCGGGAAGCTGGCCGTGATGGCCCAGTTGGCGATCCACTGCGCGGAGGCGGCGACGCCCAGCGCGGCGGCGCGGATCTTGTTCGGGAACATCTCACCGAGGAAGACCCAGACCACGACGCCCCAGGAAAGGGCGAAGAAGAGCACGAAGACGTGGGCGGCGATCAGCGCCACGGTGCCTTCGGCGTGCGGCAGGGTGCCGGCCGCGGTCTTGGCCGAGAAGGCCCAGGCCTCCAGGGCGAGCGAGACGGCCATACCGGCCGAGCCGATCAGCGCCAGCGGGCGGCGGCCGATCCTGTCCACGAAGACCATCGCGATCACGGTGCCGATGATGTTGATGATCGACGTCGTGAAGCTGTAGAAGAACGAGGCGCTCGGGTCGATGCCGACGGACTGCCACAGCGCGGAGGAGTAGTAGAACGCCACGTTGATGCCGACCAGCTGCTGGAAGACCGACAGGCCGATACCGACCCAGACGATCGGCAGGAAGCCCATCCTGCTGCCGAGCAGGTCCTTGAAGGAGGACTTGTGCTCGCGGCGCATCGCGTCCTGGATCTCGGCGACCCGGGTGTCGAGGTTCACGGACTTGCCCTCGACCTCGGACAGCACCTCCTTGGCACGGGAGATCTTGCCGGCGGAGATCAGGTAGCGCGGCGACTCGGGGATCGCGAAGGAGAGCAGACCGTAGAGGACGGCCGGGACGACCATCACGCCGAGCATCCACTGCCAGGCCTCCAGGCCGGCGAGGGTGCCGCGCTGGTTGCCGTCGGCGAGGTTGAGGATGCCCCAGTTGACGAGCTGGGAGACGGCGATGCCGATGACGATCGCGGCCTGCTGGAACGAGCCGAGCCGGCCACGGTAGGCGGACGGCGAGACCTCGGCGATGTAGGCCGGGCCGATGACCGAGGCCATACCGATGGCGAAGCCGCCGATGATCCGCCAGAAGGCGAGGTCCCAGAGGGAGAACGGCAGAGCCGAGCCGACGGCGCTGATGGTGAACAGCACCGAGGCGATCTGCATCACCCGGATACGGCCGATACGGTCCGCGATCCGGCCCGCGGTGGCGGCACCGACGGCGCAGCCGATCAGGGCGATCGCGATCACCTGGGCCAGAACGGCGGACCCGACGTCATAGCGGCTGCGGATCGCTTCGACGGCACCATTGATGACGGAACTGTCATAGCCGAAGAGAAAGCCGCCCATCGCGGCAGCCGCGGTGATGAAGATGACATGGCCGAGATGGTCGGGATGGGCCTTGCGGCCTTCCGGGACCGTCGGCTGCGCGGTGCTGGTCAACGTGAACTCCAGTGGCCCGGCTGCGCTGCCGGGCGTAGGGGGCTGGCCCTACAAGTGGTGCATAGGTTGGGGGTACCCACCACTTGAAGGTAAAAGCAACGTTGCAGAGACTATGCCTTCAAGTTTCGAAGTCAATAGGGCGTGATGAATTTGTTTCTCGGACGCCTTCGGGGCCATTCGTTCAAGTTCTGAACTGATGGGGTGTCGGACACTCCGGGCGATCATCAAGGGGGCCGAGCGCCGCCGTCACACCCCTTGCCGCACCCCTCGGCACCGGCCCGCGGCCCCCGTACGAGCCGCCCGCGCGGGCGCGCTCAGTGCAGCCGCTGGCTGATGACCTTCGAGACGCCGTCCCCTTGCATCGATACCCCGTAGAGCGCGTCCGCGACCTCCATCGTCCGCTTCTGATGCGTGATCACAATCAGCTGAGAACTCTCCTGGAGTTCCTCCATGATCCGGATCAGCCGCTGCAGATTGGTGTCGTCCAGCGCGGCCTCCACCTCGTCCATCACATAGAACGGGCTGGGCCGCGCCTTGAAGATCGACACCAGCATCGCCACCGCGGTCAGCGACCGCTCCCCGCCCGACAGCAGCGACAGCCGCTTGACCTTCTTCCCCGGCGGACGCGCCTCCACGTCCACCCCGGTCGACAGCATGTCGTGCGGATCGGTGAGCACCAGCCGTCCCTCGCCGCCCGGGAAGAGCCGGGCGAAGACGCCCTCGAACTCCCGCGCGGTGTCGTGGAACGCCTCGGTGAAGACCTGCTCCACCCGCTCGTCGACCTCCTTGACCACCTGCATCAGGTCGGCCCGGGTCTTCTTCAAGTCTTCAAGCTGTTCGCTGAGGAACTTGTGGCGCTCCTCCAGCGCCGCGAACTCCTCCAGCGCCAGCGGGTTCACCTTCCCGAGCTGCTGGTACGCCCGCTCGGCGGCCTTGAGCCGCTTCTCCTGCTCGCCCCGTACATAGGGCACCGGCTGGTTGCGCGGATGCTCCGGATCGTCCGGGAGCACCTCGCCCTCGGCGGGCGGCGACGGCGGTACGAGCTGCTCGGGGCCGTACTCGGCCATCAGCCCGGCCGGCTCCACCCCCAGCTCCTCCAGCGCCCGGGTCTCCAGCTGCTCGATCCGCAGCCGCTTCTCCGCGCCCAGCACCTCACCGCGGTGCATCGAGTCCGTCAGCTTGTCCAGCTCGGACTTCAGCTCCCGGCCCTGGTTGCGCTCGGCCACCAGCGCCTGTTCCCGCTCGGCCTTGGCCCGCTCCGCGGCGCTCCGCTCCTCCTCCGCCCGTACGGCCGACACCTCGATGTGCGCCAGCAGCTGGCGGGCACCGGCGGCGACCGCACCGGCCACCGTCGCCTCGTGCCGCAGCCGGGCGCGCCGCCGCTCGGCCCGCGCCCGCGCCTCGCGCTCGGCCCGCGCGCCCCGGTCGAGCGCGTCCGCCCGCCCGGCGAGCCCCTTCACCCGCTCCTCGTGGGTACGCGCCTGGAGCCGGGCCTCCATCTCGGTCTGCCGCGCGTTGGCCCCGTCGGCGGCCAGCCGGTCCCGTACGGAGGTGTCCGGCTCCTCCTCGCCGACGCCCGGCTCCTCCTCGGCCACCGCGAGCCGCTCGGCCAGCTCCTCGGCCTCCTCGGTGGCCCGCAGCAGCGCCTCCTCGGCCTTGGCCGCCGCCGCGTCGCAGCGCTCGGCCTCGCCCGCGGCCGCCCGCGCCTGCCCGCCGAGCCGGCCCAGGTCCCCGGCGACCTTCGACTTCTCCCGGTCCGCTGCCCGCCACCGCTCGGCCAGCTCCTCGACCAGCGCGGCCCCCGCGGTACGGCGTTCCGCCGCGGCCCGCTGCGCCTCCGCCAGCTCCGCACAGCGCGCCGCCAGTTCCTCCAGCTCGGCCGCCGCCTCGTCGACCGACGCCTGCACCTCCAGCAGGCTCGGCGCCCCGGCGGAACCCCCCTGCGCGAAATGCGCCCCGAGCAGATCGCCCGCACCGGTCACGGCCGTCAGCTCCGGCCGCGCGGCCACCAGGTC
This sequence comes from Streptomyces sp. NPDC048612, assembly GCF_043199295.1. Taxonomy (NCBI): domain Bacteria; kingdom Bacillati; phylum Actinomycetota; class Actinomycetes; order Kitasatosporales; family Streptomycetaceae; genus Streptomyces; species Streptomyces sp. NPDC048612. The sequence continues at coordinate 104,561 of NZ_JBICVV010000022.1, forward strand.
CTCGGCGTCCTCCAGGGTCCCGACCACGACCACGTCCCGCAGCAACCGGCGCACGGCGGCGGTCAGTTCCCCGGGCCCCCGGACCAGCTCCGCCGCCGGTACGGGCGACGAGCGGGGCCCGGGGACCCGGTGCCCGCCCGCCTCGGACACACCCGTCGCCCCGGCCGCCCCCTCACACACGTCCACCATGGCCCCCTCGGCCACACCGGCGGAACCGTCACCCCCACCGCTCCCGCGAACCCCACCGGCCCCCGGACCACTGGCAGTCCCGGCAGCCCCTGAGATCTCACTGCTCCCGGCAGCCCCAGCGGCCTCCGCGGCTCCCTCACCCCCCACGGCCTCCACCGCCCGTGCGGGCGCAGGCACCCTTCCCGCCCCGCCATGTCCCCCTGGTCCGCCCAGCACCATCGCCGCCCGCCCCGCGTCCTCCTTGCGCAGCAGCCGGATGGCCTCGGCCGCGGTGGCCGCATCGGTGACGGCGACGGCGTCGGCGGCCGCGCCCAGGGCCGCCGCCACCGGGATCTCGAAGCCGGGGGTGACGGTCAGCAGTTCCGCCGCCGGCCCGAGCAGGCCGGTGAGGCGGTCCGCCGCGGCCAGCAGCGCGCCGGTGCCGTCCTTGCGGCGCAGCCCGAGCGCCAGCGCGTCGTGCCGGGCGGCGGTCGCGGCCCGCTCGCGCTCGGCCGCGGTCAGCGCCTCGCGCGCGGCGGTCAGCGCGTGCTCCGTCTCCGCCAGCTCCCGGCGGGCCGCCTCGTGCCGCTCCGCGATCTCCTCGTCGTCCGCGTCCAGCCCGTCGACCTCGGCCCTGAGCTGGTCGTACTCCTTCTGGGCTGCGTCCGCCCGCTGCCGGGCGGCGTCCCTGGCCTCGGCGAGCCGGCCGATCTCCGCCTGCGCGGAGGCGGCCCGGCCGCGGGCGGCGGTGACCTGTCCGCTCAGCCGGGCCAGGCCCTCACGGCGGTCGGCGATGGCGCGGGCCACGTCCCGCAGCCGCCGCTCCTCGTCCGCCAACTGCCGCTCCAGCCCGGCACGGTGTTCGACGGTGTCCTCCAGCGCCCGGCTCGCCGCCTCCAGCGCGGCCGTCAACTCCGCCTCCTGCTCACGGATACGGGCCGCCTCCCGCTCCATGTCCTCGGGGTCGCGGCCGTGCCGCTCCTCCGGCGGGGCCGCCGTGGCGCTCTTGACCCGCGCCTCGGCCAGCGAGATCGTGCCGCGCACCCGCTCCGCGAGCTGCGACAGCTCGTACCAGGTCTGCTGAGCCCGCTGCACCCGCGGCGTCAGCGTACGGACCTCCTCCTCCAGCGCCGCCTCCCGCTGCTGGGCGGTGCGCAGCCGCTCCTCGGCGGCCTGCCTGCGTTCCTTGAGGGCCGCCTCGTCCGCGATCTCGGCCTGGAGTGCCCGGCGCAGGGTGACGAGGTCGTCGGCGAGCAGCCGCAGCCGGGCGTCGCGCAGGTCCGCCTGGATGACGGCGGCGCGCCGGGCGACCGCGGCCTGCCGCCCCAGCGGCTTGAGCTGGCGCCGCAGCTCGTCGGTCAGGTCCTGGACGCGGGCGAGATTGGCCTTCATCGCCTCCAGCTTCCGCAGCGCCTTCTCCTTGCGCTTGCGGTGCTTGAGGACGCCGGCCGCCTCCTCGATGAAGGCCCGGCGCCCCATCGGGTCGGCGTGCAGCACGGAGTCGAGCTGGCCCTGCCCGACGATGACGTGCATCTCCCGGCCGATTCCGGAATCGGAGAGCAATTCCTGGATATCCAGCAGCCGGCAGGTGTCACCGTTGATCTGGTACTCACTGCCGCCATTGCGGAACATGATCCGGGTGAGGGTGACTTCGGCGTACTCGATCGGCAGTGCGCCGTCGGAATTGTCGATGGTGAGCGAGACCTCGGCACGCCCGAGCGGCGGACGCCCGGTCGTCCCGGCGAAGATGACGTCCTCCATCTTCCCGCCGCGCAGGGACTTGGCGCCCTGCTCGCCCATGACCCAGGACAGCGCGTCCACGACGTTGGACTTGCCGGAGCCGTTGGGACCCACGACGCAGGTGATGCCCGGCTCGAAGCGCAGCGTCGTGGCGGAGGCGAAGGACTTGAAACCTCGCAGGGTCAGACTCTTGAGATGCACGCCGTGGGACTCTACCGGCCGCTCCTCGGCGGGTGACCCCAACATTCCGGGGCGCTGCCCGGCCCGTACGGCCCCCCGGTATACCGCGCCGTTCATTTTCGGTTTCACTGCCGAAAGCGCAGGGCACATCATGCGGTAAGGGAGGGCCGTCAGGGCTGAGCGGCAACGTGGTCCGCGAAAAGCCGCAGCAAGAAAAGGCGGAAACGACGAAGGGACGCCGAAGCGTCCCTTGCAGATCTTGAAGAGAGCGGTGCCTCAAGCGGCTGGCGAGCAGCTCTACCGGCCCTGAGGTCGGGGTCAGGTGAGCGCGGGCTCCGCCTGGGGTACGTCGATGTCGAGCATCGAGTCGTCGCGACGTGCGGCAGCCGACAGCATGTCGTTTTCGGCCTGCATCCGAATCAGCTCGGATTCCAGGTCTTGGACGCGCTGCTGAAGCCGTCGCATCTCGGAGAGGACTCGGGGGTCGGAGCCGCCGACGTAACCGAGAAGCGCCTTTGCCATGATGGATGGTCCTCCACAATGAGTGACCGACCGAAGCGGTGTGGGTCGTGAGGGATTCGCACCCGCGGTGCTTGTCATTCTCTGGTGTACTCAATGCCAAACAGCTAAGGTGCGCGGGGATTCCAGAGTCTCACCAAACGGTTTGACGGTCAACACGATCACACCCCGTATCCTCGGGCACCTGAGAGTGCGCGGCCATGAAGGCACTGCGCCGACTCTCCAGAAAGGTCCCGCCGGGGCGTGGAGATCATCCGTACAGCGGCAGCCTTGCACGGGTCGGCCGAGTTGGCAACCACCAGGCCTTATCTCCCGTAAGCAGCTGACAAGGACGCGTCCGCAAGATCGCCCCCGGCGCCCGTACGGGCGGTTCCGGCGGGCCGGATCAGCGGATCTCGAAGCCGTCGTAACCCCCGCGGGGCGTGTCCCATATCTCAGTGACTCCGTCGACCCGCCCGGGCGTGTCTCCGGTGCGGAGCCAGTCGAGCAACTGGTCGCAGTGATCCTTCGGGCCCTCGGCGACCACCTGGACGCGGCCGTCCCCCAGATTGACGGCGAATCCGGCGAGTTCGCCGATGCGAAGGGCGTTCGCCCGGGTGAACCAGCGGAAACCGACACCCTGGACCCGGCCGCGGACCCACGCGGTCACTCGGACAGCTTCATTCATGTGTGCACGCTAACTGTCCGATTGCGCAGAGGTCACTTCTGCCCCTCCCGCCATGGCGTACAGTCCCCCGACAGCGAGGCTCACCCTTATGGGTGAGCCATCTTGACGCCAGGAAAGCTGTGCGGCGTAGCCGCTCCAGTCGAGCCGGTGCTTTCGCCGGTGGAAGGAAGACAGCGGATGGGCCGCCATCGACGCTCTGCCCCCCTTGCCCCGCAAGCCCCCGGTACGGGGCCGGTTGACGCTCCGACGGCCGGCGCGCCGGACGCGACCCGGCACCGTGACCCCCGCGCCGCGCGCGGCCGCGGCATGACGCCCGTCCGGACCGGACTGCTCGGCGTCTCCGCGGTGGTGGCGATGGGGGCCGTGGCGGTCGCCTCCGGACTGGTTCCCGGCCACGGCCAGTTCGACGGGGGTGTGGACGGCGAGCAGGGTGAGCGGGTGCGGGCCGGCGCACTGCCGGAGGCCACCGAGCCGCTGGGCGGTGTCTCGGCGTCGCCGTCCGACCGCGCCGGCGAGGAGGCGAGCCGCGGCGGGGCCCGTGCCAAGGCCCCCGGCAGCGGGCGCCCCTCGGCCAGGGCCACCCGCCCGGTGTCCCCCGCCCCGCACCAGCCGTCCACGTCCCCCACCGGGTCGGCCGGTTCGCAGCGGTCGGCCGAGCCCGCGAAGCGGACCGCCTCCGCGGCGCCCGAGCGCACCGTGGCGGCGTCGAAGGCCCCCGACAGCCAGTCGTCCGCGGAGACGCGGGTGCTGTCGCTGGTCAATGAGGAGCGCGCCCAGGCCGGCTGCTCCCCGGTGACGGCGGACAGGGAACTGGCCGGTCTCGCTCAGGACTTCAGTGACGACATGGCCCGGCGCGGCTTCTTCGACCACACCGACCCGGACGGCGACACGCCCTGGGACCGTGCCCGTGACGCGGGCGTCGACGACCTCGGCGGCGAGAACATAGCCCGCGGCCAGGCCGACGCGGAGGCCGTCATGGACTCCTGGATGAACAGCCCCGGCCATCGCGCCAACATCCTCAACTGCGAGTACAAGACCCTCGGCGTCGGTGCCCACTTCGGGTCCGGCGGCCCGTGGTGGACGCAGGACTTCGGCTTCTGAGAGAGGCAGCCGGGTAGCCACGCACCGCGCCCGTGCCGCCCCGTGATCTTTCACGGGGCGGCACGGGCGCGGTGCGTGGCAGGTCCGGAGGAACGCGCCGGTCAGGCGGCGAGGGCGGCGCGGCCGGCGACGACGATGCGGGCCTGTTCGGCGATCCGGCGTCCGAGGTGCTCGGCGGTGGCGATATCGGCTTTGTGGACGCCCTCGGCGCCCTGGTCGTTGGGGGACTGGGCGGCGGCGCCGAGGAAGAAGCCCAGGCGGTTCAGGTCGTTCTCGGACGCGGTGGAGGAGTTCCAGCCGGGGAGCAGGTTGAGGCTGACCCAGTTCATGCCGTGCTGGGCGGCGAGCACCGTGAAGAACTGCAGGGTGTGCAGCTTGTCGCCGCTCTTGGAGGCGGAGTTGGTGAAGCCCGCGGCGAGCTTGTCCTGCCAGGCGCGGGTCGCCCAGCGCTTGGCGCTCGCCTCGGCGAAGGTGTGGAAGGCGCCGGAGGCCGTACCCATGTAGGTCGGCGAGCCGAAGACGATGGCGTCGGAGGCGTCCAGCTGCTCCCACTGGGCGTCGGTGATCTCGTCGACCTTGACCAGGTGAACGGTGGCACCGGCCTCGACGGCGGCGGCGCGGACGGCCTCGGCCAGGACGGCGGTGTGGCCGAAGCCGGAGTGGTAGGCGAGCGAGACGACGGGGGCGGGCAGGGCAGGCGTGGTCACGGCGGTTTCTCCTCGGGTCATGGCGTCCCGGGGCGGTCGGCCCCCGGGAACAGTGGGATGCGATGGAGAGAAGAGAAGCACTAACTTTTCGAAAGCGCAACCCATTGGTTAGCGCTGTGCCGGGGTAGGGTGTGCTCATGGCGACCGAAACCACCGGCGAGACGGACGGGGAGCCCACCCCCGGCTGTACGGACGACCTGGCCTACGACGTCTTCGCGCGCGACTGCCCGTCCCGCGACGCGCTCCGGCACATCACCGACCGGTGGGGCAGCCTGACGCTCGGCGCCCTGCTCGACGGCACCTTCCGCTTCAACGAACTGCGGCGCAGGGTGGCGGGCGTGAGCGAGAAGATGCTGGCCCAGACCCTGCACGCGCTGGAGCGGGACGGGCTCGTGCACCGCGAGGCACAGCAGACCAACCCGCCCCGGGTGGACTACGCGCTGACGCCGCTGGGCGACCAGGTCGCCCGCCGGCTGCGGACACTGATCGACCTGGTGGAGGACCGGATGCCGCAGGTCATGCAGGCGCGCGAAGAGTACGACGCCCAGCACCCCGCCGGCTGACCCGACGGCCGGGCCGCGGCCCGGTGTTCAGGCGCGCGGCGGCCGCTGGCAGCGGGGGCAGAAGTAGCTGGAGCGGTTCATCCAGGGGCGGCGGCGGATCGGGGTCCCGCAGCGGCGGCAGGGTTCGTCCTCGCGCCCGTAGGCGTCCAGGGAGCGCTCGAAGTAGCCGGACTCCCCGTTGACGTTGACATAGAGGCTGTCGAAGCTGGTGCCGCCGACGGCGAGCGCGGCGTTCATCACGTCGCGTACGTGGCCGAGCAGCTCGGCGGTGCGCGGCCGGGTGAGGGTGGCGGTCGGCCGCTCGTAGTGGAGCTTGCTGCGCCACAGCGCCTCGTCCGCGTAGATGTTGCCGACGCCGCTGATCAGCGTCTGGTCGAGCAGCGCCCGCTTCACGGTGGTCCGGCGGCGGCGCAGCGCGGTGTGGAAGGCGGCGTCGTCGAAGGCGGGATCGAGCGGGTCCCGGGCGATGTGGGCGATGACGTCGGGCAGTTGGTCCGCGTCACCGGGCACGGTGTCGTGCAGCGAGAGTCCGCCGAAGGTGCGCTGGTCGACGAAGCGGAGTTCGGTGGCCAGGTCATCGGCGAAGCGGAGACGAATCCGCAGGTGCTTCTCGTCGGGGGCGTCCTGCGGCTGGACCAGCAGCTGGCCGCTCATCCCCAGGTGGGCGAGGATCGCCAGCCCGTGGGTGACGGACGGCGTGACGACCGGGGTGATGCCCTCCGCGGCGGTCTGGGAGGCCGGACCGCCGCCGGTCACCGGCAGCCAGAGGTACTTGCCGCGCCGCCGCGCCGTACCGAGGCGCAGCCCCTTGAGCCGGGCCGCGAAGTCCGCCGCCCCGGCCGTGTGCCGCCGGATCGCCCGCGGATGCCGCACCTCGACGGCGTCGATGGTGCGGCCGCTGACCCAGCGCTCCAGTCCGCGGCGTACGACCTCGACCTCGGGCAGCTCGGGCACGGAGGGCTCCTTGGAACGGCGGTGAAAGTAGGGGGAAAGGACACTGACCCCGTACGGGGCGACACGGGGCCGCCCCGGACGGGGTCAGAATCGGTGCTTCAGTGTGCCGACGACGAATCGTCGCCGGCGGCCGGAGCCGAGTCCTCGGCTTCCGGCGACTCCTCGTCACCGGAAGCCGCCGCCTTGGCCGCCTCGTCCGCCGCGGCGCGAATCGCACGCCACGCGGACTCGGCCGCCTGCTGCTCGGCTTCCTTCTTGCTGCGGCCGGTGCCGGTGCCGTACGAGACACCACCGACGCGGGCGGCAGCAGTAAAGGTCTTCTCGTGGTCGGGGCCGGTCTCGGTGACCAGATACTCCGGGACGCCGAGACCTTCGGTCGCGGTGAGCTCCTGGAGGCTGGTCTTCCAGTCCAGGCCGGCGCCCAGGCTGGAGGACTTCTCGATGAGCGGGTCGAAGAGCCGGTGCACCAGCTCGCCCGCCGCGTCGAGACCCTGATCGAGATAGACCGCGCCGATCACCGCTTCAAGGGTGTCGGCGAGGATGGAGGCCTTGTCCCGGCCGCCCGTACCCTCTTCGCCTCGTCCGAGGCGGATGAAGGCACCGAGGTCGAGGCCGCGGCCCACCTCGGCAAGTGCACGCGAGTTGACCACCGCGGCCCGCAGCTTGGCCAGCTGGCCTTCCGGGAGATCGGGGTGGATGCGGTACAGCGTGTCCGTGACCACCAGGCCGAGCACCGAGTCCCCGAGGAACTCGAGCCGCTCGTTGGTGGGCAGACCGCCGTTCTCGTATGCGTACGAGCGGTGCGTCAGCGCACGCACCAGAAGGGCGGACTCGAGCTGGTACCCGAGCCGCCCTTCCAGAAGCGTGTGGGACGAGGCTGTGTCCGCCGGAGTCGGTTCATCCCCGCGCTTGCGGGAAGTCGATTTGGCGTCTGACATGGAGCCTGTCACCAGCCGCTCAGACCTCGAGGACCTGGCGCTTGTTGTAGGTGCCGCAGCTCGGGCACGCGATGTGCTGCTGCTTCGGCTCATGGCAGCGCTCGCACGCCACCAGGGTGGGGACCGCAGCCTTCCACTGCGACCGGCGGTGGCGCGTGTTGCTGCGCGACATCTTCCGCTTCGGAACAGCCACGGCTACTTCTCCTGCTTCTCGTCGACGCCCGCTTCGGCGCCGCCCATGTTGTCCTTCTCGCCGTCCTTGACGGTCCCGGCGAGTCCCTGCAGTGCCGCCCAACGGATGTCGACGGCGTCGTGGTGGTGGTCCGGGTCGTCCGCCAGCCGCACTCCGCAATCGGAGCACAGGCCCGGGCAGTCGTCCTGGCACACCGGCTGCATCGGCAGTGCAAGCACCACCGCGTCCCGCAGCACGGGTTCGAGGTCGAACAGGTCGTCCTCGAGGAAGAGGGTGTCCTCCTCGTCCTCGGCGTCGTCGCCGGCGTCCTCACGGACCCTGGCGTCGGCGTCGGGGTAGGCGAACATCTCCTGGAAGTCCGCGTCGAGCTCTCGCTCCAGCGGCTCCAGACACCTTACGCACTCCCCCTTGACGGTTGCACGGCCGGTGCCTGTGACAAGCACCCCGTCCATGACCGACTCGAGGCGGAGGTCGAGCTCGATCGGTGCGCCCTCGGGCACACCGATGACCTCGTTGCCGAGGTCCCGGGGGGCCTCGGCGGAGCGGGAGACCCTCTTGAGCGCACCGGGACGCCGGCCCAGCTCCCGTGTGTCGAACACGAGAGGGGAACGGTGGTCGAGGCGGGCGTTGATGGCTTCCTGCTTTCTACGGGGTTTACGTGCCGCCCGTACTTCCGTGGTGGAGGATTCGGGCAGCAGAGATCGCGGACATACGCGCGACCGAAGAGCCAGGATACTGGACGGGCCCCGATAGGCCCAATCCGCTGCCGTCCCTCCCCGGTCCCGCGGGCAATGACGCCTACTGGCGCCGCTCCTCGTACTGCCGGAGCTGGTCCAGGTCGATCATGCTGGTGTCGAAGAGGCTGGTCTCGTCCAGCGCGCCGGACTGCGCGGCCTGGGCGTGCGGGGCGTGCTGGGGCTGCTGCGGCACCTGCTGCTGGAGATACCCCTGCGGGTCGTAACCCTGCCGCTGGGCCTGCTGCTGCCAGTCGTAGCCGTACATGTTCTGCTGCTGGGCGTCCTGGGCGTACATCGCCTCCTGCGGCTGCTGATAGCCGTAGACGTCCTGCTGCGGGTAGGCCGCGGGGTCGGTGTAGTAGCCCTGCTGCTGGAGCTGGGGCTGGAGGGGCTGCTGATGCCCCTGGGGCTGCTGGGGCTGCGCCTGGGGCATCGGGGGCACCTGGGGCGGCTGCGGGGCCTGGTCGGCGCCGATGCCCGCCAGGCCGGCGAGGTAGTCGGCGTCCGCCTGCGGATGCCCGGACTGCGGGTCGCCCTGCGCCGCGAGGTGCACGCCCAGCTCATCGATGGCCTGCGCGCCCTGGAGCTTGTCGCGGCCCCGGCCGACCGCCTCCAGCGTCTTGGTCAGCACGGCCTGGAACGCCCCGAACTTGGCGTCCACATAGGCGTCGGCGCGCTGCCGGAGGGTCTCCGGGTCGCCGCTGCGCTCCGGGGCCTCGGCGTCCTCGTAACCCTGCTCGTCGAGCCCCGGACCCCGGCCGAGGAGCTTCTCGCGGCCCCGGTCGACCGACCCGATGGTCTTGGTCAGCACCACCTCGAAGTTGGCGAGCTTGCTGTCCACGTAGTCGTCGGCCTCGGCGCGGATCTCCTCCGCCTCCCGGCGGGCCTCCGCCAGGATGCGGTCCGCCTCCTCCTGGGACTGCCGGGCGACCTCGGTGTCGGAGATCAGCGAACCGCGCTGGGCGTGCGCGGTCTCGATGATCCGCTCCGCCTCCGCCCGTGCGTCCTCGACCACCTGCTCGCGTCCGCCGAGCAGCTCCTGCGCCTGCGCGAGGGAGCCGGGCAGCGCCGCGCGCACCTCTTCCAGCATGGCGAGCAGCTCGGCGCGGTTGACCACGCACGAGGCCGACATGGGCATGGACCGGGCACCGCCGACGGTCGCGACGATGTCGTCGAGCTTCTTCTGCACGTCCACCTTGGACTCGCCACTCTCTGAAGGGTTGTGAACGACGGGACGGGACGACTGTACGTCCACCGGCCGACCGCCCGACACCACCTGACGCCCCGTCAGTCCGGCATCGTGCGCGGTACGCCGGGTGCGGTGCTCAGTCCTTCTTCCGCAGGCGCTCGGTGAGGGCTTCGAGGACGAACGGCGGGACCAGGTGGGAGACATCGCCGCCCCAGGCGGCGACCTCCTTCACGAGGCTGGAGGAGAGGAAGCTGTAGGTCGGGTTGGTGGGGACGAAGAGCGTCTCCACACCGGACAGGCCGTTGTTCATCTGGGCCATCTGCAGCTCGTAGTCGAAGTCGCTGACCGCCCGCAGTCCCTTGACGATGGCGGGGATGTCGCGCTGCTTGCAGAAGTCGACGAGCAGGCCGTGGAAGGACTCGACCTCCACGTTGCCGTACTCGGCGGTGGCCCGGCGGATCAGGTCGATCCGTTCCTCGACCGTGAACAGCCCCTTCTTGGACTGGTTGATCATCACGGCGACATGGACGACGTCGTACAGCTTGGAGGCACGGGCGATGATGTCCAGGTGCCCGTTGGTGACGGGGTCGAACGACCCCGGACAGACGGCGCGGCGCAACTCGGTTTCCTCGCTCTCCGATCCGGTCATGACACGCTTGCTGACGTCGGTGCGACGGACGTCGAAGCGGCGCGACCGTACCAAAGCGTCCCCTCGCCGTAGCGACGAGCCTTGATCGCTTCGAATCCGTCCGGCCATGGGAACGTGCCGCCTCTGGTGCTGCGCTCCACGGTGACGAGTGCCTGCTCCGCAAGCCACCCCTGACCACGGAGTGTGAGCAGGATCTCGCAGAGATCGGCGTCGGTGACCACGTAGGGCGGGTCCAGGAAGACGAGGTCGTACGGCTCACCCGGGGGCGGCGCGGCAGCGGTCTGCTCGGCCTTGCCGGCCCGGACCTCGACGCCGGGGAGGCCGACCGTGCGGACGTTGTCGCGGATGGTGCGCACCGCGCGGGCGTCGGCCTCGACCAGCAGGACGTGCGCGGCGCCGCGCGAGAGGGCCTCCAGGCCGACCGCGCCGGAACCGCCGTACAGGTCGAGCACGCGCGCACCGTTCATCGGCCCGTCGAGCGACTCCCAGGTGGAGAACATGCCCTCGCGCGCACGGTCGGAGGTGGGGCGGGTGCCGTTTCCCGGTGGTACGGCCAGGCGGCGGCCGCCGGCCGTACCGGCGATCACGCGGGTCATGGGCCCGTCCTTACGTTGCGCGTGGTCGGTGTGCTGAGAGGAGCCGGGCAGGCTCCGCACCTCCACGATATTCCGTCAGCCGACGGGCGAGGTCCGGCCGGAGCCTTTGGGGAGCGCCGGAGCGCGGTGATCGATCTCACCTGCCGCCGGGGCCGGGCCCGTCCGCCGGCCGCGCCCCCGTGTCGCGGCGGCGGCGCTCATCCCTTGTCCAGATACTGCTCCCGTGCGTCGTCCAGCAGGGCGGACAGGGCGATCCGCAGCTCCGGGTATCCGGACAGCTCGGGGTCGGCGGTGACCAGCTCGGTGGCCTCGTCGCGGGCCGCCGCGATCACCTCCTCGTCGTCGATGACCGCGAGCATCCGCAGCGAGGAGCGGACGCCGGACTGGGCCTGGCCCAGGACATCGCCCTCGCGCCGCTGTTCCAGGTCGATACGGGAGAGTTCGAAGCCGTCGAGGGTGCCGGCCACGGCGGCGAGCCGGGCGCGGGCCGGGCTGGCCTCCGGCATCTCGCTGACCAGCAGGCACAGGCCGGGCGCCGCGCCACGGCCGACCCGGCCGCGCAGCTGGTGCAGCTGGGAGACGCCGAAGCGGTCGGCGTCCATGATCACCATGGCGGTGGCGTTCGGGACGTTCACGCCGACCTCGATGACGGTCGTCGCGACCAGCACGTCCAGCTCGCCGGCGGCGAACCGGCGCATCACGTCGTCCTTGTCGTCCGGCGCCATCCGGCCGTGCAGCACCGCCACCCGCAGGCCGTCCAGCGGGCCGGTGGTGAGCTGCCCGGCGATGTCGAGCACCGCGAGCGGCGGGCGCTTCTCCGCCGCGTCCTCCGGTGAACTCTCCTTGGCCGCCGCGCCCTTGGAGCCGGCCGCGCCCTTCTTCGCCCCCTTGGGGGCGTCCTCCTCGTCGCCGATCCGGGGGCACACCACATAGCCCTGGTGGCCGGCCGCCACCTCCTCGCGGACCCGCTCCCAGGCGCGGGCCAGGAAATGCGGCTTGTCCTTGGCGGGCACCACATGGCTGGCGATCGGCGAGCGTCCGGCGGGGAGCTGGTCCAGGACGGAGGTCTCCAGGTCGCCGAAGACGGTCATGGCGACCGTGCGCGGGATGGGGGTCGCCGTCATTACCAGCAGGTGCGGCGGCTGTTTGCCCTTGCCGCGCAGGGCGTCGCGCTGCTCGACGCCGAAGCGGTGCTGTTCGTCGACGACGACCAGCCCCAGGTCGTGGAACTGCACCTTGTCCTCGATCAGGGCATGGGTGCCGATGACGATGCCAGCCTCGCCGGTGACCAGGTCGAGCAGCGCCTGGCGGCGGGCCGCGGCGCCCATGGAGCCGGTCAGCAGCACCACTTTGGTGCCGCGCTCCGCGCCGCCGAGCATCCCGCCCTCGGCCAGCTCCCCCATCATCTCGGTGATCGAACGGTGGTGCTGCTGGGCCAGGACCTCGGTCGGCGCCAGCATCGCGGCCTGGCCGCCGCTGTCGACGACGCCGAGCATGGCGCGCAGCGCGACCATGGTGTTGTGGGTGACGGTGAAGTGGTCGGTCACGTAGGCGTGGGAGGGGTGCCGGACGCTGATGCACTGGACGGGTGCGCGGCCCACGTACTCGATGGCGTGGACGGCGCGCCGGAAGCCGGGGCGGACCTCGGCGCCGGGCGGCCGGTGCGCCGCCGCCCCCTCGGGGGCCGCCGCCGGATCACGGAACGGCGGATACGCCTCCGGCAAGGCCACAGTGACGTCGTACGCCTCGCCGGGCACGGGATCGAGCCGGGCGACACCGCCCAGGGAACGCACCAGCCAGGCGAGGTCCGCGGCGAGCGGACCGGGCGCCGCGCGGTAGACCGCGGCGGCTCCCGCGGGCAGCCCGCCGGCGTCCATCAGGCCCTGCACCACGGCCAGCCGGTCCTTGAGGGGGGCGTCCCGGTACGCGTCCGGCACCCGGGCCGCCGGGCGGTCGCCGCCTCCCTCGCCCAGCGTCCGTCCCACCTCGTAGGGGTCGAGCTGCCGGGCCGCGCCGCCGTCCAGGTCCACCGGTGTCGCGGGCGCGATGGACCACTTGGGGCGGCCGTCGGCCGTCAGCAGGTCGCCGCGCAGTTCCCGCGTCGTCCGTACCTGCTCGGCGGACCCGTCGGTCCCGTCGGCCCCGACGATCCACAGGTGCTCGTCGTCGCACTCGACGGTGCTCCCGTCGGACAGCACCAGGCGCCACACCTCCCGCTCGCCCTGCGGGAAGACGCCGTCCACGACGGCGAGTTCACCGCTCGGCACCACCACTTCGGTGCCGACGGTCATCTCCCCCATGGGACGGAAGCCGCGCGGCGTCAGCACCAGGGCGTCCAGCGGCTGCGCCTTGCCGGAGCCCACCTCGCCCTGGAGGAGGCGGTGCATGGGGTGCTCGGTCGCCAGGTCGTCGAAGATCTCCCGGCTGACCTTCTGCTGGCCTTCGGTGAGGGTGAACGGCAGCTTGGCGTCGAAGGCGTCGAGGATGCCGCCCTGGACCAGGGTCCGCGCCACGGCGGGGAGTTGGGTCTCGGCGCGGCGGCGGCGGGCGAGCGCGACCTGCAGGACGAAGGCCTCGTCCCACTTCAGCCGGGCCCGCGCGTCGGCGATGTCGGCCTTGGTCGCCGGCCGGTGGATCTTCAGCAGCGCCTCGGTGAGCGGGACCAGCGCCCGGCCCTCCCGCAGTGATTCCGGCAGCGGGTCGACGGCGTCCTGCGCGCTGGGCAGCACCGCGTCCACCGCCTTGGCGATCTTCCAGGACGCCATCTGCTGGCAGGCCGGGTAGATCGGCATGAGCTGGTTGGCGAAGGCGCTGACCGCGTCCTCCCCGTCCTCGGCCGTGCGGTCGAGCAGCTCGTATTCCGGGTGGGCGAGCTGGAGTTTGCGGTTGAAGACCGAGACCTTGCCGGCGAACATCGCGCGGCGCCCGGGGAGCAACTCCTTGTGGGGCTTGTGCAGGCCCTTGCCGAAGAAGACCAGCCGGAGCCGGCCGCTGCCGTCGGTGAGCGTCACTTCGAGGCGCTGCCCCCGACCGCCGTTGAACTTCAGCACCCGGGCGTCCGCGACCTGCGCGACGACCGTGACGTGTTCGTCCAGCGGGAGGTCCGCGAGACGGGTCAGCTCACCGCGCTCGGCATAGCGGCGCGGGTAGTGGTGCAACAGGTCACCGACCGTATGCAGGTCGAGATGCTCGGCCAGCACCTTCGCGGTGGTGCCACCGAGGATTTTCTTCAGGGGTTCGTCGAGCGCTGCCACGCCTCCATTGCACACCACGCCTGTGACAATCGCGGCTCACCCGGCGTCCCGGCGGGCTCACTCCACGCCGATGAGCAGCGGCGCCGCGTGCTGGCCGCCCTCGTACACGACCGTGTCGACGGCGAGATGGCGCTCGCGGACATGGCGCTCCAGCCGCTCGGCGAGCGCCTCCGGCGCGTCCGCGCCGAGAACCAGGGTGACCATCTCCCCACCCGCCGACAGCATCCGGTCGAGCACGGTCGTCGCGGTGTGCAGGAGGTCGGAGCCGATCACCGCGACATCGCCGTCGATCAGGCCGAGGACGTCCCCGGCCTGGCAGATCCCGGCCATCGTCCACGACTGCCGCTCGGCGACGGCCAGCTCGGCGTAGCGGGTGGCGCCCGCGGCCGCGGTCATGGCGACCACGTCCTCGTCGAAGCTGCGGCCCGGTTCGTGCACCGCCAGCGCCGCGAGGCCCTGGACGGCGGAGCGGGTGGGGATGAGCGCGACCCGTACGCCCTCGGTGCGGGCCTGTTCGGCGGCGGCCGCCGCGGTGTGCCGCAGCTCGGCGTCGTTCGGCAGCAGCATCACCTCCCGGGCGTGGGCCTGGCGGATCGCCTGCACCAGTTCGCCGCTGGCGGGCGGCTCTCCGGGGCGTACGGCGACCGGCGTCGCGCCGGCCTCCGCGCACAGTCCGGCGAGCCCGGCGCCCGGCACCACCGCGACCACGGCCCGCGCCGTCATGGCCGGTTCCTCGGAGCGGGTGACGGCACCGAAGTGCGTGATGCGGACCCGGTAGGGGCGGCCCGCCTCGATACCGGCCTCCACCGCGGCGCCCGCGTCGTCGACATGGACATGGACGTTCCACAGCCCGTCCCCCCCGACCACCACCAGGGAGTCGCCGAGCCCGTCGAGCCGGGTCCGCAGCCGTGCCACCGCCGCGTCCCCGGCCTCCAGCAGATAGATCACCTCGAAGGCGGGCCCGTCCGGGTCCCCGCAGCCGTCCGCCGCCGGCCCGCCGACGGCCTCGCAGCCGGCCGCCTCGGGGAGCGGGGCGTCGGCCCGTACGGCGACCGGTGTCGCCGAGACCTCCCCGGACAGGGCGTCGGCGAGCGCCCCCAGCAGGGCGACCAGGCCGCAGCCGCCGGCGTCCACCACACCGGCCCGGCCGAGGACCGCGAGCTGGCCCGGGGTGGCCTGGAGCGCGGTACGGGCGCCCTCGTGGGCGGCACGGGCGACCTCGGCGGCGCCCAGACCCCCTGCGGCCCCGGCGGCAGCCTGCTCCGCGGCGTCGGCGGCGGCGGTCGCGACCGTCAGGACGGTGCCCTCGACGGGGTGGGCGACAGCCTCGTACGTGGAGGCGGCGGCCCGGCGCAGCGCCCGCCGCAGCGCCCCGGCCGAGCCGTCCCCGGCCGCCAGCACCTCCGTCATCCCGCGCAGCAGCTGCGCCACGATCGTGCCGGAGTTGCCGCGCGCCCCGATGAGGGCCCCGTGGGCCATGGCGCCGATCGCGTCGGCGAGGCAGGGCGCGGTGCCGGCCGAGCTGTGCCCGTCGAAGGCGGCCTCGACCGCGCGGGCGGCCGATTCGAGCGTCAGGTAGAGGTTGGTGCCGGTGTCGCCGTCGGCCACCGGATAGACGTTGATGGCGTCGATCCGCTCGCGTTCCCGTCCGAGCGCCTCCAGAGCCAGCCCGCACCAGGAGCGGACCGCGGCGGCGTCGAGCGGGTGGGGCACGTCGTCCTCCTGGGTCGCGGGATGCACCGCACAGTAGCCGCGTTCCGACGGGGCGGCCGGGGCGGGGGCCGGGGGCTGCGTGGTAGTTTCGTTCTACGGGAGCGGTCGTTGTATGCTGCTCCGGTTGCCCGATGAGAATCGGGCCATTCCTCTCCTGACGGTGCCGGTCGGGCAATGCACTCGGCTCGTCGGGATTTCACCGTAAGTGCATCTGAAGTCTTTGGAGTGACCCGTGGCTGCCAACTGCGACGTCTGCGGCAAGGGGCCGGGCTTCGGCAAGAGTGTCTCGCACTCGCATCGCCGCACCAACCGTCGTTGGAACCCCAACATCCAGACGGTGCGTGCAGTGATCGGGCGCACGCCGAAGAAGCTGAACGCCTGCACCTCGTGCATCAAGGCCGGCAAGGTCTCGCGCTGACGTCTTAGCCGTAGCGCAGCCAGCCGGTTGCTTATGGAGCCGGTCCACCCTCAAGGTGGGCCGGCTTCCGCCTTTTCCGGGGCGGTTGACGGAGCCGTTCCCGGGGCCGGGCGCTGACCCCGGCGGCGCCCGGCCGGGGCGCCGCCGTGCGCACGGTCAGTCCGTGCCGCGGGTGCGCCAGCCATGATCCACGGGGCCGATGCCCGCGCCCAGCCGGAAGCCCGCCGCGAGGGCGCCGGTGACGTACTCCTTCGCCGCCGTGGCGGCCTGCGGGACGGTGTCCCCCTTGGCGAGCTGCGCGGCCAGCGCGCTGGCGAGGGTGCAGCCGGTGCCGTGGGTGTGCCGGTTGTCGTGGCGGGGCGCGCGCAGCCAGTGCTCCTCGGTGCCGTCGGTGAGCAGGTCGACGGCGCTGTCGCCGGGCGCGGCACCGGCCGTCAGATGGCCGCCCTTGATGAGCGCCCAGCGCGGCCCGAACTCCAGGATCGCGGCGGCCGCCCGCCGCATGCCGGCCTCGTCCTCGACGCGTACGCCGGTCAGCTGGGTGACCTCGTCCAGGTTGGGGGTGGCGACGGTGGCCGTCGGCAGCAGGGCGCCGCGGACCGAGTCCAGCGCGTCGGCGGCGAGCAGCGGATCGCCGTGCTTGGAGACCCCTACGGGATCGACGACGACCGGGACCCGCAGTCCGGCGAGCAGTTCGGCGACGGTTTCGACGAGTGCGGCCGAGGAGAGCATCCCGGTCTTCACGGCCTGGACGCCGATGTCGTCGACGACGCTGCGGAACTGGGCCCGTACGGCCTCGACGGGCAGCTCCCACGCGCCCTGTACGCCCAGGGAGTTCTGGGCGGTGACGGCGGTGATCACGCTCATGCCGTGGGTGCCGAGCGCCAGCATCGTCTTCAGGTCGGCCTGGATGCCCGCGCCGCCGCCGGAGTCGGACCCGGCGACGGTCAGGACGCGTGGAGGTGTGTGCATACCGCCGAATCTACTCGGCGGCCCCCCACGGCCCTGCGGGTGCCCGTAGGGGACGGCCCATGTCCCGTACGGGACTACTCGGTGTCCCCGTTGTCGCCGAAGTGGTCCCAGCCGGCCTTCACCCAGGGGGCGCCGTCCACCGTCACCTGGGGCAGCGCGGAGGGGTGGAGCACCTCGCCGATGACCTTCCACCGGGCGGGCAGCTTCACATCGGGCGGGAAGGTGGCCACGATCGCGTGGTCCTCACCGCCGTTGAGCACCCACTGCATCGGGTCCACACCGACGGCGGTGCCGATGTCGGACATCTGCGTGGGGATGTCGATGCCGGCGGACCGCAGGTCGATCCGGACCTTGCTGGCCTCGGCGATGTGCCCGAGGTCGGCGACCAGCCCGTCGCTGACGTCCGTCATGGCGGTGGCGCCGAGTCCGGCCGCCGCCGGGCCCGCGTGGTACGGCGGCTCGGGCCGGCGGTGGGCCTCCACGAAGGCGCGCGGCGAGCGGAAACCGCGGGAGAGGACGGCGTGCCCGGCGGCGGACCAGCCGAGCCAGCCGGTCACCGCGACCACGTCGCCGGGCTGGGCACCGGCCCGGGTGACCGGCTCCTGGTTGCGGAGATCGCCGAGCGCGGTGATGGCGACGGTGATGGTGTCGCCGCGGACGACGTCCCCGCCGACCACCGCGGCGCCCGCCACCTGGCACTCGTCGCGCAGCCCGTCCATCAGCTCGGTCGGCCAGGTCGCGGGGAGTTCCGCGGGGACGACCAGGCCCAGCAGGATCGCGGTGGGCACCGCGCCCATCGCCGCGATGTCGGCGAGGTTCTGCGCGGCGGCCTTGCGGCCGACGTCGTAGGCGGTGGACCAGTCGCGCCGGAAGTGCCGGCCCTCCAGGAGGATGTCGGTGCTGGCGACCACCCTCCGGTCCGGCGCGGTGACCACCGCGGCGTCGTCACCCGGCCCGATCCGTACGGCCGGAGTGGTGGTGAGCCGGGAGGTGAGCTCCCTGATCAGCCCGAACTCCCCCAGCTCGCCCACGGTGCCCTTCATGCTGTTGCCCTTCCCATGTGTACGGACGGTCCGTACGTGGCTGACGACTGTGCCGCACTCGCCGAGTTCACCGCGCGGGTCTCCCCGCTCCGCACGGTGACGCGGTACCGTGGCGTCCCTTCTTCCCACATGATCCTCGTAGCCGCCCTGGAGGTTCCGTGGTACAGGCCTACATCCTGATCCAGACCGAGGTCGGCAAGGCCTCGGCGGTCGCTGAGGTGATCTCCGAGATCCACGGCGTGCTCCAGGCCGAGGACGTGACCGGGCCCTATGACGTCATCGTGCGCGCACAGGCCGACACCGTCGATGAGCTGGGCCGCATGGTGGTCGCGCGGGTCCAGCAAGTGGAAGGCATCACCCGCACCCTCACCTGCCCGGTCGTCCATCTCTAGCTCCCCGTATCCTCGGCCGGGTGATCACTCCGCGCCGTCGGCACCTGGCCCTGCCCGCGCTCACCGTGCTGTTCGCCGCGGTGAGCTGCTCTCCTTCCGCAGACGTGGCCGTCCCCTCTCCCGAGGGGGCGGCGGCGCGGTACTGCAAGGCGCTCCACGAGGAGTTGCCGCACACCGTGGACGGACTGGAGCGGGCCGCCACCGAGCCGGTCTCCGACTTCACCGCCCGGTGGGGCGATCCTGCCGTGAAACTGCGCTGCGGGGTACCGAAGCCCGACGTCCTGACGCACGGGAGTGAACATTACAACCCCTCCGCGGACGCGGCGGAAGTCAACGGGGTCGACTGGCTCTTCGAGAAGCAGGACGACGGCTACCGCTTCACGACCGTGCTGCGCAAGGCCTATGTCGAAGTGACCGTGCCCGGGAAGTACGCCCCCGAGGTCGATGCGCTCACCGACCTCGCGGGCGCCGTGAAGAAGACCGTTCCCGTAGGGGTCTGACGCCGGCCCGGCACAGCGGGGCCGGGCCGGCCCCGGGGACCGGCGGGGTCAGCGCAGCCCCGTGGAGCGGTGCAGTGCGGCCTGCAGGAGCCGGTCGATCAGCTCCGGGTAGCTCACTCCGCTCTCCTGCCACATCCGCGGGTACATCGAGATGGGCGTGAAGCCGGGCAGCGTGTTGATCTCGTTGATCACGAACTCGCCGTTGTCCTGCAGGAAGAAGTCCGCGCGCACCAGGCCCTCGCAGGACGCCGCCTCGAAGGCCGCGACGGCCAGCTCCTGGACCTCGGCGGTCTGCTCGCCGGTCAGCGGCGCGGGCACGATCCCGTCGGCCGAGTCGATGTACTTGGCCTCGAAGTCGTAGAAGTCGTGCGCGGTGACCGGCGGGATCTCGGCGGGCACGCTGGCCCGCGGGCCGTCCTCGAACTCCAGCACCCCGCACTCGATCTCGCGGCCGCGCAGCAGCGACTCCACAAGGATCTTGGGGTCGTGCCGGCGGGCCTCCTCGATCGCCTCGTCCAGGCCGCCGAGGTCGTCGACCTTGGTGATGCCCATGGACGAGCCGGCCCGCGCGGGCTTCACGAAGAGCGGCCAGCCGTGCTCGGCGGCGAAGTCGACGATCTTCCGGCGGGCGGCCGCCGGATCGTTTTCCCACTCCCGCGGACGGATGACCTCGTACGGGCCGACCGGCAGCCCGAAGGAGGTGAACACCCGCTTCATGTAGTCCTTGTCCTGGCCCACGGCGGAGGCGAGCACGCCCGAGCCGACATAGGGCACCCCGGAGAGTTCCAGCAGACCCTGCAGGGTGCCGTCCTCCCCGTAGGGGCCGTGCAGAACGGGGAAGACGACGTCGACCTCGCCGAGCGCCTTGGGCACCGAGCCCGGCTCGCTGTAGACGACCTCGCGGTTGGTCGGGTCGACGGGGAGCACCACGGCGCCCTCGGCGGACTCGGCGAGCGCGGCCACGGTGGGCAGCTGCCGGTCCGCGATGGCCATCCGCTCCGGGTCGTCGGCGGTCAGCGCCCAGCGGCCGTCCGTGGTGATGCCGATGGGCAGCACGTCGTACTTCTCGCGGTCGATGGCACGCAGCACGGCGCCGGCCGTGAGCACGGAGATCGCGTGCTCGGAGCTGCGGCCGCCGAACACGACGGCGACGCGGGGCTTGTGGGAGGAGGTCTCGCTGCTCATATCGGGTTGAGGGTACCTGCTGGTAGGCGCGGAGTCAGCGCTGCGGCGGCCGATAGTGGCGTGGCGCCTCAGTGCCGCTCGGACTTGGCGCTGCGCGACATCAGGTCCTTGAGGGCGACCATCGGCGGCTTGCCCTCGTGGACGATCTCCACGACCGTCTCGGTGAGCGGCATGTCGACACCGTGCCTGCGGGCCAGATCCAGCACGGATTCGCAGGACTTGACGCCCTCGGCGGTCTGCTTGGTGACCGCGATGGTCTCCTGGAGCGACATCCCCCGGCCGAGGTTGGTGCCGAAGGTGTTGTTGCGCGACAGCGGCGAGGAGCAGGTGGCGACGAGATCGCCCATGCCGGCCAGGCCGGCGAAGGTGTGCGCGTCGGCGCCCATGGCGAGGCCGAGCCGGGTGGTCTCGGCGAGCCCGCGGGTGATCAGGGACGCCTTGGCGTTGTCGCCCAGGCCCATGCCGGTGGCGATGCCGACGGCGAGCGCGATGACGTTCTTGACCGCGCCGCCCAGTTCACAGCCCACCACGTCGGTGTTGGTGTACGGGCGGAAGTACGAGGTGTGGCAGGCGGCCTGGAAGCGCCGGGCGACGGCCTCGTCGGCGCAGGCCACGACGGCGGTGGCGGGCTGCCGCGCTGCGACCTCCTTGGCGAGGTTGGGGCCGGTCAGCACCGCGACGCGCTCCGCGGGCACCTTGGCGACCTCCTCGATGACCTCGCTCATGCGCTTGGCCGTGCCCAGTTCGACGCCCTTCATCAGGGAGACCAGGACGGTGTCGGCGGGCAGCAGGGGCGCCCATGCGGCGAGGTTGCCGCGCAGCGTCTGGGCGGGGACGGCCAGCACCGCGAACTCCGCGCCGCGCGCCGCTTCCGCCGGGTCGGTGGTGGCCCGCACGGACGCGGGAAGCTCGACCCCCGGCAGGTAGTCGGGGTTCGTACGGCCGTTGTTGACGGCGTCGACCAGGGACTCGCGGCGCCCCCACAGGGTCACCTCGCATCCCGCGTCGGCGAGCACCATCGCGAAGGCGGTACCCCAGGACCCCGTGCCGTAGACGGCGCAGCGCGTCACTTGCTTTCATCCTCCTGTGCCTGCTGGGTGCTTCGTGCCTGCTGCGGGCCGACGGCCGGGTCGGCGGGGGCGGTGGCCGCCGCGGCGGTCCGGCCAGCCCTGGCGGCTTCCCGGGCGGCGCGGCGCTCCCGGGCGACCGCCTTGCGCCAGTCGTACGGTTCGGCCGGCGCGGGCTCACCGCGGACGGCGGCCAGCTGCTCGGTGATCGCGGACATGATGACCTCGGTGGCGGCCCGCAGCACCTCGGCGGTCGGCTCCCGGTCGTAGAACGCGCTCAGGTCGACCGGCGGTCCCGCCTTCACCCGCAGCGTCTTGCGCGGGAAGAGGCGGAGCTTCTTCTCCTTGGCGTACGGCGGCATCGCATCGTTGGCGCCCCACTGCGCGACGGGGATGACCGGCGCCTTCGTCAGCAACGCGACCCGCGCGGCCCCCGTCTTGCCCTGCATGGGCCACAGCTCGGGGTCGCGGGTGAGGGTGCCCTCGGGGTAGAAGGCGACGCATTCGCCCTTCTCGATGGCGGTGACGGCGGCGCGGAACGCGTTGGCGGCGTCGGTGGTTTCCCGGTAGACGGGGATCTGTCCGGTGCCGCGCATCATCAGGCCGACAAAGCCGCTCCGGAAGAGTCCGGCCTTGGCGAGGAATCGGGGGACCCGCCGGGTGTTGTACTGATAGTGCGCATAGGAGAGCGGATCAAGATACGAGTTGTGGTTGACCGCGGTGATAAATCCGCCGTCGGCCGGAATGTGCTCCATTCCCTGCCAGTCCCGCTTGAACAGAACCAGGAGCGGCGGTTTGCAGATGACCGCGGCCAAGCGGTACCAGAAGCCGATTCTGCGGCGGGACACTGGGACACCCTCCTTGTGGGACCTGCGAAGCTGCTGCGGGCCGGCAGCCGCACAAGTGTCGCCCCAGGTACCCGCTATGTCGAGAACACCGTAACCCCGACGCTCCCGGCGAGCGGCGGCGGCAGGTGAGAATGGCGCCGATGCGACGAGACGGAGCGGATGTGGGCTGGAGCCTGGTGGTGCCGCTGAAACCGCTGGTGCGGGCCAAGAGCAGGCTCTCCCGGGCCGCAGGGGAGGAGTTCCGGCCCCGGCTGGCCCTCGCGTTCGCCCTGGACACCGTGACAGCGGCGCTGGCCTGCGAAGACGTCCATGATGTGGCGGTTGTCACGGATGACCGGCAGGCCGGGGAACGGCTGGCGGAGCTGGGCGCGCTGATCGTGCCCGACACACCGGCCCGTGGTCTCAACGCGGCTCTGGCCCATGGAGCGGGCGTGATCCGGGCGCGTCGTCCGGGTGCGGCGGTCGCCGCACTGAACGCCGATCTCCCCGCGCTGCGCCCCGCCGAACTGGAACTGGTGCTCCATTCCGCTTCGCAATTCCCCCGCGCATTTCTCGCGGATGCGGCGGATATCGGGACAACACTTCTGACCGCGACTTCCGGAGTGGAATTGGAACCGGCATTCGGAGGCGCGTCGCGGGCCCGTCACCTGGCGTCCGGGGCCCGGGAGATCACCGGCCCGGCGGTGCCCTCGGTGCGCCGGGACGTGGACACCGGCGAGGACCTGCTGGCCGCACTGGCGCTGGGCGTGGGCCCGCACACGGCGCTCCAGACGCCGCGTCTCACCCCGGGGCCGGCCGCGCCCGACGGACCGGGCCGGCTGCCGCCTCCGCAGGTCAGAGCGTCTGGAGCGTGACCAGGACGATCTTCCGGGCGTCACCTTCGCCGGTGACGTCGATACGGACCCGCTGACCGGGCCGCAGCAGCAGCAGACCGCCGGCGTCGAAGGCCGCGGCGTCGAAGGGCAGCGGGGTGCCGTCGTCCAGCAGCACGCTGCCGGAGCGGGTCTCGGAGTCGTACGTATACGCGGTGGCCTGCATGGGAGAGAGCCTAGACGAGGAGGTCCCCGGCCCCTTCGGCCGCCCGTGCGCGGCCGGACGCGGCCCGGGGCCGGCCGCCGGACGCACCGCGGGCCGGGCTCCCCGGAGGGAGACCGGCCCCACGCGTGGCGTCGCCGCCGCAGAATTACCGCTTGCGGGCGGTGGTCTTCTTGGCGGTGGTCTTGCGTGCCGTGGCCTTCTTCGCGGGGGCCTTCTTCGCGGTCGTCTTCTTCGCGGGCGCGGTCTTCTTCGCCGTCGCCTTCTTCGCGGTGGCCTTCTTGGCCGTGGTCGCCTTCTTGGCGGTGGTCTTCTTGGCGGGGGCCTTCTTCGCCGTCGTCTTCTTGGCGGTGGCCTTCTTCGCCGCGGTGGTCTTCTTCGCCGTGGTCTTCTTCGCCGTCGTCTTCTTGGCGGCGGCCTTCTTGGCGGTGGCCTTCTTCGCCGCGGCCTTCTTGATGGCGGCACCGCCGGTCAGGCTGCCCTTCGGGGCCTTCTTGACGGAGACCTCGCCACCCTTGGGGAGCTTCTTCGACCCGCTCACCAGGTCCTTGAAGCCCTGACCGGCGCGGAAGCGCGGTACCGAGGTCTTCTTGACCCGCACCCGCTCCCCCGTCTGCGGGTTGCGGGCGTAGCGGGCGGGACGGTCGACCTTCTCGAACGAGCCGAATCCGGTGACCGAAACGCGGTCGCCGGTGACCACGGCACGCACAATCGCGTCCAGGACGGCGTCGACCGCGTCCGCGGCGTTCTGGCGGCCGCCGAGCTTGTCGGCAATGGCTTCTACGAGCTGCGCCTTGTTCACGTCTTCCCCTTCGGAGACATTGCTGGAAGGAAAGTTCCAAGCTTTTTCGCACGTTAGGCAGATATATACCGCAAATCAAACACGAAACGGGCTAATCACCCTTGTGCCGCAACGAACTCGACCTTCACGGACTTCCGTCGGCGTGCACATCTTCGGGATAACGACCTTCGTCGAGGTCTTCCATGAACCACTCCAGACGCCTTGCCGCGTCCGCAAGATCGTGTTTAGCCGCGGCCGTGATGACGAGCAGCTTCCGGGTCAGCGCCATCCGTACGCCCTCCGGGACTTGCAGTGTCCGCACTCTTGTATGTGCGTCCTTGAGACGGTCGGCGACGAGACCGTAGAGCTCGAGTTGGTCGTCGCGTTCCATGCGCTAATTGTGCCATCTGCGGCGAGTTGTCGCTTCACGGGGCCTCAACAGCCGCCTCAACACGGCGATGCGCCCCCTGCCAACTGCACAGGGGGCGCATCGTACGCAATACAGCTTTGAGCCATAAAACCCGAGGTCAGACCTCGATGGTACGCGGCTTGAACGACGGCCGGTTCGCCTCGTACTCCACGATGGCCGACTCCTCCCGAAGGGTGAGGCTGATGTCGTCCAGCCCCTCCAGCAGGCGCCAACGGGCGTTCTCGTCCAGCTCGAAGTCGGCACTGACTCCCTCGGCGGTGACCTGCCGGCCGACCAGGTCGACCGTCACCTCGGCGGCCGGATCGTTCTCCAGCAGCGTCTGCAGCCTGTCGACGGTCTCCTGCGGCAGGACCACCGTCAGCAGCCCGTTCTTGAGGGAGTTGCCACGGAAGATGTCCGCGAACCGCGAGGAGATGACGGCCTTGAACCCGTAGTTCTGCAGCGCCCAGACGGCGTGCTCACGCGACGATCCGGTGCCGAAGTCCGGGCCGGCGACCAGCACCGTGGCGCCCTGGTAACGCTCCTGGTTGAGGACGAACTCCGGGTCCCTGCGCCAGGCCTCGAACAGCCCGTCCTCGAAGCCGTCGCGGGTGACCTTCTTCAGCCAGTGGGCCGGGATGATCTGGTCGGTGTCCACGTTGCTGCGGCGCAGCGGGACCGCCCGGCCGGTGTGGGTGGTGAAAGCTTCCATGGTTCAGACTCCCGCGGGCGTGGCGACGTCGGCAGCGGACAGATCGGCCGGTGAGGCCAGATGGCCGAGAACCGCTGTTGCGGCGGCGACCTGCGGTGAGACCAGGTGCGTACGGCCGCCCTTGCCCTGCCGGCCCTCGAAGTTGCGGTTCGAGGTGGACGCGGAGCGCTCACCGGGCGCCAGCTGGTCGGGGTTCATACCCAGACACATCGAACAGCCCGCGTGCCGCCATTCGGCGCCCGCCGCGGTGAAGACCTTGTCCAGACCCTCGGCGACGGCCTCCAGCGAGACCCGGACCGAGCCGGGCACGATCAGCATGCGGACGTCGTCGGCGACCCTGCGGCCGTCCAGGATCTGCGCCGCGGAGCGCAGGTCCTCGATACGGCCGTTGGTGCACGAACCTACGAAGACGGTGTCCACCTTGATGTCCCGCAGCGGCTGACCTGCAGTCAACCCCATGTACTCCAGGGCCTTTTCGGCGGCGTAGCGCTCCGAGGCGTCCTCGTACGAAGCGGGGTCGGGGACGGCCGCCGAAAGCGGCGCGCCCTGGCCCGGGTTGGTGCCCCAGGTGACGAACGGGGCCAGTTCGGAGGCGTCGATGTGCACCTCGGCGTCGAAGACCGCGTCGTCGTCGGTGCGCAGGGTCTTCCAGTACGCGACCGCGGCGTCCCAGTCCTCGCCCTGGGGAGCGTGGTCGCGGCCCTGCAGGTAGTCGAAGGTGGTCGCGTCGGGGGCGATCATGCCGGCCCGCGCGCCCGCCTCGATCGACATGTTGCAGATGGTCATCCGGGCTTCCATCGACAGCTTCTCGATGGCCGCGCCGCGGTACTCCAGGACGTAGCCCTGGCCGCCGCCGGTGCCGATCCTGGCGATGATCGCCAGGATCAGGTCCTTGGCGGTGACGCCGTCCGGCAGCTCACCGTCGACGGTGATCGCCATGGTCCTGAAGGGGGCCAGCGGCAGCGTCTGGGTGGCCAGGACGTGCTCGACCTGGCTGGTGCCGATACCGAACGCCAGCGCGCCGAAGGCTCCGTGGGTGGAGGTGTGGCTGTCACCGCAGACCACCGTGGTGCCGGGCTGTGTCAGTCCCAACTGCGGTCCCACCACGTGGACAACGCCCTGCTCGACATCGCCCAGCGGGTGCAGCCGGACCCCGAACTCGGCACAGTTCTTGCGCAGCGTCTCCAGCTGGGTGCGCGAGACCGGGTCGGCGATCGGCTTGTCGATGTCGAGGGTGGGGGTGTTGTGATCCTCGGTGGCGATGGTCAGGTCCGTACGGCGCACCGGGCGGCCGGCCTTGCGGAGGCCGTCGAACGCCTGCGGGCTGGTGACCTCGTGCAGCAGGTGGAGATCGATGAAGAGGAGGTCGGGCTCGCCTTCCGCGCGCCGGACGACATGGTCGTCCCAGACCTTCTCCGCGAGTGTCCGTCCCATCGCTTTCCCTCCGACCGGCCGCATTGCCGGCCTTTCTCGTCCGTGCGCGATGCCCGCAGAAAAATCCCCTTGCCGGGCCTTACGCCGGGCCCTGGTCGAGGGCCACACCTACAGATTGACGACTTCCCTGGAAAATTGAACTTGCGTTTCACAGTGTGAGACGCGAGTATCGTTGCATGGACAACTCTAGCGGCGTCGGCGTTCTCGACAAGGCAGCTCTGGTTTTGAGTGCCCTGGAGTCCGGTCCGGCCACCCTCGCCGGGCTGGTCGCGGCGACCGGGCTCGCACGGCCCACGGCCCACCGTCTGGCCGTGGCACTGGAACACCACCGGATGGTGGCGAGGGACATGCAGGGCCGGTTCATCCTGGGACCGCGCCTGTCCGAGCTGGCCGCGGCGGCCGGCGAGGACCGTCTGCTGGCCACGGCCGGACCGGTGCTCACCCACCTGCGCGATGTGACCGGCGAGAGCGCCCAGCTCTATCGCCGGCAGGGCGACATGCGGATCTGCGTGGCGGCGGCGGAACGGCTGTCCGGACTGCGGGACACCGTCCCGGTCGGCTCCACGCTCCCCATGAAGGCGGGCTCGGCCGCCCAGATCCTGATGGCCTGGGAGGAGCCCGAGCGGCTGCACCGCGGCCTCCAGGGCGCGCGCTTCACGGCCACCGCGCTGTCCGGCGTACGGCGCCGGGGCTGGGCCCAGTCGATCGGCGAGCGGGAGCCGGGCGTGGCCTCGGTCTCCGCCCCCGTGCGCGGCCCCTCCAACCGCGTGGTGGCCTCCGTCTCGGTCTCCGGACCGATCGAGCGGCTGACCCGGCACCCGGGCCGGATGCACGCCCAGGCGGTCATCGACGCGGCGGCCCGCCTCTCCGAGGGCCTGCGGCGCACCGGCTGACCCCCCGGCCGGAGCGAGTCGGGCGGTGGCCCCGGCCTGCCCCGGCCGCGATGCCGAAGAAGGGCGGCCCCGTGCGGACCGTCCGCACGGGGCCGCCCTTCGGCCCTCAGGCCGCCCTTCGGCCCTCAGGCCGCCATGCGGTCCGCGGCCCGCTCCCCGCGGCGGCCGACCGGCACCGTCCCCTGGGCCTCCCCCAGCCCGAACGGCGGCATGTTGACGTAGACGCTCTCGTACGAGCCCGCCGGGACGACATAGGTCTCGTGCCAGAAGCCGACCTTGTCGCGCCCCTCGCGCATCCGCCGGTTGAACTCGGCCCAGGCCGGCCGGTGCGCACCGTCCCGGTCGGTGGCGTAGGCGAAGAGCTTCTCCTTCGAGTCCCAGTACTGGAGGACGGCGAAGTTCCGCGGCAGTCCGGGAAGCAGCCGGTAGCCGATCATCCCGCTGTCCGGGTCCTGGGCCAGCTCCTTGATCATGCGCGGCATCGCACGGAACACCGGAAGCCAACTGCGCACCGCACGCCAGTTGTTGAAGCGCATCCCGATGAGGAAGACCACCACCTCCCGGCCGCCGTCCGCCGTCATCCGGCCCTGCACCGGCTTGTCCCTCATGACTGCCCCCTTCCGTCACTGGATAGCATCGCTATCCATGCTTAGATAGTGGCACTCTCCAATGGAAGGTGCAAGCGGTATGCGACTGGCGGAACTGAGCGAGCGCAGCGGGGTCTCCACCGCCACGATCAAGTACTACCTGCGCGAACGCCTGCTGCCGCCGGGCCGCCGGGTCACCGCCACCCGGTCCGAGTACGACGAGGAGCATCTGCGGCGGCTGCGGCTGGTCCGCGCCCTGATCCAGGTCGGCCGCATCCCCGTGAGCACCGCCCGGGACGTCCTGGCCGCCGTCGAGGACGACTCCCGGGACCACCTCACCCGCCTCGGGATCGCCGTGGAGGCACTCCCCTACGGCCCGGAGCCCGACGAGAGCGCCGCCTCGACGGCCGTCGCCCGGCGCACCGCCACCGAACTCCTCAAGCAGCTCGACTGGCACTTCAACCTGGAGATCGCCGACGGCTCCCGCGCCTTCGGCATGCTCGTCGCCGCCATCGCGGCGCTGCACCGCCTCGGCTACGCCTGCGACATCCCGCATCTGCTGCCCTACGCCCGCCAGGCGGCGCAGCTCTCCGTCGCCGACCTGGACCTGGTCGAGGAGTTCGCGACCCCGGCGGAGCAGGTGGAGGCGGCGGTCGCGCTCACCGTGCTCTACGAGCCGGTACTGCTCAGCCTGCGCCGGCTGGCGGAGGCCGAAGAGGCCAACAGGCGCTTCGGAAGCGGCGGTTGACGCGAAGAGGCCCCCCGCATGATGCGGAGGGCCTCTTCGTCTTGTACCCCCGACCGGATTCGAACCGGCGCTACCGCCTTGAGAGGGCGGCGTGCTAGGCCGCTACACAACGGGGGCAAGTTTTCCTGCAGTTGGATGTGCCGCGAGGACACACCGCGCTGGGCTACCAGGACTCGAACCTAGACTAAATGAACCAGAATCACTCGTGCTGCCAATTACACCATAGCCCATGGTGGTTTAGACCAGTACCCCCGACCGGATTCGAACCGGCGCTACCGCCTTGAGAGGGCGGCGTGCTAGGCCGCTACACAACGGGGGCCCTAGCGATCCCCATCCGGTGGAAGCCGGATGTTTGTCTCCGTGAGAGGCAGCGGGTGCGACCCGGACTGTCTCCCTGGGAAGGATCTGTACCCCCGACCGGATTCGAACCGGCGCTACTGCCTTGAGAGGGCAGCGTGCTAGGCCGCTACACAACGGGGGCTTTGCAGATAAGCTCTGCGAGCTGGCCTACCAGGACTCGAACCTAGACTAACTGAACCAGAATCAGTCGTGCTGCCAATTACACCATAGGCCATCAAAGCGCAACCCCCTGCGGGGGCTTTGTTTGACTTACGCCTCCCGGCCGGGCCTTTCGGCCCCTCTCGGGCGGCGCAGGAAGAACATTACCTGATCGTGGACGGCGCACCAAAACCGATAACTCCGTGCAACAGCGCGGGGAGCTCCGCCAGGCCCGCGATCCGCCGCACCCCGGCGGGCGGCTCCCCTCCGGTGCCCGCGCGGTCCAGCCATACGGCGGTCAGCCCGGCGTCCCGGGCGCCCAGTGCGTCGATGTCGAGCTTGTCGCCGATGTGGACCACCTCGTTCGGCGGCAGGCCCAGTTCCTGACAGGCGCCCTGGAACGCTTCCGCGGCCGGTTTGGCGTGACCCAGCCCGTCGGCGCAGAACACCGCCTCGAAGCGGGTGCGGATGCCCAGGGTGGCGAGCTTGCGCTCCTGGTTGGCGGTGGTGGCGTTGGACAGCACCGCCTGCCGTGCCAGCGGGGCCAGGGCCTCCAGGGCGGGCCCGGCGTCCGGGAAGAGCGCCCAGCAGGCCTCGTAGTGCGCGAGGTAGCGGCCGAACCAGGCGTCCGCCTCGGTGTCGGAGAGCGGGGTCTCCAGGAACGTCCGGGCCCGGCCTCTGCGGTGGTCGAGGAAGCCCACCTCACCGGCGAGGAAGCGGGCGAACTCGGTCTCCATGGCCGCCTGCCAGCGTTCCAGGGCCACCTGCTCGCCGCCGTACGTGTCGAGCAGGCCCTCGGTCCGCAGGTGGCGCAGCACGCCCGCACGGTCCGATCCGGTGTAGTCGAAGAGGGTGTCGTCGAGGTCCCACAGGACGGCGCGGAGGGGCATACCGGCAATTTAGCCAACGGCGCCGGATACGCCAGGGGCCCGGACACCGTGCGGTGTCCGGGCCCCTGGGCGCAGTGGTGCGGTCAGCCGGCCAGCTTGGCCAGGGCCGCGTCGATGCGCTGGAGGGTGCGCTCCCGGCCCAGGATCTCCAGGGACTCGAAGAGCGGCAGGCCGACCGTGCGGCCGGTGACGGCCACCCGGACGGGGGCCTGTGCCTTGCCGAGCTTGAGGCCGTGCTCCTCGCCGGCGGCCAGGACGGCCTCCTTGAGGGGCTCGGGGCCGGCGGTCCAGTCGGCGGCGTCCAGCTTGGCGCGGGCGGTGGTCAGCAGCGCCACCGGGTCGCCCTTGCCCATGGCCTTGGTCCAGGACGCCTCGTCCTCGACCGGCTCCTTGCGGAAGAGGAAGTCGACGTTGGCCGTGATGTCCGAGAGGACGGTGAGGCGGGTCTGGGCGTGCGGGGCGATGGCGCGCCAGGCGGCCTCGTCGAAGTCCTCGGGGGCCCAGTTGGCGTGCGGGGCCGTCAGCCAGGGCTCACAGGCGGTGATGAAGTCCGCCACGTCCAGCTGCCGGATGTGGTCGGCGTTGATCGCCTCGGCCTTCTTCAGGTCGAAGCGGGCCGGGTTGGCGTTGACGTCCGCGATGTCGAACTTCTCGATCAGCTCCTGCACCGAGAAGAGGTCCTGGTCGGCGGAGAAGGACCAGCCGAGCAGCGCAAGGTAGTTGAGCAGGCCCTCGGGGAGGAAGCCGCGCTCGCGGTACAGGTTGAGGTTGGCCTGCGGGTCGCGCTTGGAGAGCTTCTTGTTGCCCTCGCCCATGACGTAGGGGAGGTGGCCGAAGGCCGGGATCTCCTTGGCCACGCCCAGCTCGATCAGGGCCTTGTAGAGGGCGATCTGGCGGGGGGTGGAGGAGAGCAGGTCCTCGCCGCGCAGGACGTGGGTGATCTCCATCAGGGCGTCGTCGACCGGGTTGACCAGGGTGTACAGCGGGGCGCCGTTGGCGCGCACGATGCCGTAGTCCGGAACGTTGTCCGGGGTGAAGGTCAGCTCGCCGCGCACCAGGTCGGTGAAGGTGATCGGCTCGTCGGGCATCCGGAAGCGGACGATGGCGGAGCGGCCCTCGGCCTCGTACGCGGCCTTCTGCTCGGTGGTCAGCTCGCGGCAGGTGCCGTCGTAGCCGGAGGGCCGGCCGGCCTTGCGGGCGGCGTCGCGGCGCTCGTCCAGCTCCTCGGTGGTGCAGTAGCAGTGGTAGGCGTGGCCGGCGGCGAGGAGCTTGTCGGCGACGTCCTTGTAGAGGTCCATGCGCTGGGACTGGCGGTACGGCGCGTGCGGGCCGCCGACCTCGGGGCCCTCGTCCCAGTCGAAGCCCAGCCAGTGGAACGAGTCCAGCAGCTGGTTGTAGGACTCCTCGGAGTCGCGGGCCGCGTCGGTGTCCTCGATCCGGAAGACCAGGCTGCCCTTGTTGTGCCGTGCGTAGGCCCAGTTGAACAGGGCGGTACGGATCAGGCCGACATGGGGGTTACCGGTCGGGGAGGGACAGAAACGGACGCGTACGGGGGTCGCGTTAGCCACGCTTGATCACCTTGTTGGTGAGAGTGCCGATGCCTTCGATGGTGACGGCGACCTCGTCGCCGACGTTGAGGGGGCCGACCCCGGCCGGGGTGCCCGTGAGGATGACGTCGCCGGGGAGCAGGGTCATCGCCTCGGTGATGTGGACGATGAGGTCCTCGACCGGGCGGACCAGGTCGCTGGTGCGGCCGAGCTGGCGCTGTTCACCGTTGACCGTGCACTGGACGGCGAGGCCCGCGGCGATGTCGGCGGGGTCCAGCCCGGTCTCGACCCAGGGGCCGAGCGGGCAGGAGCTGTCGAAGCCCTTGGACCGTCCCCACTGCTTCTCGCGCCGCTGCACGTCGCGGGCGGTGACGTCGTTGGCGCAGGTGTAGCCGAGGATCACGTCCTTGACGCGCTCGCGGGGCACCTCACGGCACATCCGGCCGATGACGACGGCGAGCTCCGCCTCGTGGTGCACCTCCTCGGAGAAGGAGGGGTACGCGATGGGGTCGCCGGGGCCGATCACCGTGGTCGACGGCTTGAAGAAGACGACCGGCTCGTCCGGTACGGCGTTGCCCAGCTCGGCGGCGTGCTCGGCGTAGTTGCGGCCGATCGCGACGACCTTGTTGGGGAGGACCGGCGGCAGCAGCCGGACCTTGTCGAGGGGGACCTTCTGGCCCGAGCGCTCGAATTCCGCGAAGGGGTGCCCCTTGATGACGTCGAGTTCGTCGCCTTCGAGGACGCCGAAGCCGACGTTGCCGTCGATGGAGAATCTGGCGATGCGCACGGGTTGCCGTTGCCCCTCATTGATCAGTGGCCGGAGTTGACACTCCAGGCTATCGCGGGGCCGCTGCCGGTCGGTCGTCGCTTCAGGCGGGGATGCCCTGTTCGGGGGCCGTCATCAGGACCGTGCGGCGGGGGTTGGCCGTCTGGGCCGGCAGGTCGACGGTGTGCTCCGGGGCCTCGGTGCCGAGCTCGACGGCGTCGGTGAGGTGGGCCAGGGTGGTGCGCCGCGGGTTGGCTATGTTGCGGAACATCGTCGTCGTCTTCACTGCTGCATGCCTCGCGTCATCGAGTCGGGAAAGGGCTTGCGGAAAGCTGCCTTGTCATTCTCGGCAACTGTGTAAAGCGTCAGGCTAAGCGCGCTATTCCCTGCGACGTGCGGGGAGACTCAATGATCCACCTGTGAGTTTGCTCACGAAGTGTGTGACAAATGCCGCATTTTCCATGATCAACAACCCTGGGCGAATCGGACAATGACGGATTGAAGTGCACGTTCCGCTCCCGATCACCGCACCTGGGACAGCCCTGGGGTGCGGCCGACTCGCGGATAAAAGTCCGTTATTGACGGCAGCATCTTCTACAAGTCGTGACGTGCTCCGCACATTGCGTCACCCAAGTCACAGTGCGGGGCTCCGCTCTTGTTGGAGATCCTGCACTGTGCTGGAATTCCACGGACCGCCGCACGTTTCAGCCGGCGCGCAGGGCGCAACGAAGCGCCGCGCGGTGGTGCCGTTCTCTTCCGACCGGAGGGGGCAGCCCGCCGGTCACTCACGACCGCCATCGGGGGACTCAGCGGTCCTCCATTCGACTCGACACCGTCCCGCCGCGGCGGGACGCCTGGTCCAGAGGTTGCGACGCTAGTGCAGGGACGTTTCAAGAGGGATGGCAGCGCTGCGGCGGACCCGGAGCTGCGCGGCGGAACCGACCGCGCCTCCTCGCCCCAGCGCGCCCAGGGCAACGGTTCCGCCGGAGGCAGCACGCTGCCCGTCGACGGAGGCGGCCAGGCGCCGGGCAATGACGCCGCGGACAGCGGTAAGCCCAAGGCGTCCAAGGGGGCCAGTGGCCCCGGTTCGCGAATAGCGCTGCGCAACTGGCGCATCAGCACCCGTCTGGTCTCCCTGCTCGCGCTGCCCGTGGTCGCCGCGACCACGCTGGGCGGTATGCGCATCGGCACGTCGCTGGAGAACATCGACCAGCTCGACAAGATGCAGCTGCTCACCGAGATGACCCGGCAGGCGACCGAACTCGCCGACGCGTTGCAGGTGGAGCGGGACAAGTCGGCCGGTCCGCTGGCCGGCAGCGGGAACGCCAAGGACGACGCCAACGTCGTCGCGCCCCGCGAGGCGACCGACCGCGCCCGGCTGTCGTTCAACCAGGCCACCGATGACATCCGGGGCCAGGACGCCACGATGACCGGTGTCCGGGCGACCGTCCTGGAGATCACCCGCCAGCTCAACACCCTCAACGAGATCCGCAACAGCGCGTACAAGGACGAGGACAACTCGGCCCGGACCGTCACCAGCTACAACCAGCTGATCAACTCGCTGCTGTCGCTCTCCCAGGACATGGCGCAGGCGACCAGCAACCCGGAGATGATCCGCAGCACCCGTGCGCTGGCGGCGTTCTCGTCGGCCAAGGAGTACGCGTCGATCCAGCGGGCCCTGGTCAGTGCCGGCCTCGCCCACGAGGGTGGCCCGGAGCTGTCCTCCAACGACCGGCTGGCCGGCCGTAACGCCGAGGACAACGAGAAGGCGGCCCGCGACCGCTTCTCGCAGATCTACACCAGCAACGGCGAGAACAGCGCCGGCGCGCTCACCCGCGGTCTGGACGGCAACAACGACGAGATCAAGGCCGCGGTCGCCTTCGCGCACCGCGCCTTCGCCAGCGGCTCCGGCATCCGCAGCCAGGACTACCGCTACCTCGACTGGTACGACTCCGACACCGTCAAGATCGACGAGATGTCGCGCATCGAGACCACGCTGCTCTCCGAGATGGAGCAGAAGTCCCGCGAGCTGCGCAACGAGGCCACCCAGTCCGCGATCATCAGCGGTGCGCTGATCCTGCTCGTCCTCGGCGTCTCGCTGGTCGGCGCCTTCGTCGTGGCGCGGTCCATGGTCCGCTCGCTGCGCCGGCTGCAGGACACCGCGCAGAAGGTCGCCCAGGACCGGCTGCCCGAGCTGGTCAAGCAGCTGTCCGAGTCCGACCCGCAGGACGTCGACACCTCCGTCGAGTCGGTCGGTGTGCACAGCCGGGACGAGATCGGCCGGGTGGCCGCGGCCTTCGACGACGTGCACCGCGAGGCGGTCCGCCTCGCCTCCGAGCAGGCGCTGCTGCGGGGCAACGTCAACGCGATGTTCACCAACCTCTCGCGCCGTTCGCAGGGTCTGATCCAGCGCCAGCTCTCGCTGATCTCCGAACTGGAGTCCCGCGAGGCCGACCCGGACCAGCTGTCCTCGCTCTTCAAGCTCGACCACCTCGCCACCCGCATGCGCCGTAACGGTGAGAACCTCCTGGTCCTCGCCGGTGAGGAGCCGGGCCGCCGGTGGACGCGGCCGGTGCCGCTGGTCGACGTGCTCCGTGCCGCCGCCTCCGAGGTGGAGCAGTACGAGCGCATCGAGCTCAACGCCGTACCGCAGACCGAGGTCGCGGGCCGGGTCGTCAACGACCTCGTGCACCTCCTCGCCGAGCTGCTGGAGAACGCCACCTCGTTCTCCTCCCCGCAGACCAAGGTCAAGGTCACCGGTCACGCGCTGCCCGACGGGCGGGTGCTGGTCGAGATCCACGACACCGGTATCGGCCTGTCGCCCGAGGACCTGTCCGCGATCAACGAGCGGCTCGCCAGCCCGCCGACCGTGGACGTCTCGGTCTCGCGGCGGATGGGTCTGTTCGTGGTCGGCCGGCTGTCCCTGCGGCACGGCATCCGTATCCAGCTGCGGCCCTCCGACTCCGGCGGCACCACCGCGCTGGTCATGCTGCCGGTCGATGTCGCCCAGGGCGGCAAGAAGCCGGCGCCGAGCAACGCCAAGGGCGGCGACCACGGCGGCGGGCAGTCCAGCCGGCTCGCGGGGCTCCAGCCGCGCGGTCAGGTCGGTTCGGGCCCGGCGCCCGGCCAGCGTCCCGCGCTGCCCGGCCGCGGCGGCCCCGGCGGCGGTGCGCCGAACGCCTTCGGCGCCGCGGCACCGTCCGGCCGTACGGCCCCTCCCGGCACGGGTGCCCCCGGCGCCCCGGGACAGGGCGGCGACCCCCGCCCGGCCGCCGGCCGTCCCTCCGGCTCGCGTCCCTCGCTGCCCACCCGGGGCGGGGACAGCGGCCCGGCGCCCACCGTGGCACCGCCGACCGGCGCCCCGCGCCGCGACGAGCGTCCGCAGCTGCCCGCGCGCGGCCCCGCCGCCGAACTGCCGGGCGGCCGGCCCGCCGGCGGTCAGGGCAGTCAGGGCGGTCAGGGCGGTCAGCAGCAGGGCGGTACGAGCTGGGGCGCGCGCCGTGAGCGCGGCGGCTCCGACGACTGGCCGCTGGCGCCGCGCGAGACGCCGGACCGGCCGCGTGGCCACGAGGAGCCGGAGACCACCGGCAGCTTCGAGCGTCCCGCGCCGAGCGGCGGCCCCGGCGACACCGCGGCGTTCGCCCGTCCCGACTTCAACGGTCCGCCGCCCGCCGCGGACGGCTCCCAGGGCGGCAACCGCCCGCGGGGCGCGCGTCCGGCCGGCCAGGGCGCGGCCAACGGCCCCGGTGACACCGGTCAGTTCGCCCTGCCGGGCGGCGGCACGGGTCAGTACGAGACGGGTCAGTACGAGACGGGCCGGTACCGGCGCCCGGACAGCGACACGGGGCAGTACCAGCGCCCGGACAGCGACACGGGGACGTACCAGCGCCCCGACAGCGACACGGGGACGTACCAGCGCCCGGACAGCGACACCGGTCAGTACCAGCGCCCGGAGAGCGACACCACGGGCCAGTACCAGCGCCCCGACAGCGACACCGGCCAGTACCAGCGGCCGGACGCCGACCGTGGCGCGTACGCCGACGAGTCGCAGGGCACCGGGCAGTTCCCGGTGCAGGCGTCGCAGGACAGCGGTGCGCCGTCCGCCGATGCGCTCGGCAACGCGGACGCCGGTCCCGGTGACGGCCGTACGCCGATCTTCGACACCATCGAGTCCAACTGG
Organism: Streptomyces sp. NPDC048612; assembly: GCF_043199295.1. Classification (NCBI taxonomy): domain Bacteria; kingdom Bacillati; phylum Actinomycetota; class Actinomycetes; order Kitasatosporales; family Streptomycetaceae; genus Streptomyces; species Streptomyces sp. NPDC048612. The sequence continues at coordinate 141,334 of NZ_JBICVV010000022.1, forward strand.
TTCAACCACCCGGCGGCCGCCGCTGCCGGGGTGCCGCCCCAGGGCGGCGCCGAGCCCGAGGCACCGCGACTGCCGCGCCGCGAGGCCGCGCAGGACGGTCCGGCGCGCGGCGAGGCACGCAACGACGCCCCGGTCAACGGTGCGCGCGGCGCGGCCCCGGCCGAGCCCGCCACCCAGTGGCGCAGCTCGCCGAACGACGAGACGTGGCGGCAGGCGGAGCAGATCCGCCAGCCCGCCGCGGGCGGTATCACCACCTCCGGACTGCCCCGCCGGGTCCCGCGCGCCAACCTCGTCGCGGGCACCGCGCAACAACAGCAGTCCACCCAGAGCGGCCCCCAGGTCTCGCGCGCGCCCAGCGATGTGCGCGGGCGGCTGACCAATCTCCGCCGGGGTATTCAGCAAGGCCGCGAGGCCGGGACGTCGTCCACCGGCACGCACGGCATTGTCGATCCCACTCACCAGCAGGAGCGTTAGTTGAGTCCGATGAGCCAGGCGGCGCAGAACCTGAACTGGTTGATCACGAACTTCGTGGACAACACCCCCGGGGTGTCGCACACGGTGGTGGTCTCCGCTGACGGTCTGCTGCTCGCCATGTCCGAGGGCTTCCCCCGCGACCGCGCCGACCAGTTGGCGGCGGTGGCCTCCGGCCTGACGTCGCTGACCTCCGGCGCGTCCCGCATCTTCGAGGGCGGGACCGTCAACCAGACCGTCGTGGAGATGGAGCGTGGCTTCCTCTTCATCATGTCCGTCTCCGACGGATCGTCGCTGGCCGTACTGGCGCACCCCGAGTGCGACATCGGCCTGGTCGGCTACGAAATGGCTCTGCTGGTCGACCGCGCGGGCACGGTGCTGACGCCCGATCTGCGCGCCGAACTGCAGGGCAGCCTGCTGCACTGAGCGGCGTCCGCAGCGCCGCTCCGTACCGCACCAACCATCCATGTGCCGCACCCCCCACCGGCCCAACCCGACAACCGTCAGTTGTCCCGCCCGGAGGCTCCATGACCCCGCCACCTGCCACTTCCGGCCCGTACGGCGCTTACAGCCAAGCGCCGTACGGGGGCGAAGGTGACCAGCCGCTGGTGCGCCCGTACGCCATGACCGGAGGCCGGACCCGGCCGCGCTACCAGCTCGCCATCGAGGCGCTGGTCAGCACGACCGCCGACCCGGCGCAGCTGCCCGGCCTGCTGCCCGAGCACCAGCGGATCTGCCACCTGTGCCGTGAGGTGAAGTCGGTCGCCGAGGTCTCCGCGCTGCTGCACATCCCGCTGGGTGTGGCGCGGATTCTGGTCGCCGACCTGGCGGAGGCCGGGATGGTGGCCATCCACCAGCCCGGCGGCAGCGGCGAGGCCGGCGGCACGCCGGACGTGACCTTGCTCGAGAGGGTGCTCAGTGGACTTCGCAAGCTCTGACAGCGGTTCGGACGGGACGACGGCCCGCGCCACCACCTCCGCCAAGATCGTGGTGGCGGGTGGCTTCGGCGTGGGCAAGACCACGTTCGTCGGGGCCGTATCGGAGATCAACCCGCTGCGCACCGAGGCCGTGATGACCTCCGCCTCGGCGGGTGTCGACGACCTCAGCCACGTGCAGGACAAGACCACGACGACCGTGGCGATGGACTTCGGCCGGATCACCCTGGACCAGGACCTGATCCTGTACCTCTTCGGTACGCCGGGCCAGGACCGCTTCTGGTTCATGTGGGACGACCTGGTGCGCGGCGCGATCGGCGCGGTGGTGCTGGTCGACACCCGCCGTCTCGCCGACTGCTTCCCGGCCGTCGACTACTTCGAGAACAGCGGACTGCCGTTCGTCATCGCCCTCAACGGCTTCGAGGGGTATCAGCCCCACACGCCCGACGAGGTGCGTGAGGCGCTGCAGATCGGCCCGGGGACCCCGATCATCACCACGGACGCCCGGCACCGCGCCGAGGCCAAGAGCGCGCTCATCACGCTCGTGGAGCACGCGCTGATGGCCCGGCTGCAGTAGTCCCTCACCGGCCCGCTCCGCAGTCCTGAGCGGGCCGCTCAGCCGTTGTCAGGGGCGGGGGTGCGCTCCCCTGCCCCGGACGGGATTCCGGCATCCCTGAGTGGATCTGTGTCCTTCGACACGCCTGCAATTTTGCTTCATAACGTTTCGACAGTGAATCAGCGGGCCTTCGACACCCCGCGCGCATGCCCGGCTTCGCTGCGCTCACAATTCTCCTGCATTTTGGCGCTGCTCGCCCTTAACGCCCCTTTTATCTGAGGCCCTTTCGGGCCTGCTCCGGCTTTCCCCAGTGTTTGGAACGCACCGCCCTGACGTGCTGAAATTCGCTGAACTCCGGAGTAGGAACGCCCAGAAGAAACGGCACAGCAAGTCAGTGCCGGCGCCGAGAGGTTGTTGGTCGAGTGAGGCGAAGCAAGGCGAGCCCCGAGCCGCAGGAACCGCGGCGGGGCAACTTCACACCGCCGCCCAGAGGTGGCCTGACGGCTTCCGACGCGCCCGAAGATTCGGCCGCGAAGCCTCCGGTCAGTGGCGGTAAGTACTCCCCGCGCAACTGGCGCGTGGCGACCCGCCTGAACGCCATTCTGCTGATCCCCGTGCTGCTCGCCCTGGTTTTCGGCGGACTGCGCGTGGACGGCTCGTTCGCGACCTGGCAGGAAGCACAGGACGCGGAGAACACCGCAAAGCTGGTGCGCGCCGCGCTTTCCTACAGCAATGCCCTGATTGACGAGCGGGACCGCACCGCGGCACCGCTGCTGAAGGGCAAGAAGGACGACCCGGCGGTGCTGAGCGCGCGGGACGCCACCGACGCCGCCGCCGAGAAGTTCCACCAGGCGGCCAAGTCCATGCCGGACACGCCGGGCCTCAAGCGCCGGTTCGACCTGTTCGAGAAGACCGAGCCCAAGCTCCAGCAGCTGCGCCAGGCCGCGTACACCTCCAAGCTGCGCGGTGTGCAGACCGAAGAGGGCTATGTCGAGGTCCAGCACCCGCTGATGGAGTTCGCCAACGAACTCGGCCTGGGCACCGGCAACATCACCTCGTACGGCCGTACGGTCTACGCCATCGCGCTGGCCCAGGCGGCGGAGTCGCTGCAGCGCTCGATCGGCACCCACCTCCTGGTCGACCCGGCGACCCCGCAGGGCGGCAAGGAGCACAAGCTCCAGCTGACCGCCTTCGCGTCGTACCGCTATCTGGAGGGCATCGCCATCGGCGAGTACACCTCCGGTGGTACGCCCGAGGACGTCGAGCGCCTCAAGACGGACGGCGCGGAGCTCAAGCAGGCCGCGGCGCGGAAGGTCGCGCTGGCCAAGGAGCAGGCGCAGGCCGCCGGCCGGCCGTTCCGCGCCCCGCCGTCGATCGACCAGATGTCCGCCCTGATCGCCACCGGTGCCGCACCGGAGTCGCTCGGTGGCCGCGGCATCACCTCCGACACCTACTTCGCGGCCGCGACCGGCAAGTTCGACATGTACCGGTCCATCGAGAAGGACCTGGCGGACAAGGCCGTGAACGAGGCGGCGGCCATCTCCGACGACGCCCGGCAGTCGACCTTCATCGACTCCGGCATCGCGGTGGCCGCGCTGATCATCGCGTTCGTCGTGGCCGGCATGATGGCCCGCCGGATGAGCCGCAACATGCGCCAGCTGCGCAACGCCGCCTTCGGCATCGCCGAGCAGCGGCTGCCGATGCTGGTCGACCAGCTCTCGCGGACGGACCCGGGCCGGGTCGACACCCGTGTCCAGCCCATCCCGATCTCCACCACCGACGAGATCGGCGAGGTCGCCCGGGCCTTCGACCAGGTGCACCGCGAAGCCGTCCGGCTCGCCGCCGAGCAGGCACTGCTGCGGGGCAACGTCAACGCGATCTTCACCAACCTCTCCAGCCGTAACCAGGGCCTGATCGAGCGCCAGTTGGAGCTGATCACCGACCTGGAGAACAACGAGGCGGACCCGGACCAGCTGGAGAGTCTCTTCCGGCTCGACCACCTCGCCACGCGTATGCGGCGCAACGGGGAGAACCTCCTCATCCTCGCGGGCGAGGAGCCCGGCCGCCGCTGGAACCAGCCGGTGCCGCTGGTCGACGTCCTCCGGGCGGCGATCAGTGAGGTCGAGTCCTACGAGCGAATCGACCTCACCGGCGTCCCCGAGAGCGAGATCCACGGCACCGCCGTGACCGACCTCGTGCACCTGCTCTCCGAGCTGCTGGAGAACGCCACCACGTTCTCCTCCCCGCAGACCAAGGTGCGGGTGGCCGCCACCCGGCTGCCCGACGGCCGGGTCATGATCGAGATCCACGACAAGGGCATCGGGCTCACCCCCGAGGACTTCGCGGACATCAACCACAAGCTGGCGAACCCGCCGAGCGTGGACGCCGCGATCTCCCAGCGCATGGGTCTGTTCGTGGTCGGCCGGCTGGCCGACCGGCACGGAATCCGGGTGCAACTGCGCCCCTCCGGCGAGCAGGCGGGCACCACGTCGCTGGTCATGCTGCCCGAGGCGATCACCCACGGTGGTGGCGGCGAGCAGTTCGACGACGACTTCACGGTGTCGCGGATCGTCCCGGAGCACCAGCACACCGCCGCGGAGAGCCACCAGCGCACCGCAGCCGAGCTGGGCTTCGACGACAGCCGCTACGGCCGTCCGGACTCCGGTGACCTGGACATGGTGGGCCGCTCGCTGATCCGCGAGGAGCGCCGCGCCGCCCTGGAAGCCCAGGCGACCGGTGAGCAGGACCCCGGGTACCGGCACGACGAGCGTCCGCTCTTCCGTGACGAGGCACCCTCCGGCGGCGCCTACCAGGACTACCCTGGCCAGGCATATGCGGAAGCCGATCAACCGCTCTACGACGACCGGTCGCACGGCAACCGGGTGTTCGGCGAGACCGGCTTCGCGGAGACCACCGGCCAGCAGCCGTACGTCTCCCCCGAGACGGCACAACCGGACGCATGGGCCGAACGCCCGGCATTCGAGGGCTACTTCGGGACCGAAGCGGAATCTGACCGGAATACAACTGCCGCTCCCGCCGGCGCCCCCGAGCGCGTACCATTCGAGCGTCCGGGCCCCACACCGAGCGACGCCCAAGCGCTGACGGACGCCGGCCTTCCGCGCCGCGGAGGCCGCGACGAGCAAGCACCGCAGGTGCAGGAGCAGCGGAGCGCGCCGGAGACCGGCCAGGACGGCTCCGACTGGCGCAGCTCCAACGACCAGCGGTGGGAGCGGGCGGAGCAGCTGCGCGAGCCGAAGGCGGGCGGAGTCACCTCTTCCGGCCTCCCCCGGCGGGTGCCCAAGGCCAACCTGGTCGAAGGTGCCGCGGAGCAGACGCCGCAGGGCGGCCCCCAGGTCTCCCGCGCCCCGGAGGATGTCCGCGGCAGGCTGAGCAACCTGCGCCGCGGCGTCCAGCAGGGACGCAATGTCGGCACGGACCCCAACGGGGTCCCCCAGAATGACCAACAGGGCTTCGGCCCCGGCAGCACCTACGATCAGGAGCGTTAGTGTGAGCCCGATGAGCCAGGCGGCGCAGAATCTGAACTGGTTGATCACCAACTTCGTGGACAACACCCCTGGGGTGTCCCACACGGTCGTGGTCTCCGCGGACGGTCTCCTCCTCGCCATGTCCGAGGGTTTCCCTCGTGACAGAGCCGATCAGTTGGCGGCGGTGGCCTCCGGCCTGACGTCGCTGACCTCCGGCGCGTCCCGCATCTTCGAGGGCGGGAGCGTCAACCAGACCGTGGTGGAGATGGAGCGTGGTTTCCTCTTCATCATGTCCGTCTCCGACGGATCGTCGCTGGCCGTACTGGCGCACCCCGAGTGCGACATCGGCCTGGTCGGCTACGAGATGGCCCTGCTGGTCGACCGCGCGGGCACGGTTCTGACACCGGATCTGCGCGCCGAACTGCAGGGAAGTCTTCTCAACTAAAAGACAGGCAGTGCGTTTCCCGCCACCGCGCCATAGGGTTCGGTGGCGCGACCGGCGTCAGACAGGCAAGTTGGAGGAGGAGACGTGGCAACGCCCCCGAGCGGATACCCGTATGGTTCCGGACAGGAGTCCGGGCCTGTGGGCGAGACCCATAACAACCGCTTCAACTTCCCGTCTGCGCCGAGCCGCCGGCCGCAGCACCCCCCGCAGCAGTCCCGGCCGTACGACTCCCAGCCGTACGAGCCGTCGGTGTACGACCAGCCCCAGGCACCGCGCATCCAGCCGGTGCAGCCGCAACGGCGCGCGCCCGAGCCCGCCCCCACGGGCTCGAACAACCCGCTGGTGCGCCCGTACGCCATGACCGGAGGCCGGACCCGGCCGCGCTACCAGCTCGCCATCGAGGCACTGGTCAGCACGACCGCCGACCCCTCCAAGCTGCAGGGCCAGCTGCCGGAGCACCAGCGCATCTGCCACCTCTGCCGTGAGATCAAGTCAGTAGCCGAGATCTCCGCGCTTCTCTCCATCCCCCTCGGCGTCGCCCGAATCCTCGTCGCCGACCTGGCAGAGGCCGGACTCGTCGCCATCCATCAGCCCGGCGGGGACGAGACCGCCGGCGGACAGCCAGATGTGACACTGCTCGAAAGGGTGCTCAGTGGACTTCGCAAGCTCTAGCGGTGCAGCCCGCTCCACCACCTCCGCGAAAATCGTGGTGGCGGGCGGCTTCGGCGTGGGCAAGACCACGTTCGTCGGGGCCGTCTCAGAGATCAACCCGCTGCGCACCGAAGCCGTGATGACCTCCGCCTCGGCGGGCATCGACGACCTCACCCACGCGCCGGACAAGACGACCACGACCGTGGCGATGGACTTCGGCCGGATCACCCTGGACCAGGACCTGATCCTGTACCTCTTCGGTACGCCGGGCCAGGACCGCTTCTGGTTCATGTGGGACGACCTGGTGCGCGGCGCGATCGGCGCGGTGGTGCTGGTCGACACCCGCCGTCTCGCCGACTGCTTCCCCGCGGTCGACTACTTCGAGAACAGCGGACTGCCGTTCGTCATCGCCCTCAACGGCTTCGACGGACACCAGCCCTACACGCCCGACGAGGTGCGTGAGGCGCTGCAGATCGGCCCGGACGCGCCGATCATCACCACCGATGCGCGGCACCGCAGCGAGGCCAAGAGCGCGCTCATCACGCTCGTGGAGCACGCTCTGATGGCGCGGCTGCGCTAGCAGGACGCGCCGGGCTCCCCGTGCCCGCACGCGCGCAACGACGAAAGGCCCCCACACCGGTCCGGTGCGGGGGCCTTCGTCGTGCCGTGGGCCCGTACGCGGCGGCGTACGGGCCCTGTGCGGTGTCCCGGGGTCAGCGGCGCTCGGGGCACTGCTTCCAGGCGAAGTGGTACAGGGTGTTGATGCTGCCGTCGGTGGAGTCCATGGCCATGTAGCTGGTGGACTTGGGGTCCGCCCCCTTGGCGTCCACCCTCATCTCGGTGTTGATGTTGAAGTACCGCTCCTCGCCGCAGGGTGCGTAGACCAGCGCGTCGAGGTCGGTCTCGTCCGCGGTCTGCCAGTTGGCGTCGTACGGGCCGGTGAAGCTGTGGCTCTTACGGGCCGTCGGCTGCTGGCCCTGGAAGTAGTAGCCGGCCGTCTCCAGCCCCTTGGCGCCCCGTGCCAGGGAGGCGTAGCCCCGGTAGTCGGCGCGGGCGATCGCGTAGGTGAAGCCCTGCGGGACATGGACGTTCAGTGCGATCTGGCAGTTCTTGCGGGAGTCGGTGGGCTTGCTGCCGTTGCCCGCCTGGGCGAGGTACTCGCTGTAGGTGACGGTGAAGGCGGTGTTGTCGGGGGCGATGGCGACGGCGGCGCTGCCGGGTCTGCATCCCGAACCGTTGACCGTGGCGACGGTAATGGTGATCTTGCCGCTCGGCGGGTCGTCGCCGAACCGGGCAGTGGGGGTGGGGGATGCCGATCCGGCGAGGAGCAACGATGCCACGGCGGCACCAGCACTGAGCGTGCTGAGCATGGGCTTTCCTTCCGGTCGTCCTAGGCCCGCGGCGCGGGGACACCAGGAGAAGAAATGACGAGCGCATGCCAGCATGGGGATGCCGCCTTGAACAGCTCTGCTCCCCAGGATTGGGGCGAACCTACGCCTTGATCCGGACGCGACCTGCCAAACCGGAACACCGCGTCCGGAAACGGGTTGCCGGTGGCTGGGCGCCGTTCGCCTACGGCGGGTGGGTGGTGGGTCGGAGGGGACGCCCGGTAAGCCGTCCTCGGCGCGGGCGATGCTG